>JAFMLG010000001.1:0-81069 GCA_017852335.1 Actinomycetota bacterium | reverse complement strand
GCGTCCGTAGCCTCGTCGACATGCTTCCCGACGCGTCGCCCCCCTCCGCGATCGCGGCAGCCGGTCTGACGGCCGGCGAGGCCGCGGCCCGTCTTGCCGCCGAGGGGCCGAACGAGCTGCCGAGCGCCCGCGACCGGGGCTGGCTGGCGCAGATCGCGGGGGTCCTCCGCGAGCCGATGATCCTGCTGCTCCTCGGGGCGGGGCTCGTCCACCTCCTGCTGGCCGAGTCGCTCGACGCGGGACTGCTGCTGGGCTCGGTGCTGCTGGTCATCGCGATCTCGGTCGGGCAGGAGCACCGGACCGAGGCGGCGCTCTCGGCCCTCCGCGACCTGTCGTCGCCCCGGGCGCTCGTCGTCCGCGACGGCGTCGAGGTCCGCGTCGCCGGGCGGGAGGTCGTCCGCGGCGACGTGGTCCTGCTCGGGGAGGGCGACCGGGTCCCGGCCGACGCGGTGCTGGTGCACGCCACGTCGCTGGCGGCCGACGAGTCGATGCTGACCGGCGAGTCGGCGCCGGTCAGGAAGGCCGCCGCGGCGGACGCCGAGGCGCCGCTCGGGACGCCCGGCGGGGACGACCCGGCCTCGGTGTTCTCGGGCACGCTCGTCGTGCGCGGACGCGGTACGGCGGTCGTCCGCGCGACGGGGGCGCACAGCGAGCTCGGCGCGATCGGCGGGGCCCTCGGCGGGCTCGGCGGGGGTCGGACGCCGCTCCAGGACGAGGTCGACCGCCTGGTCCGCATCATCGCGACCGTCGCCGTCGCGGCGGTCGCGGTCGTCGTCGTCGCGTACCGCCTCATCCGTGGCGACTGGCTGGAGGGACTGCTCGCGGGCATCGCGGCCGCGATGGCGATGCTGCCCGAGGAGTACCCGATCGTCCTGACCGTGTTCCTCGCGCTCGGCGCGTGGCGGATGTCGCGGGGGGACGTCCTCGCGCGCCGGTCGGCCGTCATCGAGACGCTCGGGTCCGCGACGGTGCTCTGCGTCGACAAGACCGGGACGCTGACCGCGAACCGCATGCGGGTCGCCGAGGTGGTGGTCGACGGCCGCAGCCACGCGGTCGACGGCGCCCCGCTGCCGACCGCGGCCCGGGACGTCGCCGAGACCGCGGCGCTGGCCGCGTCGGCCGGACGGTTCGACCCGATGGACCGCGCCGTCCGTGACCTCGCCGAGGAGGCGCTCGGCCTGGACGTGGACGACCGGGACGGCTGGGACGTCGTCGCCGAGTACCACCTGTCCGACGCGCTGTTCGCGACGACGACGGCGTGGCGGAGGCCGGACGGCGGGCTGGTCGTCGCGACGAAGGGTGCGCCCGAGGCGGTGGCACGGCTCTGCGCGCTGACGCCGGCCGAGGCAGAGGCGATGGAGGTGGCGCTGGCCTTCGCGGCCGAGGACGGACGGCGTGTGCTGGCCGTGGCGCGCGGTCGCCCGGGGACGGACGCGGCGGCGCTGCCCGCGGACCAGGCCGACCTCCGGCTCGAGCTGCTCGGGCTCGTCTGCCTCCAGGACCCGGTCCGGCCGGGGGTGCCCGACGCGGTCGCCGAGTGCGCCCGGGCCGGTATCCGGACGGTCATGATCACCGGCGACCACCCGGCGACGGCACGGTCCATCGCGCGCGAGATCGGGCTCGGTCGGCCCGACGACCACCTCACCGGGGTCGACCTCGAGGCCCTCGACGACGAGGCGCTGGCCCGGGCCGTCGAGCGCGTCGACGTCTACGCCCGGGTCGTCCCGGCCCAGAAGCTCCGGCTGGTACGGGCGCTGCAGGCCCGCGGCGAGGTCGTGGGGATGACCGGCGACGGGGTGAACGACGCGCCGGCGCTGGCCGCCGCCGACATCGGCATCGCGATGGGCGGCCGCGGGACCGACGTCGCGCGGGAGGCCGCGGCGCTGGTCATCACCGACGACGACTTCACGTCGATCGTGCGCGGCGTCCGGCAGGGCCGCGGCATCTTCCACAACCTGCGCAAGGCGATGGCGTACATCCTCGCCGTCCACGTCCCGATCCTCGGGATGGCGCTGGTGCCGGTGTTCGTCGCCGAGTGGCCGCTGGTGCTGCTGCCGGTCCAGGTCGCGTTCCTCGAGCTGATCATCGATCCGGCCTGCTCGATCGCGTTCGAGTCCGAGGAGACCGACCCCGCCGTGATGGACCAGCCCCCGCGCCGCCGTGGCGATCCGCTGCTCGGCGCGGGGGTGCTGCGCATCGCTGTGCTGCAGGGCCTGGGGGTGCTGGCCGGCGTGCTCGGCGTGTTCCTCTGGGGCGTGTCGCAGGGCTGGGACGGCGGCGTGGTCCGGTCGGCCGCGTTCACGGCGCTGGTCGCCGGGAACCTCGCGCTGATCCTGACGAACCGGTCGTGGCGGCTCTCGGCGGTCCGGGCCCTCGTGGAGCGCCGCAACCCGGTGCTGCCGTGGATCCTCGGGGCGGCGCTGGGGCTGCTCGTCGTCGTGCTCGGCGTGCCGGTGCTGCGCGACGCGCTCGGGTTCGGGGTGCTCGCACCGGGGACGGGGCTGATCGCCGCAGCGGCCGCCGTCGCGGGCGTCGCGTGGTTCGAGGTCTGGAAGGCCGTCGGCCGGGCGCGCGCGCGGCGGGCGGGGGATCACGCGGGGGCGACGCTGCCGCACTGAGCGGCACCGTCCGGTCGGGTCAGTCCTCGGTGCCGCCCGCGCCGCGTTCGCGCTTCCGCGCGCCGCGCCGCCGCTTCGCGTCGAGCCGCCGCTCGACCGAGGCCCGCGTGCGCCGCGTCGGACGCCGCGGGCGGGGCGGGACCAGGGCCTCGGTGACGAGCTCGCGCAGCCGTGCCCGAGCCGCGTCGCGGTTGCGGTGCTGCGAGCGATGCTCCTCGGCGTGGAGCACCAGCACGCCGTCGACGGTGAGCCGCGGGCCGAGCCGCTCCCGCAGCCGAGCCCGTTGTCCGTCGTCCAGCGCTGTCGAGCCGGCGACGTCCCAGCGCAGCTCGACCCGCGAGTCGGTGGTGTTGACGCCCTGACCGCCCGGGCCCGAGGCGCGGCTGGTGCGGACCGTCAGCTCGTGGCCGGGGATGACGACGCCGCGACCGATCGGGAGGTCGTCCATCGCGACCGCCTCAGCAGCCGTCCCGGCCGCAGGCGCCGCGGCGCCGGATGCCGAGGAACAGCCACCCGAGCCCGAGGATCCCGGCCGTCGTCAGCGCCAGCGTGCCCAGCGCCAGCGCCCAGAACGGCTCGGTCAGGGTCCCGTCGGCCGCCACGGTCGCCTCCGAGGCGGCGAACAGGCCCATCAGGACGAGGCCGGTGCCGCCGAGCATCGCGAGGGCCAGGGGCGCACGGCGGGGCGGGCGGGGCCGCGCGGTCGCGGCCGCGGGGGCGTCGGTGCCGGTGAGCACGGGTGCGGTCCTCGTCGGGGTGTGCTGTGGGGACCGTACCGAGGCCGCCGGGCGGGCCTCCGGGCGACCCACCGTGCCGACCGGTCCGAGGGTCGCCCGGTGCGCCCGTCGCCCGGTCAGGCGGGGACGGGCCGCGCGGTGACCGTCAGGGTCCGCGCGTACGCGCCGGTCGTCGGGTCGTAACCCCCGGTCCCGATCACGAGCCTCAGTCCGCCGGTCTCCGGGTCACGCATGACGGTGTCCGCTCGGGCCGCCCGGTCATCGACGCCGACGCCGACGACCTCGAACCGCGACTCGGTCCCGTTCTCCGCGACGCCGACGAGCGCCGCCCCGCCCCGCAGCTCCGCGAGCGCCGCGAGCGAGGCCGGCGGCAGCGAGAGGCCGTCGGTCGCGGTCCCGTCACCGGGCAGCCGCACTCGGGGAGGCGTCGCCACCACTCGGACCCCCTTGAACATTCTCCCATCCTACGGGCCGTGGCCGACGACGGGGTGGGGGACGGTTCCAGAACATCGCTCCGCCACCGTCGGCAGCACCTCCTCGAGCGGCGCGTGGATCCGGACCGTCGCCAGCTCCTCGGCCCGGCACCAGCCGCGCGTCACCAGGGCGACCGGCAGGCCCCGCCGGGCCGCGTCGAGGGCGAAGCGGTACCCGGACCCGACCGCAAGCGACGAGCCGAGGACGACCAGGGACCGGGCCCGCTCGAGCAGTCCGCGCGCCGCCGCGTACCGCGCGCGGGGGACCGTCTCCCCGAACATCACGACGCCGGGCTTCAGGACCCCGCCGCAGGCGGCGCAGGCCACGTACCGGAACCGCGCGACGTCCGCGGCGTGCAGGAGGATGTCACCGTCGGGCCGGACCGCCATCGCGTCCGCCGCGACCTCCTCGCGGAACCCCGGGTTCGCCGCAGCCAGACGGACGGCCAGCGCCTCGCGCGGGGTGACGTCGCCGCAGTCGAGGCAGACGACCTCGTCGAGGCGGCCGTGGATCTCGTGGACGTCCTCGGTGCCAGCGGCGCCGTGCAGTCCGTCGACGTTCTGGGTCACGACGCCCGCGAGGAGGCCCGCGCGCTGCAGCTCGGTGACCGCCAGATGAGCGGCGTTCGGACGGGCGAGACGGAACCGCTCCCATCCGACGTGGCTGCGGGCCCAGTAGGCGCGCTGCTCGTCGGGGCCGGAGCGGAACCGCTCGATCGTCATCGGGCGGTCGGCGCGCTGCCGGCCGTCGGGGCCGCGGTAGTCGGGGATGCCGGAGGCGGTCGAGATCCCGGCGCCGGTCAGGACCAGGGCGTCGCCGGCGGCGAGGAGGTCCTGCAGGGCGGCCGTCCCGTCCGACGTCCCCGTCGGCGGCGTCGGTACGGCGGTCGGCATGCGGCGGAGGGTAGGACGGTGCGTCACGGCAGCAGCGTGAACCCCTCGCAGTGCCGCGGGCGTACGACGCCGAGGTCGCGGCGGTCGAACGTCGCGACCTCGGTCTCGCCGAGCCGCTCGGCGAGCGCGACCAGCGACGCGTCGACCGTCCCGAGCGGAAGGTCCCGGTACCGGGCGACCAGCTCGGCCATCCGCTCCCAGTCGGCGGGGTGGACGGGTTCGGCGATCACCTCGCCGGCGGCGAGATCGGCGAGGAACCGCGCCTCGGCGGGAGTGCCGAGCCGGGTCGCCGTGAGATGCGCCACCTCGGCCACGACGAGCATCGGTACGCGGAGGACTCCGTCGAAGGTGGCGATGAACGCCCGTGCCGCGGGGTGGTGCCGGTCGTCCCGGTCGATGTTGGCGTAGAGGACGCCGGCGTCGACGATCACCGGTCGCGGCCGAAGTCCTCGCGCAGGATCTCCTCGATCCGCTCCGAGATGTCGGAGCGACCGCTCGCACCGGCGCCGGTCGATGACAGCCGCCGGCGGGGCGGGGCGGGGAAGGCGTCGTCCGGCCCCGCCTCCCCGGCCGCGGGCAGGCCGAGGTGCGTCGCGATCGCCTCCCGGGTGAGCGCCGAGACGGTCAGACCGCGCCGGGCCGCCTCCTGCCGCAGGGCGGCGTCCAGGGCCGCAGGGAGGATCAGAGTGGTGCGTCGGACGTCCATGTATGTCAGCATACGTCGACCTCCGGTCGGTCGTCGGGGTCCGCCGCCCGCTCGGAGGACCCGGCCCGCAGCATCACCGACGAAGCGTCGTCGTGGTGCTGCGGATCCCGCACCTGTGGATGGGGCCCCGCGCCTAGAATCCTTCCAGCGGCCCTCGGAGGAGCGGTCGGGGAGGACGGGGGATGCGCACCGACGCGCAGGTCCCGGTGGCGGGTCGCCGCCCCGTGCTGCAGGTATGGCTGTGGTCGTCGCTGATCGGCGTCTCGATCTGGCACGTGCGGCGGCTGGTCGAGGCGCCGGTGTCCGAGTGGCTGACCGAGACGATCATCACGCTCAGCTACTTCACGAACCTCACGAACATCCTGATCTTCGTGATGGCCTGGGCGCTGCTGCGGGGCCGGGGCCGGCTGGCGGAGTTCTTCGCCGCGCCGTCGGTGCAGGCCGCCTGCTCGCTGCACATCCTGTTCGTCGGGCTGGCGTTCTGGTTCGTGCTGGGCGGACCGCAGGACGTCGAGGCGTGGTGGCTCTGGATCCCCGAGGCGACGGCGCACACCCTGTCGCCGCTGCTCGGCGTCGTGTGGTGGGCGCGGTACGTGCCGTGGGGGGCGCTGCGTCCGGCGCAGCCGGTCGTCTGGCTCGGCTACCCGATCGCGTACCTCGCGTACTGGCTGGTCCGTGGCCCCATCATCGGCGAGTACCCGTACTTCTTCATCGACGTGAACGAGCTCGGGTACGACGGCGTCGCGGTGTGGTCCGGCATCCTGATCGCCGGCTTCCTGGTGCTCGGCGGGATGATGCTCGGCGTCGACCGGGTCGCGGTCCGGCGCGCGGCGGTCGTCGAGCGGGGCTGAGCGACGGGACCGCGGTCCGGCCTCAGTCCTCGCCGTCCGCCAGCGCGGCCTCGACGAGGTCATCGAGCAGGCCCGGATCGATCGGCCGGTCCGACGGCAGTCGGAACGTCTTCGCGAGCACCTTCGTCACGCCCGGGTCGGCGTCGAGGCGCGTGCGGAACGCGTCGAGGACCTCGACGCTCCACGGCGCCGCCAGCAGGTGTCCGTCGAGCACCGCGAGGCTGAGCAGCCGCCGCCCGTCGCGGACGAGGAACGGCTGGTTCCAGGCGATCTCGACCGTCGTGCCGGGATGCCGCGCGAGCAGCCCGTCGAACGCCGCGCGCACCGTCGCGGCGCCGACCGGCTCGGCCGCCGCGAGGTACTCGTCGAGCGTCGCGAACCGCCGGGACGACGTCGAGCCGCGGTGGAACTGCACGACCGCGTTGGCGTGCGCCCGGCTGAAGCCGTGCTCCTCCTGGAGGAACGCCATCAGCGCCGGGTAGCGCTGGTCCTCCCGTCCGGCGAGCAGTTCGAACCAGTCGCGCATCGGTCGGCCGTATCGGGCCTCGATGCGTGGCCAGTGCTGGGTCCGGTCGCCGGTGGGGGTGGGCATGGCGGAACCCTACGCCGGCCGTGGCGCCCCGGTTCTGCCCGTCAGACTCGCTCGAACTCGGTCAGCTGCGCGTCGAACGCGGCCTGCATCTCGGGGCTGATCGACGGCCGCGTGCGCCGCAGCGCGGCCCGGAGGTCGTCGAGCTGCACCTGCTCGGACCCCTGCCCGGACCGCGAACGGGCGAACACGGCGGCCGCGGCCCGCTGGGTCGCGAGGTCGACGTCACCCGGCGTGAACCCGCGGGACTCGCGGGCGAGCTCGGCCGGGTCGACGTCGGCCGCGAGGTCCAGCGACGCCACCGCCTGACCCCACAGCGCGGTCAGCGCCTCGGCGTCCGGTGGTCCGATGCCGATGAGCAGGTCGAACCGGCCGGGACGCAGCACCGCCGGGTCGATCGCGTCGACGAAGTTCGTGGCGCAGACGAGCAGTCGGCCCGGCCGCTCCCGGAACTCGGGGATGGACTTCAGCAGCTCGTTCACCACGCCGGCGGAACCGGGCTGCGCCTTGCGCGCCGGCACCAGCTCGTCGAACTCGTCGATGAACAGCACCACGTGGTCGAGCACCCCGACGTCGCGGAACGCGTCGTGCAGCTCGGCCGCGAGCGCGCCGCCGCCGGACATCTTCGAGGGCAGCAGCTCGATGAACGGCCAGCCGAGCCGGCTCGCGATCGCGCGCGCGAACGTCGTCTTCCCCGTCCCCGGCGGGCCGAACATCAGCGCCGTTGCGGGCGGCCGCAGGCCGATGCGCTGCGACAGCGCCGGCGCGGCGAGGGGTGCGACGATGCGCGAGTCGATCAGCTCCTTCTCCCGGGACATCCCGGCCGCGAGGTCCCACAGCCCCTCGGGCAGCATCTCGCCGCCGAGATCGGCCATGACCTCGAACTGACTCGGCTCCAGCGCGGAGCGCTTGTCGAGCCGCACCAGGCCGCTCGTCTCGGAGAACCCCGAGTTCAGGAGCGACTGATGTCCGATCTGTCCGGGCGCGAGCACGGCGGAGATGCGGCGGATGCCGTCGCGGGCGAACCGCCGCTCGAGCCGCGCGATCAGTCCGGTGCCGACCCCCTGCTTCCGCCAGGTCGGCGAGACCGCCAGCGTCAGGATCCAGGCGGTCGTCCCGAACGTCCTGGCGGTCAGCAGGCCGACGATCTCGCCCTGCGCGACCGCGACCAGCGTCGGGGCCTGCTCGTTCACGTCATGGACGAACTGCGAGAGGTCGATCTGGACCGTCTCCGGGTCGTCCTGCAGGGACTCGAGGAGGTGGACCGAGCCCTGGAGGTCGGCCTCGGTGAACTCCCGGATGACGTACTTCATGGCGGCTCCGCCGGGCGGGGACGGGGGTCCTCCGCCGCACTCGTGGTTCGTCGCGGGGGCCGGTCGGGACCGTTCGGGTCGGATCAGCCGCCGTACGGGCCCGCAGCGGCCCCCAGCGCCTCGGTGAACGCCGCCACGTCCCCGCCGCACCGCGCCAGCGCCCCCCGGTCCAGCAGCGGCACGAACCGGCCGTCCTCGAGCTCCGCGACCACCACGGGCAGCCCCGGCGCCGCGACGGCCTCCCGCTCGGTCGACGTCAGCTCGTTCCGGTGCCGGAGGTCGAACGGCGCCCCGAGCCCCGCGACCATCCGGTCCCAGGCCCGACGGCGCCATGCGAACGAGTGGGTGATGTCGCAGAGCGCGCACTCGGCGGTGCCGAGCAGGTGACCGACGACGTATCGGACCTCGCCGGCGAGGCCACCGTCCGCGTCGTAGACGCCGAGGTACCGGACGATCACGGGCGCGGTGTCAGGCGGCGAGTGCGACGATCGCCGCACTCATCGCCAGCATCGCCGTCGCCGGGAGCGCCCGGACCAGCGGGTCGCGGACCTTCAGGTGCATCGCGATCGCGCCGAGCATCAGCACCGCGACGACCGCGGCGGCCCCCGGGACCGCCACGTCCGGCAGCGCGACGAGGGCGCCGGCGATCAGGACCAGCGCCGATCCGACCTTCAGGGTCCCGACCACGGGATAGGCGACCGGCGGCAGGCCGTAGGCGGCGAACTCCTCACGGAGCGTCGTCGCGGTCCCGCCCCGGTAGGCGGTCGCCCGGTCGCGCCGGACGAGCCAGACGTTCAGGAGCCCCAGCCCGACCACGAGCTGCAGCACGTCCACGAGCATGATTCCGTCCACGGCGTCCCCCGACCGCGTCAGGGGAGCGACGGTACTGGCGACCGATGGTCCCGGGTCCGATCGTCTCCGGCGGCCGGCCCCTGGATGGCTCGCTAGGGTCCCTCGGGACGACTGGGGCCGGTATGTCGGGGCACGGGGGGACCGCCGAGCCCGATGGCGACTCGTGGCCCGACGACCTCCCTCGGTTCCATCAGCCCCGGCGTCTCCTCGGCATCGTGGACGTCATCGCGGAGGCGCACTTCGACGGGCTGAGCCGTGGCCGCATCCTGCCCTCCGGGAAGGTCGAGCTGCTCCTGCCGCTCGAGGGCTGCCGGATCGACCGCTTCACCATCGGCGACGAGCGGAGCGAGGTCCCCGGGGGAGGCCCGCCCCTCGGAGCCCCGCTGCTGTTCGGCAGTCTGACACGGTCGACGCTGGTCGACCTGCAGGCCATGCACTGCATCCTCGTCATCATGAACCCGATCGCCGCCTGCGCCGTCTTCGGCATGCCGGCCTCCGAGCTGCGTGACACGGTCGTCGTCGACCCCGACGTGCTCCGCCCGGGCCTCGCGCGACTCCAGGACGGGCTGCACACCGCGTCGACCTTCGAGGAGCGCGTGACGCTCGTCGAGGAGTTCATCCTCGCGCGTCTCCAGGTCCCGGTCGGTTTGGAGCAGGCGCTGCGGCTGGTGCGGCTGGAGGTCCTCTCACCCGGGACGTCCGACCGTCCCTTCGAGACCCGGCTCGACCTCGACGACCTCGGCTACTCCCGGTCCCACATGCACCGACTCTGCCGCGAGTGGCTCGGGACCAGCTACGCCGAGAGCATCCGCGTCGCACGCACGCGTGAGGCGGCCTACCGCATCCACGCGACGGACCTCGACATCGGGGAGATCGCGCTCCAGCTCGGCTTCTTCGACCCCGCGCACCTGACCCACGTGTTCCGCGACCAGGTCGGGATGACGCCGAGCGCCTACCGGGCGGCGACGAAGCGGATGACCTTCGACACGGTCGAGCGGGACTGACACCGCACCGTCGTCAGATGTTCACGATCGTGGGACACCGTTACAAGTGGCCCCGTCCCGCCCGCTCCTACGGTCTCTCCGGCGCTCCCGGCGCCGATCGACCGACCACTGGAGCGCAGGGTGAAGTTCAACAACGACCAGATCAACGGCTGGGTCAACCACCGGGTCTATCCCACGTTCGGCATGATGATCACCCACTTCGTCGTCGGTGCCATCATCCCCATCGCCTACGCGATGAACGACAGCGATCGTGCCGGCCTCGCGCTGTTCGTGCTCTCCCTCGGGGTCTCCCTGTTCACGATCTTCAACGTCGTCGCCCTCTTCGTCGACTTCAAGGCGCTGGCGTCGGACATTGACGACGACTTCAGGAGCACCCGCTTCGGGGGCGAGTTCGAGAAGGCCGGCCAGCCGGGCCAGGTGATCCTCTTCACCGCATTCATGGCGTTGGTGCCGGTCTCGCACTGGATCCTCATCTACGGCTGAGTCGGCCGCCGGCCGTCCGCCCCCTAACCGAAGGAGTCACCTATGAAGCGGTTCCTGAACACCAGGGTCTGGCTGATGATCGTCAGCCTGCTCGCGCTGCTCGGCTCTGCCGGAGCGATCGTCTCCGGGATGGCCGTGGACATGGCACCCGACTACTGGGACCGGGATCTGACCCCGTTCGAGACCGACATGGCGTCGGTCATCGAGCTCGTCTGGACCGCCCACGTGACGTTCATCGGGATCATCATCCTCGCCATCGGGCTGATGACGTCGGAGCCGCTGCGTGCGCGCCTCGGTGCCATCGCCATCGGTTCGCTTGTCGGATCGCAGCTCCTCGCCGGCAGTCTGGCCTCCGGCTACGACTACCAGTTCGCTGCTGGCGCCGCGGCCGCCGCGCCGTTCCTCGCCGTGATGGCGCTCGGTTTCGCCGCATGCGTCGCCAACTGGAACGCCGCTCCGGCTCCGGAGGCGGTGGACCGATGAGCGACACTCGGAACGACTTCAACACGCACTGGTCGGACGTCCGGCAGGTCGATGTCCGTGTCGGGGCCGGATACGCCCTGTTCGGCAACATCCTCCTGCTCGCCGTGCTCGCGTTCGGTGACGTCAGCGAGCTCGGGCTGCAGTTCTCGGCGGTCGCGATCGGCGCGAACCTGCTGATGTGGCTGTGGAACGACGCCGGGATCCGCGACGTGTCGGTCAGCACGAAGGACATCGCGCCGGAGCTCCAGGATCTCGCGATCGTCCAGGAGTTCCGCAAGGCCCCGTGGGTGATGTACCGGGTCCTCGTGCTGGCCCTGCACGTGACGTTCGCCACGGTGCTCGTCATCGGCGCGCTGGGGTGATCTGACGACGGGTCGCACCCGGGGGCGCGCGCCTCTCCCTCTCGCGCTCCCCCGGGGGCCTCCCCCTGACGCCTCCACGCACGACGGCATCCGTTGCGGTCGTAGTCCGGAAGCTCGTCCGGAGCGGCCGGTCGAGGAGGACGTCGTGAACCGTCTGCTCTGGGCCCTGCAGTAGGTCTTCGGGATCTACTGGGTCGCCATCGGCGTCCTCCACTTCGTCCTGCCCGAGGGGCTGCCCGCGCAGATGTCGTGGATGTACGACCTCAGCCCGACCGTGCATGCGGCGTCGGGGACCTTCGAGATCCTCGGCGGCCTCGGGCTGGTCCTCCCAGCCGTCACGCGTCGTCGGACCGAGCTGGTCCCGCTCGCGGCGCCCGGGCTCGCGGTCGTGATGGTCGGCGCGATGGTCTGGCACGTCGATCACGGCAGCTTCGCGACGACGGGTCCGCTGAACGCGGTGATCATGGCGGCCATGCTCTTCGTCGCCTGGGGGCGGAGCCGTCGGGCCCCGCTGGTCGCCCGAGCGGCCTGACCCGGTCGCCCGGTGCCCCCGGCAGGAATCGAACCTGCGCTCACGGTTTAGGAAACCGATGCTCTATCCACTGAGCTACGGGGGCCCGGCGGCGGCAGGATAGGTCGGAGGTCGTGGCGCTCCGCCGCCCACCCGCAGCGGTGCCTACGCGGCGAGGCGGCTCCTGAGGATCCGCTCCATCGGTCGGCCCTTGGCCAGCTCGTCGACGAGCTTGTCGATGATGCGGACCTCGCGCATGAACGGGTCGGCGACCCCCTCGACGCGGACGCCGCAGACGACGCCGGTGACGAGGTCCCGGTCCGGGTTGCGTCGCGGCGCGTCGTCGATGAACGTCCCGAAGGTCGCGCCCGAGGTGCCCAGGCGCGCCAACTGCCGTGCGTCCCAGCCGGTCGCCCAGCGGAGGATCTCGTCGACCTCCGCCGCGGTCCGGCCCTTCCGCTCGGCCTTCGCGACGTAGGCGGCACGGAGGTCCGCGAAGGACATCGCCGCCAGCCGTGCCGCGCTCATGCGGTGAGGCTACGCCGCCCGGGTCCGCGCCTGGCCGGCGCGGGCGCGCGCCCGGCCGCCGGTCCGTGCGCGACGTCGCGGCTGCCCGGCGCCGTCGGCCGCCGCGCCGGTGCGGCGCTGACCGTCCGTGCTCCGGCCGCCACCGTTCGCGCCGCTCTTCGCAGCGGGCTTCGCGCCGTTCCCGTTCCGCGCCTCCCAGCGCTCGACCAGCTCCGGTCGGGCGTCGGACCCGACCAGCGTCGGGTCGACGCGGTGGAGGCCGAGCGGCAGGTCGAGCGCGCGCTGGATCGCGGTGATGTCGGTCCGCTGGCTCGGGTCGACGAGCGAGATGACCAGCCCGTCCGCACCGGCCCGGCCGGTCCGGCCCGAGCGGTGCACGTAGTCGCGGTCCGATCCGGCGAGGTCGTAGTGCACGACGACCTCGACGGCGTCGACGTGGATGCCACGGGCGGCGACGTCGGTCGCGACCAGCGTCGTGATCGCGCCGGACCGGAACCCGGCCAGTGCCCGCTCGCGCTGGTTCTGGCTGCGGTTGCCGTGGATCGTGGCGGCGCGGACCCCGTCCTGCTCGAGCTGGCGGGTCAGCCGGTCGGCACCGTGCTTGGTCCGCGTGAACACGATGGTCGACGTCGCGCGGCGGGCGACCTGTCCGGTCAGGCGGCGCCGGTCCTCGCGGCCGGCGGCCCAGAACGCGTGCCGGACGTCGCCGAGCTCCTCGGGCTCGGCAGCGACGGCGTGGCGGACCGGGTCGGTCTGGTAGCGGCGGATCAGCTTCTCGACGTCGCCGTCCAGCGTCGCCGAGAACAGCAGCGTCTGCCGGTCCTCCGACGTGCGGTCGAGCAGGCGTGAGACCTCGGGCAGGAAGCCCATGTCGGCCATCCGGTCGGCCTCGTCGAGGACGACGAGGTCGACGTCGCCGAGGTCGCAGTCGCCGCGGTTGACGAGGTCGGCCAGGCGGCCGGGCGTCGCGACGAGCGCGTCGACCCCCTGGCGCAGGGTCCGCTGGTCGCGGGTGATGTTCGTGCCGCCGTACACGGTCGCGACGCGCAGGCCCCGGACGGCCGCGAGCGGCGCGAGGGTGGCGGCGACCTGGGTCGCGAGCTCCCGGGTCGGGACGAGGATCAGGGTGCGGGGCCGGCGGGCGCGGCCACGGGCGCCGCGGAGGGCGGCGGGCAGGGCGAACGCGAGGGTCTTGCCGGACCCGGTCGGGGCCTGGGCGCAGAGGTCGCGGCCGGCCAGAGCGTCGGGGAGCGTGCGCTCCTGGACGGGGAACGGGGTCGCGCGGTCCATCTCGACGAGCCGCGCGAGGACGTCGGCGGGCACGCCGAGGTCGGTGAAGGTCGTGGTCAAGGTGCTGCTCCGATGCCGCGCGGGGCGGTCGGCGCTCCGAGGTCGGGATCCGCGGTCGGGTGCGACCGGGGCCGGCATGAGCGCGCGGACCGGGGGCCGGGCGGGGAAGGGCCGGGTCCGTGCGCCGATCGGCGCTCCCGGCGGAAGGGGTCGGCGAACGCCGACGGGAGCAGACTACCGGACGGGGCGACGTCCCAGCCCGGCCGGAGGGCCCGGGCCACCCGTCCGGCCCGAACCGTGACAACCGTCATAACCGTGCTTACCATCATGGCGCGCCGACCCGGAGGTCCCCGTGCGCCGTACCGCCACCACCGAGCAGGTCGCCGCCGCCCTCAACGTGAGGCCGGCCACGGTGCGCAAGTACGCGCGCGAGCACCGCCTGCCCTACGACACGACCCCCGGTGGCCACCGGCGGTTCGATGTCGTCGAGGCGGTCGCGGCCGTGCTCGGCGCGGGAGCGACCTCCGGCGACGATCCGGCGCCCGACGGGGGCGGGGGGACCGTCGACCCGTCCACCCTCGTGCGGGTCCGGCCCGCGACCGTGGTGCCGGCAGCGGCGGCGGTCACCGACGTCCGGCCGGCTCCGGTCGTCGTCCGGGACGACGGCGTGATCCTCGCGGACTGGGCGGCGGGGGTCCCCGTTGTCTGAGTGGTGGACGACGACGTCGGACCCGGCCCTCGAACAGGGCGACCTGCTGCGGGACCTGCCGGTCGTCCGCATCGGTGGCGTGGACCTCGCGGGCGGCACGGCCACGGTCCGATCCGAGGTCGAGGTCCTCGACGCGATCATCGTCACGCAGACCTGCGACCTCGTGAACGACAAGGTGCGGACGGTGCTCGTCGCCCGCGTCATCGGCTGGACCGAGTTCGTCGCGGCTCAGGTCGCGGCGGGCAACCAGTCCGTCCGGAGCGCCGCCTTCCGCCGCAGCCTCGTCCGGGGCGACGTCCCGCCGCTGACGCTGCTGCACGCGCGGGACGCCGCGCCGACGCTGCCGTGGTCGGTCGTGGACCTCCGCGAGCTGCACGTCGTCGAGCGCGATCGCATCGATGAGCACGTCGCCCGACCCGATCATCGGCCCCGGCTGCGCCTGACGTCGCCGTACCGCGAGCACTTCGCGCAGGCGTTCGCCCGCTTCTTCATGCGGGTCGGGCTGCCGCACGACGCCGGCCGGTTCGAGTCGGAGGGGGCCGTCGAGACCGCGGCCTCCGGCTGACCCGCCGGCGGGTCGGCCGTCAGGTCCCGGTCTCGATCGCCGCGACCCGGGCGGAGCCCTCATCGCCGCAGAACGGTCGCAGGACCGGCGCACCGGCAGCGAGCAGCTCTGCGGCCCGGGCGCGCACCTCCTCGAGCCGCGCGTAGAGGGCCCCGCCGGGGCACCAGGTCAGGACGTGGTCGCGGTGGGCCGACAGCGTCGCGAGCGGCAGGTCCCGGGCGGCGCACTCGGCGGCGATCAGCCGTGCGAGCGTCTCGAGCAGCGCCGGCGTCGGCTCCTGCTGGTCGTAGTCGCCGAGGCAGAGCAGCTGCAGGTGCCCGGTCGTGTCGTAGTCCGTTCCGCTGTCGCCCTCGACGTCCGGGTCGCGCAGCTCGTAGACGTTCCCCGCCGGATCGACGGCGCGGTGGTAGGCGACGTCGACCCAGCCGCGGCGCTGGTGGTCGCGCTGGAACGCCCTCAGCTGCCGCGGAGCGTCGGCCGAATCCTCGAGGAGGAACGCGGAGTGGTGGACGGTGACGCGGACCGGCTCGTGCGCGACGCCGCCGGCGAGCGCGGGGACCAGGCCGAGCGCGTCGCGGCAGAGGATGTCGAGCCCTTCGGGTGCCGGCGCCGGGCCCGGCTCCGCCCCGGTGTCGTCGGTCGGTGACGGGGTGGGGTCGGACGGCACCGGTGCCGGGGCCGGTGGGGGAGGGGCCGGCGCCGCCGGTGCGGGCGCGCCGCGGTCCCGCAGCGCCGCGACGGCACCGGCGATCGCCAGCGGGAGCGCCGCGGCGGCCACCGCCAGGATCCGGCGCCGCTCCACGGGACCTCCAGCACGGCCGGAGCGCGGGACCGCCCGACCCGACCGTGACGCTACTTCCACCGGACGGGCGCCCGGGGGCCGAAGTAGCGTCGCCGGTCCACCGCTCCGGGAGGCGTCGTGGAGGACGTCCTCGTCGCGATCGGGACCGTGACGTTCGCCGGGGCCGGGGCGCTGGCCGCGGTGCGACGCGGCTTCGACCTGGTCGGCATCGTCGTCCTCGCCTTCGTCACCGCCATCGGCGGGGGCTCCGTGCGGGACCTCCTCGTCGGCGTCGTGCCGCCGACGGCCCTGACCGACGAGGCGCTGCTCTGGCTGATCTTCGCGACGGCGCTCCTCGTCGCGGTGCTGCACCGTCGCATCCGCACCGGGCGGGCCTTCTACGCCCTCGACACGACCGGCCTGGCGGTGTTCGCCGCGCTCGGGGCCGAGCGGGGGCTCTCGGTCGGGTTCGGGTTCTGGGCCACCGTGTTCGCCGGGGTCCTCAGCGGGGTCGGTGGCGGCGTCATCCGGGACGTCCTCGCGGGGGAGGTCCCCGGGATCCTCTACCGCAGCGGCGACCTGTACGCCGCGGCCGCCGCCGTCGGTGCCGCCGTCGCGTTCGTCGTCGTGCCGCGGTGGGGAGGCGTCGGGCTGGCCGCCGCCGCCGTCGTGGTCGTGGTCATGCGCGTCGGCAGCCGTCTGGTCGGCCTGGAACTTCCGGTGCCGCGCCGCGCGGTCGACGAGGGGTAGGGCCGGCTCCGTCCCGACCGGGGCCGGAGCGGTGGGACGTGGTCGGGCCGTCACCGACGCGTCGCCGCACCGTCGCCGTCCGACGGCGTCGCGTCACCGTGGCTCCTCCTCGCCGTCACCGCGCGCGACTGACATCGGGGGCGACCGGACCGGGCGTCCGAGCGCCCGGCCGCGTCGGAGGTGGCATGGCCGAGATCCGCCCGGCCCGAGCCGACGACCACGCGGACGTGCGGCGCATCTTCGTCGCGACGATGGCCCTCGGGTCGCCGCCGGACGTGCCGGGGCTCGACACCGAGGCCTACGCGCGCCTCTGCCTCGACTGGTACCTGACGCGAGGTGACGCGTTCGTGGTCGAGGAGGACGGTCACGTCCGCGGCTACCTGCTCTGCTGCCTCGACCAGCGGGACCACGGACGGTGGTCCCGCCGCGCGGGGCTCCGATGGTTCGCCGGGTCGCTGCCGGTCCTGCTGGGCCTGCGGGGTGGGTCGCGCCTCCGCCGCTTCCTGCGGCTGCGGGTCGTCGACGGCTGGCGGGCGTTCCGGCACGCGCCGCCGCCGCCCCATCCGGCGCACGCCCACTTCAACCTCGAGGCCGGCGTCCGGGGGAACGACGTGGGGCACCGTCTCGCGGCCGTGATGGACGACCTCGTCGCGGCCCGCGGGTACGACGGCTGGTACGGCGAGATGAACTTCCCGGAGGGGATGCCGACCGGAGCGCTGACGCGGGCCGGTGCGGTCCTCGGCCACCGCGAGCGGAGCGCGACCTTCTCCTGGCTGGTCGGGCAGCCGGTCTGGCGCACGACGGTCGCGCGCCCCCTCGCCGGTCGGACGCGGGCGTTCCGGGACCGGGCCGAGCCCCAGCGGGTCGGTGCGGTGGTGGCGTGATGCGCGTCCTCGTCGTCACCGAGTCGTTCGCGCCCAGCGTCAACGGCGTCGCGCGCAGCGTCACCACCGTCGTCCGCGAGCTGAGCCGCCGCGGCCACCGCGTGACGATCGTCGCGCCCGGTCCGGGACCGGAGGTCTTCGAGGGGCTCCGGGTCGTCCGCGTCCAGTCGGTCCGCCTGCCGGGGCTGCGTCAGTTCCCGGTCGGACTGCCGACGCGGACGGTCGAGGACGCGGTCGCGACGATCCGGCCCGACGTCGTGCATCTCGCGTCGCCGTTCGTCCTCGGCGGCCCCGCGGCCAGTGCGGCGGTGCGGCTGGGGATCCCGGTCGTCGCGATCTACCAGACCGACGTCGCCGGGTTCGCGTCCCAGTACCGGCTCGGGGCGGCGGGCAGGGCGGCCTGGCGGCGGCTGCGGACCCTGCACGCGCGCGCCGACGTGACGCTGGCTCCGTCGACGTCGGCCATCGCGGACCTGCACGCGGCCGGCATCGGCGACGTGCACCTCTGGCCGCGGGGCGTCGACGTCGACGCGTTCGCCCCCGGGCACCGGACCCGCCCGGCCGCCGGTGGGGCCCGGCCCGTCCGCATCGGGTACGTCGGCCGGCTCGCACGCGAGAAGCAGCTCGACCGGCTGGACGGCCTCGACCGGCTGCCCGGCGCCGAGCTGGTCGTCGTCGGCGACGGCCCGGTCCGTGACCGGCTGGCGCGCCGGCTTCCCGGGGCCACGTTCACGGGTTCGCTGCAGGGCACCGAGCTGTCCCGCGCCTACGCCGACCTCGACGTCTTCGTGCATCCCGGCGAGCACGAGACGTTCTGCCAGGCCGTGCAGGAGGCGCTGGCCTCCGGTGTGCCGGTCGTCGCCCCCGCCGCCGGCGGGCCGCGCGACCTCGTGGAGCCGGACGTGAACGGGCTGCTGTTCGACCCCTCGGTCCGGGACCCTGGCGCGGCGCTGCGGTCGGCGGTCGCACGCCTGGTCGCCGATGACGTGCTGCGGGCCCGTCTCGCCGCGGCGGCACGGTCGAGCGTGCGTCACCGGACCTGGGCCGCGGTCGTCGACGACCTCGAACTGCAGTACCGGACCGTGGCCGACCGCGCCGCGAGGCGTCACGGCGACGCGGCGCCCGGCGCTCGGTCCGTCGTCGATGCGATCGACGACCGGCGCGCACCCGACCGCGTCGCGGCCTGAGGGGGTCCCGTGCGCCTGCTCCGCGTCGCGAACTTCGTCACGCCGACCTCCGGCGGGATCCGCACCGCGCTGGGGGCCCTGGCCCGCGAGTACGCGGTGCGCGGCGTCGAACCGCTCCTGCTCGTGCCGGGCCGGCGCCGGGCCCGCCGTCGCACTCCCGAGGGGACCGTCGCGACGCTGCCGGGCCCGCGCCTCCCCGGCACCGACTACCGCGTGCTGCTCGACCGTGCGGCGGTCCGGGCGGCCGTCGAGGCCCTCGCGCCCGACGCGGTCGAGGTGCACGACCGGTTCACGCTGGCATGGCTGGTGCCCTGGCTGCGCGGGCTCGGGGTCCCGGCCACGCTCGTCGTCCACGAGCGCCTGCTGACGCCGCTGCGGACGTTCGCCCGCCTCCCCGATGCCGTCGCGGCGACGACCGAGACCGAGGCCAACCGGCGACTGGCCGACGCGGCGGGTCCGGTCGTCGTCGCGAGCCGCAGCGTCGCGCGCACCTTCCCCGTCGCCGGCGCCGAGGTCGTGCCGCTGGGCGTCGACCGTGACGCGTTCCCACCCGCCTCGGTCCGACGGGACGGTGCGCCGGTGCGACTGGCGCTCGTCGGGCGGCTCTCGGCGGAGAAGGCCCCGGCGGCCGCGGTCGACGCGGCGACGATCCTCATCGCCCGCGGGCACGACGTCCACCTCGACGTCCTCGGGGACGGACCGCTGCGGACCCGGCTCGAGCGCCGCGCACCCTGGGTCCGCTCCACCTTCCACGGTCACGTCACCCGGGACGAGGTCGCTCGCGTCGTCGCCGATGCGGACGCGGTCCTCGCGCCCTGTCCCACCGAGGCGTTCGGCCTCGCGGCCCTCGAGGCGCTCGCGTCCGGGGTCCCCGTCGTCGCCCACCGCGACGGGGCGGTGCCCGAACTGCTCGGCCTCGCCGACACGGTCGCCACCGCGTCCGACGGTCCGGCCCCGCGGTCCTGGGTCTCGCCGCGTCGCCGCACGCCGCTGGTCACGGCGGCCGGTGCCGCGACCGACGGCGACGCCCGCGACCTCGCCGCCGGCGTCGAGGCGGTCCTGGCGGTCCCGCCGGCCCGCCGGCGTGCGGCGGCGCTGGATCGCGCGGCGCGGTACCCGTGGGCGGCGACGGCGGCGGCGCTCCTCGCGCGAGCCGGCGCCGACGCCGGCATCCCCGACGGGGGGCCGGTATCAGGGGCGACCCCGGCGGCCGCCGCGCCGGCGCCGACCGATCGCGTCGTCCGTCCGCACCGCCCGCCCCGCCCGGTCCGCCCGTGATCGCGGCCGGACCGTCGGCCCTCGGGGTCGGGCGCACCGGTCGGGACGCCGTCCTGCGACGCGTCGCCCGTGCGGCCCCGCGCGTCCCCGACCACCTGCTCGCACCCGCCCTCCGGGTCACGGCCGCCCTGGTCGGCCGGACGCCGTCGCTGCTGCCGCCGGTCGCGCGGCGGGTCCTCGTGCTCGTCCCGCATCCCGACGACGAGGCGATCGGGGCCGGCGGCCTGCTGGCGCTCCTCGCCTCGCGCGGCGCGCGCATCGACGCGCTGCTCGTGACCGACGGCGAGGCGACGATCGGTGCCCGCCTGCCCGGCCACGAGATCGCCCGCCGACGCCGCGCCGAGTTCACACGCTCGCTGGCCCTGCTCGGCGGCGCCGACGCGACGCACACCGCGCTCGGACTGCCGGACGGCGGCCTCCCCGCGCGGCGCGCCGACCTCGCGGCGGCGACCGCCGTCGCGCTCGCGGCCACGGCACCCGACCTCGTGCTCGCGCCGTGGCCCCTCGAGCGGCACCCCGACCACCGCGCCGTCGCGGCCGGCCTGCTCGACGCGCTCGACGCCGGTGGGGGCGAGGGCGCGGCCGTCTGGACCTACGAGGCGCACACCCCGATCCCCGCACCCAGCCATGTCGTGGACGTGACCGACCACCTCGATGCGAAGCGCGCCGCGCTCGACGAGCACGTCACCGCCGGCGAGGCGTTCGACCTCCGGGCCTGCCTCGGGCTCGCGACCTGGCGGTCGCTCGCCACGCGGGCGGGCCGCGGCGCCGCCGAGGGGTTCCTCGCCCTCAACGCGGACGGGCTGCGCGACGCGCTGGCGCTCGTCGACGGCGCCGGGCCCGATGTCGGCGAGCGGGGGGGCGCATGAGCGGGCCCCGTGTCCTCCTCTCGACGGCGCCGTTCCACCACCGCCCGCTCTCCGACGCGTTCGGTGTCGCGGCCGAGGCCGGCTTCGACGGCGTCGAGCTGATGATCACCGGGGATCCCGCGACGCAGGACGCCGCGGGGGTCGCGTCGTTGGCCGCGGCGCACGGGCTGCCGGTCCCCGTCGTGCACGGCCCGTTCCTGCTGCTCACGCGGCGGGCGCTCGGTGTCGATCCGCTGGAGAAGGCCGCACGGACGCTCGTCATGGCGCGGTCACTCGGCGCCGACCTCGTCATCGTCCACCCGCCGTTCCGGTGGCAGGGGGCGTTCCGGACGTGGCTCGACGAGCGGGCCGACGCCGACGCGTCCGCGCACGGCACGCGCGTCGCCGTCGAGAACCTCTACCCGCTCCCGCTCGGCGTCGCCGCGCCGCGCCTCCATACGGCCACCCGGCCCGAGCACCTCGTTGCCCACGGCCATGTCGTGCTCGACACGAGCCACCTCGCCGTGACGGGCGTCGACCTCGGGGCGGCCTGGGACGTGCTCGGCCCCCGGGCGGCCCACCTGCACGTCTCGGACCACGACGGCGGCTGGGGCGACCGCCACCTCCCGGTGGGGTCCGGGACCCTGCCCCTGGCCGGGCTGCTCGGTCGTGTGGGCCGGGACGTCGCCGCACCATCGCTCACCCTCGAGCTGCACCTCCGCCGCGAGGTCCTCGCGGACCGGGCCGGTCTGGTCCGGCTGCTCCGCGAGCAGCGGGAGCGGTGCCTGGCCCTGCTCGGGGCGGGCGCCGTGGCCGGGGCACGGTCCGTCGCGGCCGCGGCCTGACGGGGCGCGCAGCGGGGCGTCGGAGCGGTCACGACGCCGCCGACGCGCCCGAGGTCGGCGCCGAGGACAGCACCCCCTGTCCGCAGAGCACCACCCGACCGGTCGTCCCGTCCGTCCCCAGGAACGGCACGTCCGTCCCCGACGCCGCCGGCGGGTCGTACGCGACGAGGACGGGGGAGGTGGTCGCCGTCACGACGGCCGCGATCGGCGGCCCGGTCGTCGCCCAGGACAGCGTGCCGTCGTCCGGGTCCACCTCCGCGGTGACGCTCGGCCCGAGCGCGCCGTCGAACGCCCCGTCGGTGTAGGTGCTCGGTCCCGCGAGGGGCAGCAGCCCGGCGCGGATGCAGACCGCCTCGAGGTCCGGTGCCGCCCGACCGGTGCGGCAGAGCTCGACGCCGACGACGGGTGCCGGCTCGCCGGCGGCCGCGTCAGGGGGCCGGAGGCCGGCGTCGGCGGTTCCCGGGGGCTCGTACCAGTAGAGGTGCGCGCGGTCCGGCCCGGCGACGATCGCCGCCCGGACCGGCGGCCCGGGGCTCCGCCACGCGACGACGGCTCCACCGGCGACCTGGACCTCGAGGTCGCCGGGCAGCCGCATCGGTCCGGCGACCGGTGCCGGGACGACCCGACCCGTACCCGCGAGCGGTGGGGTGAGGTCGGCGCAGCCCATCGCGTCGGCGACCGTCAGCGGAGCGATCCCGGCCGCCGTCCGCGGGAGCCCGGCATCCCCGGGCGGTGGGGCGGCGAGCACCGCGACCGCGACGAGGCCGGCCAGCACGGAGAGCGCGGAGGCGCGGGGGAGCGGCACGTCACGGCCTCCGCGGGGGGACGCCGTGACGCTGGCCGCGTCCCCTCCCCGCGCGGTCCCGGCCGCCTCACGCCGCGGTCACGTCCCGCGGTCGCAGCGTCCGTCACGGCCGCAGCCGGAACCCCACCCCGCGGACCGCGTGGCCGATGCGCTGACCGCCGGCGGCCAGGACCTTCGCCCGCAGCCGCGAGAGGTGCACGTCGAGCACGTGGTCGCTGCCGTACCAGTCGCCCCAGACCTCCTCGAGCAGCTGCTCGCGCGTCAGCACGCGGCGGGGGTTGCGCGCCAGCGCGACGAGCAGGTCGTACTCCGTTCGGGTCAGCTCGGTCGGAGCGCCGTTGACGTGGACCTCGCGCGCGTCGAGGTCGATCGCGAGGTCGTCGAGCGCGAGCGTCCGTGGTCCGTCGTCGCCGCCGCCGTCGGTCGTCGGGCGGGCGCGCAGCGCCGGTGCGGCCTCGGCCCCGACGCGCCGGGCGCGCCGCAGCAGCGCCTCGGCGTGCGCGACGACCAGCCGCGGCATCATGGGCTTGCCGAGGTAGGCGTCGGCCCCGACGGCCAGCCCCACCAGTTCGTCGACCGGGTCCCGGCGCGCGGTCAGGAACATGACCGGTAGGTCCCCGTCCCGGCGCAGCTCGCGGCAGACGTCGAATCCGTCGATCGCCGTGCCGTCGGCGTCCTCGGGCAGCGCCACCTCGAGGACCGCCAGGTCCGGCGGGGTCTCCCGGGCCCGCGCGAGGGCCTCGCTGCCGTTGGCCGCCTCCAGCGTCTCGTGCCCGGCCGCCCCGAGGGCGCGGGCCGTCAGCGAGCGGCTGTCGCCGTCGCCGTCCGCCACGAGGATCCTCACCGGCACGGTCGGACCTCTGTCCCCGACCGCCCGCCCGAGGTGTCCCCCACCGGCGGTGACGACCGCCCCGGACCGTTCGGTCGCGCTGGACCGTGACGACCGTACGAGCGGCCGGGGGGCAGTCCGTGGAGGTCCGACCGCCGTGAGGGGGTCGTGAGGTCGCCGTGAGGACCGTGCGAGCCGGGCCGGCGAACGTCCGTTCCGCCCGAGAGCGGGTACCGGACCGTCGCTCCCCCGCGCGCTCCCCATCCGGACCCGCTCTCGGGCACCACCATGTCGGGAACCGTTCCCATCCTCGCGCCTCCGATCCGCATCGTGGTCGTCCTCGTCGGTGCCGTCATCGCTGGGCCTCGATCGCGACCTTCACGCCGGCGTCGTGGACCTGGACCGCGACCGCGCCCGCATCGACCGTGACGTCGACGGTCCCGCCCGCGACCCGCAGTCCCGTCAGGGCGATGCGTTCGCAGGGCAACGGCGAGAGCGGCCGCAGGGTCAGCGCGCCGTGCGGGACGTCGGCCTCGACGACGAGCAGCGCCCGGAGCACCAGCAGCGCGCTGGCCGCCGCCCAGGCCTGCGGACGGCAGGCCGCGGGGTAGGGGACGGGCGTGACGGTGTCGTCGGCGGCGAACCCGGCGAACAGCTCGGGGAAGCGGTAGTCGAACCACGGCGCCGCACCGACCAGTCCACCGATCAGCGTCAGGGCCTCGGCGCCGCGTCCGGACCGCGCCAGCCCCCAGGCCGCGATCGCCGTGTCGTGCGGCCAGACGGTCCCGCAGTGGTAGGACAGCGGGTTGAACCCGCCCGAGGTCGTCGCCAGCGTCCGCAGACCCCAGCCGGACGCGAGCGAGGGGTGGACGAGCCGTTCGGCGACCCGCGCGGTCTCGGCGCCGTCGAGCAGTCCGGTCATCAGCAGATGGCCCATGTTGGACGCGGGACCGTCGACCGGACGGTTGTGCTCGTCGAGCGCGATCGCCGGGTACGGGCCGAGCGCGTCCTCGACCCAGAACTCCTCGCGGAAGCGGCGCTGCACCTCGGCCGCCCAGCGCCGCCAGCCGTCACCGCCGGGTCGGCCGGTGTGGTCCAGCAGCTCGGCGCCGCGCATCGCCGCCGCGTAGGCGTACCCCTGGACCTCGGCCAGCGCGATCGGGGCGCGGGCGATCGTCCCGTCGGCGAACCGGACGCCGTCGCCCGAGTCCTTCCAGCCCTGGTTCGACAGCCCGTTCCCGGCCCCGTCGTGCCGGGCGTACTCGAGGAATCCGTCGCCGTCGACGTCGCCGAACTCGCGCATCCATCCGAGCGCCGCCTCGACGTGGGGCAGGAGCGCGGCGACGTCCTCCTCGGGCATCCCCCACCGCCAGGCCTCGTGGGCGAGGACGACGAACAGCGGGGTCGCGTCGACCGAGCCGTAGTAGCGGTCGGGCAGGTCGCCGCGGCTGGAGAGCGCGCCGTACCGGACCTCGTGGAGGATCTTCCCCGGCTGCTCCTCGCTGACGGGGTCCTCCTCCCGCCCCTGACGCCGGGCGAGGACGTGCAGCGTCCCGCGCGCGAGGTCGGGGTCGAAGGGCAGCGCCATGAACGCGGTCCAGAGCGCGTCCCGCCCGAACAGCGTCAGGAACCACGGGCTGCCGGCCGCCGCGTACCGATCGCCGGGTGACTCGGGGTCGCGCTGATCGAGCGACGCGAGATCGCGCAGCGCCCGGTCGACGAGCCGTCGCAGGCGTCCGTCCGAGCAGTCCACCGTCGTCCGCGTCGTCGCGCGGGACGCGACGCCGGAGCCGCCGGGGGCGCGGACGCGCGGGGTGCGGGTCTCCGTGCCGTGGTGGGTGCTGGAGGCCTCGGCCTCGAGGAGGACGACCGACTCGCCGCGTCCGGGCAGCGTCACCGTCGTGCGGAGCAGGTCGTCCTCGGCCCGACCGTCGGTCATCGCGACACGCGTCCACTCGTCGCCGTCGCGGCGGTGGAGACGGACGCTCGCGTCCGACGTCGACGGCGGGCTCTGCGGCAGGACCTTGCCGTGCTTGACCTCCTGGACGTACGCGAAGTCGGTCCCGACCCGGACCGTCACGTCCAGCGTGACCGGCCGCGCGGAGGCGTTGCGGAACACGACCTCGTCGCTGAGGCCGCCGTTCACGATCCTCCGGCGCAGCACCGAGACCGTCGGGTCGATCTGGCCCGGCCGGTCCGGCGGGAGGCAGCCGTGGAACAGCGCGCTGTCGCCGCCCGTCGAGACGGCGGCGAGGTGGATCGGCGGGCGGCCGTCCACGAGCAGCTCGAGACGGTTCAGGAACCGGGTGTCGCGGTCGTAGAAGCCCTGGTCGCCGCCGGGGACGATGTCCCCGGTCGCGCTGGACATCACGAACGCGTCGCCCCGGACGCAAAGAACCTCACTGAGTGGGCCGAGGTCGGCCATGCCATCTCCTCGTAGATCCGCAGGTAGCGCTGGACCATCCGACGGGCCGAGAAGCGGCCCTCGGCCCAGGCCCGGCAGGCCAGGGGGTCGATGCCGTCGACCTCCGCGACGGCGGCGGTCATCGCGTCGACGTCGCCCGGCGGGACCAGGCGTCCGGTGACGCGGTCGAACACCAGCTCGGGGGCCGCCCCGCGGCGGAACGCGACCACCGGCGCGCCGCACGCCGCGGCCTCGGCCATCACCAGGCCGAACGGCTCGTCCCACCCGATGGGGACCAGCACCGCCCGGGCGCGGGACATCAGGTCGGCCTTCTCGTCGTGCCCGACGGCCGTCCGCAGGTCGACGTCCGCGCCGTCCATCACCGGGCGCACGACGCGCGCGAGGTAGCGGTGCTCGGCCGGCTCGTTCACCTTCATGGCCATCACGAGCGGCAGGCCGAGTCGGCGCGCCACCTCGACGGCGACCTCGGGCCCCTTCTCGTGCGAGGCGCGACCGACGAACAGCAGGAAGTCCTCGCGGTCACGTCCGACCGGGTACGCGTCCGTCTCGATGCCGTTGTGCACGACGCCGGCGACGCGGACGCCGTCGGGTGCGCGACCGGCCTGGTCGTGGCTGATCGCGGTCAGCGCGACGTGTCGCGAGATCGCGCGGTACAGCACCGCGTTGTCCCGCGTCCACGGGCCGTGCAGCGTGTTGACGACCGGTACGCGGAGTCCACCGGCGGCCGCGATCGCCGGACCGATCACCCCGGTGTGGTCGTGCACGACGTCGACGTCGGAGGCCCGGAGGTACGCGGCGACCGCGTGCGCGGCCTCCATCCAGACGTCGCCGAGCCGGTGCGGCGTCGAGTCGTCGTACACGCTGACGAGATCCGCGCGCGTCGTGCTGTCGCCGTTCGCGACGAGCGTCACCTCGTGCCCGAGGTCGGTCAGCCCGTCGGCCAGCGAGGCGACGACCCACTCGATGCCGCCGTAGCCACGGGGCGGGACGGGGAACCACGGCGGGGCGATCTGCAGGATGCGCACGGCTGCTCCTCGGGCGTGATCGGGTCGGGCGCGGTCGGGGTCAGAGCGGGCAGGCGTCGGCGGGGCGCGCGCCGGCGAAGGCGACGTCGGGATGGCGGTCGCTGAGGAGGTCCGCCACGAGCTCCGCGGCCGCGGGCCCGTACCACTGCGGCGCGACGAGGACCTGGCGCAGCGTCGGGCTGAGCGGCGCCCCGAGCTCGCGGGCGGCGGCCGATCGCTCGGGCTCGACGCCGAACCGCGCCGAGAACCGCTCGCCGGGGTCGACGCCGGCGTCGCGCCAGTCCGTCTCGCTGGTCGGCGCCGCCCAGAACCCGGGCGGGCACCACGCGACCTCGACGCCGTCGGCGCTCCAGCACACGAGTAGACGGTCGACCCCGACCGGCATGCCGCCGCCGTCGCGGGGTGCGGAGAGCCCGGCGTCCCGGGTCGTCGGTGGGTCGTAGGCGTAGACGTGCAGCCGACCGGCCGCGCCGACGACGACCGCGTGCACGGGGAAGGCCGCCGCCCAGGCCACCGTCCGGCCGCCCGGGTCGACGGTCAGCGCCACGCCGGGCGGCGGCGCGTCCCGGAGCCGTCCGTCCGTGACCTCGAGGACGTCGCTGGCGAACGGCAGCCCGAGTTCGCCGCAGCTGACGTCCCCGGACGCGCTGACGTCGACCCGGGTCGGGGCCGCGCCGGCCGCCGAGGTCCGCAGGCCCGCCGGCGCGGTGAACGCCAGCACGACGCCGGCGACGGCGATCGCGAGGGCGGTCAGGACGAACGCGGCGGAACCGAACCTCACGGGGGCCTCACGCGGTCCGGCGCGAGGGGGTGGCGCCGGTCACGGGGGGAGAGGTACGGACGGTGCTTCTCGGGTCCCTCTCGGGAGGCTCGCGGCGGCCTCACGCGGGTCCGGGTCCCGACCGGCCGTACCCTCCGACCCCACGGCGGTGCGGCGGGGGACGGTGATGACCTTCCAGGGCCCCGACGTCCTGCGCGTGCCGGTCGCCGCCGACGTCGCGCTCGCGGTCCGGCGGACCTCCCCCGGCGCGCCCGACCCGGACGCCCCGCCGTTCCTGCTGGTCCACGGCCTGTCCTCGAACGCCCGGCTCTGGGACGGCGTCGCGGCGCGGCTGGCCGCCGCCGGGCACGAGGTCGTCGCGGTCGACCAGCGGTCCCACGGCGCGTCGGACCCGTCCGACGACCTCGATCCCGCGACGCTCGTGGCGGACCTCGTCGCCGTCGCCGCCGCGACCGGGCTCGAGCGCCCGATCGCCGTCGGGCAGTCCTGGGGCGGCAACGTCGTGCTCGAGCTCGGGGTCCGTCGTCCCGACGTGGTCCGCGGTGTGGTCGGCGTCGACGGCGGACTCATCGACCTCGCGGACCGGTTCCCCGACGTGGAGTCCTGCTGGGCGGCGCTGGCCCCGCCGTCGTTCGACGGCCTGACGCGGGCCGCGCTCGAGGGGCACATGGCGGCGCGGACGGCCGCATGGCCCGACGGCGCGGCCGCGGCGCAGCTCGGGAACTTCCGTCTGGGTCCCGGCCCCGACGATCCCGCCCGGCCGGTCCTGACCCGCGAGCGCCACCGCCGCATCGTCACGGACCTCTTCGCGCAGCGGCCGCTCGACCTCCTCGCCGAGCTCCGGGTCCCGATGCTGCTGCTGCCGGTCACGGGGACCGCGCGCGGCGTCGTCGCCGAGGAGCTCCTGGCCGAGGCGGTCCGACGCGCGGCCGCCGGCCTCGACGTCGTCCGGCTGCCCGGCCGCGACCACGACGTGCACCTCGAGGCGCCGGACGTCGTCGCCGACCTGCTCCGGACCTGGGCGGTCGGTGGCGCGGTCCCGGCGACGGCATGACGGAGGGATCGATGACGCGACTGCTCGTGCTGATGGGCTCGGGGGAGACGACCCCGACGATGGTCTCGACGCACCAGCGCGTGCTGGCCGCCGTCGGCGACGGCCCCGCGGTCGTGCTCGACACGCCGTACGGGTTCCAGGAGAACGCCGACGAGCTGAGCGAGCGCACCCTCGAGTACCTCGCCCACAACGTCGGCCGGGTCGCGGAGGTCGTGTCGCTGCGCGACGCCGAGGCCGTCGGCGACGTCGCGCGGGAGGTCGCGCTGGCCGCGGTGCGGGAGGCCGCCTGGGCCTTCGCCGGTCCCGGCTCGCCGACGTACCTGGCGCGGCAGTGGCGGGCCGCGGGGATGCCGGCCGTGCTCGCGGAGCGGCTCGGCGACCGCGACCGGTCGACGGCCACGGTGCTGGCCTCCGCCGCCGCCTGCACCGCGGGTCGCCGCACCATCCCCGTGTACGAGCTGTACAAGGTCGGTGAGGCGCCGCACTGGCGCGACGGGCTCGACCTGCTGCGCCCGCTCGGCCTCGACGCGATCGTCGTCCCGCACTTCGACAACGCCGAGGGTGGGACCCACGACACGTCGTGCTGCTACATCGGCGACCGCCGGCTGCGGGCGCTCGAGGGGATGCTCGATCCGTCCGAGTGGGTGCTCGGCGTCGACGAGCACACCGCGGCCGTCCTCGACCTCGAGGCGGGGTCGCTCCGCGTCGAGGGGCGCGGCCGGGTCGTCGTGCGGCTCCGCGACCGCGCGCACGAGGTCGCGACCGGGACGACGGTCGGGCTGGACGAGGTGCTGGGCTGGGTCGCGGACGGCCTCGGGACCGTCGGCGCCGCGTCCGGGTCCGCCGGCCCCGGCCCCGCGGCGCCCGACGCCGGGGGGGACGGCGAGTTCGACGCGGCGCTGGCCCGGGGCGACCTGCTGGCCGCGGCGGAGGTCACCGCGGGGCTCCTCCGGTCGGCGGAGGGCGGCGCCGCCGCGATCCGCCAGGTCGCGGCGCTGGCGCGGGTCGCGCAGGCCGGGTGGCACGAGCACCGCGACCTCGTCGCCCCGCACGTCGAGACGCTGCTGACGCTGCGCGAGCGGGCGCGGACCGAGCGCCGGTTCGCCGACGCGGACGCGATCCGCGACGCACTGGTGGCCGCCGGCGTCGAGGTCCACGACGCCCGTGACGGCACCGGGTGGGAGTACCACGACCCGCTCGAGGAGGCCGTGCCGGACGCCGGCTAGGGTCCGCGCCGTCCGCTCCCGACGCCGTCCACGAGGTCGCCGTGCGCCGCACGCTGATGAAGTCGAAGCTGCACCGCGTCACCGTGACCGAGGCCGACCTCGACTACGTCGGGTCCATCACGCTGGACCGCGACCTCATGGACGCGGCCGACCTGCTGCCGCACGAGCGGGTCCAGGTGCTGGACGTGACGAACGGCGCCCGGCTCGAGACGTACGTCCTCGAGGGTCAGCGCGGCTCGGGTGTCGTCGGGATCAACGGTCCCGCCGCGCACCTCGTCGCGGTCGGTGACGTCGTCCTCGTCGTCAGCTACGCCGAGATGGAGGACGCCGAGGCCCGGGCCCACCGGCCGGTCGTCGTCACGGTCGGTCCGGACAACCGCGACCCGCGCGTGCTGGGCGAGGTCGCCGGCGAGCGCGCCTGAGGCTCAGCCCAGGACCAGCTCGCGCAGGTGGTCGAGGCCGACCGAGCCGGACCCCAGCACGTCGGCGTGGAAGCGCTTCGCGTCGAACGCCGCGCCCTCGCGGGCCCGTCGCGCGTCGCGGAGCGCCAGGATCTCGCGCTTCCCGATCGCGTAGCTGATCGCCTGGCCCGGCCAGCCGAGGTACCGGGTCACCTCCGACCGGGCCGTGTCGACGTCGTTGAACGCCAGCTTCACGAGCGCGTCGACCGCCCGGTCGTACGTCCACTCCTCGCCGGCGTGCAGCGGTGCGTCGGCCGGGATGCGGTACCCGAGGTGCAGGCCGAGGTCGACGACGACGCGGACCGCGCGGAGCAGGTTCGCGCCGAGGTACCCGAGCTCGTACTCGGGCCGCTCCAGCTCGCCGAGCTCGTCCATGACCTGCTCGGCGTACAGCGCCCAGCCCTCGCCGTACCCCGGTCGCCACGACAGCAGCCGGTGGGCGCGCGAGAGCCGGTCGGACAGCGTCACCGCCAGCCCGACCTGCAGGTGGTGACCCGGGAAGCCCTCGTGGTACGCCGTCGTGACCTGATCGAACAGCGGGACGCTGGTCGCGTCGCCGAGCGACCACCAGATGGATCCGACGCGGGTGAAGTCCTCGCTCGGCGCCATGTACCAGGCGGCCAGCGGCGCACCGGGGGCGACGAGGTTCACGCGGACGTCGCGGATCTCGTGCGGCACGTCGAAGTGCACGCCGGTCAGGCTGGCGAGCGCGCGCTCCTGCCGTTCCTGCATCGCCTCGCGGAACGCCTCCTGCGACGGTGCGGCGTAGGCCGGGTCGGTCTGGAGCATCGCGACGACCCCGTCGAGTCCCGCGTCGGCGTCGATGCGGGCGGCGACGCGGACCGCACGGTCCGTCAGCTCGCGGATGAGGTCCCAGCCCCATGCGTACGTCGCCGCCGGGTCGAGGTCCGAGCCGAGGAACCGTCGGGCGTTGCGGAGGTACCGCTCCTCGCCGACGCCCTCGTGCGGGGCGGCGTGCGGCAGGTACTCCCGCTCGAGGCGGACGGCGGTCCGCTCGGACGCGGCGGCGACGGCGGCGAGGGCCGTCTCGGCCCGGTCGGCGAGGTCCGGATGCGCCGCGACGATCTCGGCGACGCGGCGGGGGAACGCCCCGCCCTCGGCGACGCCGGCGCGCAGCTGCCGGGCGACGGACTCGACCTGCCGGGCGGCGACGGTCCGACCGGTCCGGACGCCCTCGGCCATGCAGTCCCGCCAGCCGTCCAGCGCCTCCCCGATCGTGTCGAGGCGGGCCAGCACGTCGCCGGCGCGCTCCGGGGTGTCGAACGGCGTCAGCTCGACCAGCTCGCGCAGCGTCGGGACGGTCGAGGCCAGATGCGCGAGGTCGAGCAGGTGGTCGCCGTGCTCGTGCGACGCGAGGCCGTCGGCGAGGTCCTCGGCGAGGACCCGCCCGGCCAGCGCCGACCACCGGTCCGTCGCGGCCGGCAGCGCCGCCAGCTCGTCGCGGGTCCGGCGCAGGAGGTCGGCACGGGCGTCCGCGCCGGCGGGGGAGAGGTCGCCCCACCGGTCGTCGTGCCCGGGAAGTCCGAGGAACGTCGCCGTCATCGGCTCCATCGCCGCGACGTCGTCGACGAAGCGCGACGCCAGCGCGAACACCGGGTGGTCGAGGTGCGGTGCGTCGTCCGCCGTCGCGGACCGCTCGTCCTGCGTCGTCATGCTCGCCCCCGTCCCCGTCGTGGACCCCGCGCCCTGCGGTCACCGGGGCCGGCACGGTACGCGGCCGTAGGCTGTCGGCATGGCGGTGGAGCGCGTGGTCGTCCCGGGTTCGATCCGTCCGTTCCTAGCCGCCGGCGCCTCGACGCTGCTGCTCGGGGGGCTCGGCGCGGCCGCGGTCCGTGCGAGCGGGACGGCACCCGGGGCGGTCGTCGCGCTCGCCCTGGCCGCGCTCGCCGCGGGCGTCCTGCTCCTCGACCTGCCGCGTCGGACCGAGGTCGACGCGACCGGCGTCGTCCGTGTCTGCCTGCTCCGCCGTGAGCGGATCCCGTGGGACCGGGCGGTCGCCGTCGAGCGGCAGCGGCGCCGGTTCGCCGGGCCCGGGACCGGCGGGCTCGTGCTCCGCGGCCGGCGGGGTCGGTGGCTGATCACGACCGCGGCCGAGCCGCCGTCCGTGCACGCCGCGCTGGCCGCGGTCGTCGCCGCGCACGCGCCCTCGGTGCGGATGCGGGCCGAGCCGCCCCGGACCGAGACCGATCCCCGGTGAGTGGCCGATGACCGCCGCGTTCCGCCGCGCGGAACCCCGTCGCCGGCCCGGTCAGCCGGCGGCGACCCGGTCGGCCAGCGTCTCGCCGGCGATCAGCGGGAAGTGGCAGGCGACGGTCTGACCGTCGCTCAGCGGGACCAGCGGCGGTCGCTCCTCGGCGCAGACCGGCTGGGCGATCGGGCACCGCGTCCGGAACCGGCAGCCCGACGGCGGGTCGGCCGGGGAGGGGAGGTCCCCGGCCAGGACGATGCGCTCGCGGGCGCGCTCGGTCCGCGGGTCAGCGACGGGTACGGCCGAGAGCAGGGCGTGGGTGTAGGGGTGGGCCGGCCGCTCGTACAGCGCCTCGCCGTCGGCCAGCTCGACGAGATGACCGAGGTACATCACGGCGATGCGGTCCGCGACGTGCCGGACGACCGAGAGGTCGTGCGCGATCATCAGGAACGTCAGCCCGAGCCGGTCCTGCAGGTCCTCGAGGAGGTTGATGACCTGGGCCTGGACCGAGACGTCCAGCGCCGAGACCGGCTCGTCGAGCACGACGAACTCGGGCTCGAGCGCCAGCGCCCGGGCGATGCCGATGCGCTGGCGCTGTCCGCCGGAGAACTCGTGCGGGTACCGGTTGCCGTGCTCGGGCGACAGGCCGACCGAGGCGAGCAGCGCGTCGACCCGGTCGAACGCCTCGCGCCGCTCGGTGCCGTGGATGACCAGCGGCTCGGCGACGATGTCCCGGACCGGCATGCGGGGGTTCAGCGAGGCGAACGGGTCCTGGAACACGACCTGGATCGAGCGGCGCAGCTGGCGCAGCCGCTGCGGCGACGCGGCCAGCACGTCCTCGCCCCGGAACTCGACGCTGCCCGACGTCGGCTCGACCAGCCGCAGCACCGAGCGACCGAACGTGGTCTTGCCGCAGCCGGACTCACCGACCATGCCCAGCGTCTCCCGCTCGGCGATGTCGAGGTCGACCCCGTCGAGCGCCGAGACGGTCCCGACCTGGCGCCGGAACACGCCCTGCCGGATCGGGAACTCCTTGGTCAGGCCGCGGACGCGGAGGACGGGGGCGCTCACGCCCCCGCCTCCCGCGGGGCCGCGCGGGCCGCGATCAGCGCCGGCAGCTCGTCCGCGCGGTGGCACCGGGTCGCGTGGCCGGTCGCGGCGTCGACGACCCGGAGCTCGGGCTCGCTGCGGCAGGCGTCGGTAGCGAACGCGCACCGCGGACCGAACACGCAGCCCTCGGGCAGGTTGATCAGCGACGGCGGCGAGCCGGGGATCGGCTCGAGGCGGTGGGCGGTCCGCCCGACCGCCGAGGGGATCGAGGCCATCAGCCCCAGCGTGTACGGGTTGCGCGAGCCGTAGAACACGGTGTCCGTGTCGCCGGACTCGAACAGGCGGCCGCCGTACATGACCTGGATCCGGTCGGCGGTGCCGGCGACCAGTCCGAGGTCGTGGGTGACGAGCATCACGGCCGTTCCCGTCGCCTCCTGGACGCGGCGGATCACCTCCATCACCTGGGCCTGGACGGTGACGTCCAGCGCCGTCGTCGGCTCGTCCGCGATCAGCAGCTTCGGGTCGTTGGAGATCGCCATCGCGATCATCGCGCGCTGCCGCATCCCGCCCGAGAACTCGTGGGGGTAGCTGTCGAGGCGGCGCCGCGGCTCGGGGATGCCGACGAGGTCGAGCAGCTCGGCCGCCCGGTCCCGCGCCGCCGCCTCGGTGACGTCGCGGTGGGTCCGGATCGCCTCGACGATCTGGTCGCCGACGGTGATCACGGGGTTCAGGGCGGTCATCGGGTCCTGGAACACCATCGCGAGGTCGTCGCCCTGGAGGCCGCGCATGCCGTCGTCGTCGAGGTCCAGCAGCGACGTGCCGCGGAACCGGATGCTCCCCTCGATGCGGGCGTACCGGGGGAGGAGGCGCATGATCGCGAGCGCCGCGACGGTCTTGCCCGAGCCCGACTCGCCCACGACCGCCAGCGTCTCGCCCTCCGAGACCGTGAAGCTGAGGCCCTGGACCGCCCGGACGTCCCCGTCGTCGGTCCCGAAGGTGACCCGGAGGTCCTCGACCTCGAGGAGCGGCGCGGTCACGAGCGCCTCGCCGTCGGGTCGAGGGCGTCGCGGAGCCCGTCGCCGATGAAGTTCGCGCAGAGCGTGATGGCGACGATGAACCCGCCCGGGATCAGCGCGGCCGACGGCTTCGTCTGCAGCGCCCCCTTCGCCTCGGCGATCAGGTTCCCGAGCGTCGGGACCGGCGGCCGCACGCCGAGGCCGAGGAAGCCCAGCGTCGACTCGAGGATGATGGCGATGCCGATGAGCAGGGTCGCGTTCACGACGATCGGCCCGAAGACGTTCGGGAGGATGTGCCGGAACATGATCCGGACGGTCGAGGCGCCGGCGGCCCGGGCCGCGAGGACGAACTCCTGCTCGCGGGACTGCAGGAACGAGCCGCGGACGATGCGGGCGATCAGGGGCCAGGACAGCAGGGCGATGACGACCGCGATCGCGTTCGGGCCCGAGCCGTACCGCGCCGCCAGCACGATGAGGATGATCAGCGCCGGGACGACCAGGAAGAGGTTGATGAGCTGGTCGACGACGGCCCCGACGACCCCGCCGAAGTACCCGGAGACCGCGCCGATGACCGTCCCGATGGCGGTGGTGAGCAGCGCGATCAGCAGGGCGATGCGCAGCGAGTACCGGCCCCCGATGAACGTCCGGACCATCAGGTCCCGGCCGATCGGGTCCGTGCCGAAGGGGTGGGCCAGCGACGGGCCCTGGTTCAGCGCGGTGAAGTCCTGGTCGCTGAAGGCGTACGGCGACAACCACGGTCCGACGATGAAGGACAGGGTCAGCAGCGCCAGCACGACCAGCGCGACCATCGCGAGCCGGTGCCGCCGGAACCGGTCCCGGGCCTGACGGCCGAAGGACCGCGACTCGGTCGTGATGCCCTCGCGGGCGTCGATCGCGGCCTCACTCATACCGGATCCGCGGGTCCAGCCAGCCGTAGGCGAGGTCGGCGATCAGGTTGAACGTGATGACCAGCAGCGACGTCAGCATCACGATGGCCATCGTGAGGTTCAGGTCCAGCTGCGTCACCGCCGAGATGAACAGCGGTCCCAGCCCCGGCCAGGCGAAGATCGTCTCGGTCACGACCGAGCCGCCGAGCAGCGCCGCGAAGTCCAGCGCCCAGATCGTGACCATCGGGATCAGCGCGTTGCGCAGCCCATGGCGGAGGATGACGCGGCGGTGCGGGACGCCCTTCGCCCGGGCCGTCCGGATGTAGTCCGAGTTGATGACCTCGAGCATCGCGGCCCGCTGGAACCGCGACTCGGACGCGGTCAGGACCAGGACCAGCGTGATCACGGGCAGCACGTGGCTGCGGATCATGTCGAGGAACCCGTCCAGCTCGATCGTCCGCATGCCGGTGACGTAGAACGGCCGCCATCCGAACCCGTCCAGCATCCAGATCATGATCGTCTGGAGCAGCAGCGCGAACACGAACGTCGGCAGCGAGATCCCGAGGAACGACAGCCCCGTCACCGCGTAGTCCAGCCGCGAGTACTGGTTCACCGCCGAGTAGACGCCCAGCGCGACCGCGATGGCCATGATGATGAGGAAGGCCGGGATCGCGATCCGGGCCGAGTTCGCGGCCCGCTCCAGCACCAGCGCGCCGGCGTCGAGGCTGCCGTAGCTGACGGCCGGGCCGAAGTCGCCCTGGACGGCGTTCACGATCCAGTTCGCGTACCGCTCCGGGATCGGCTTGTCCAGGTCGTACAGGTCGATGATGCGGTCGAAGGCCGACTGGTCGCAGGTGTTGCACGTCGCGAGCTTCGCCAGCGGGTCGCCCGAGACGGCGACGAGCACGTACACGATGAACGTGCCGAGCACGAGGAGCGGGACGGTCGCGAGGACCCGACGCACCGCGTACGCCAGCATCGGCCGCTCCCCCGAGCCCGACCCGCCCCACGGACGGGCCGCTCGACGGTATCCCAGCGGGGTCCTGAGGAGCCCCGGGCGTAGGCTCGGGCACTCCCGGACGCACCGCGCGGTTCCCGGAGGTCGGGGGACGGTATGACGGTCGGTGGCGCGACCCCGTCGGTCGCCCCGACCTCGGCGCTCGGGGTGCTGCGGAGCGGCCTCGCGCTGCTGGCCGCGTTCGTCCGGGCCCAGCGGGCCGCGTTCGTCATCGCCGTCGCGGGTGCGACCCTGTTCGCCGGCGCGATCATCGCGTCCTCGATCGTCGTCGGCCGGGTCGTGGACGAGGTCGTGACCCCGGTCCTCACCGGCGGCGCGGACCCGGGGGACCGGCTGCCGCTGGCCGTCGGGCTGCTGCTGGCGGTCGCGCTGGCGAAGGCGGTCGGCATCGTGCTGCGCCGGACGGCGGCCGGGTGGCTCCAGTTCCGCACGCAGCAGCGCGTCCGGCGTGACCTCGTCGAGCGGGAGCTGCGGCTCTCGCTCCGGTGGTACGCCGGCCGGAGCGTCGGCGACCTCCTCTCGGTCTCCGACAACGACACGGATCGCGCGACGGGGATCCTCGCGCCCCTGCCGTTCGCGACGGGCGTCGTGCTGCTGCTGATCGGCGCCTCCGTCGTCGTCGTCCTGACCGACCCGCTGCTGGGACTGCTCGCGGTGCTGCAGCTCGGCGTGGTGGTCGTGATCGACCTCGGGGGCAGCTGGCGCGCGTACCGCGCGATGGAGGAGGTCCAGGCCCGCCGCGGGGTCGTGGCCGGCGTCGCGCACGAGTCCTTCGACGGTGCGGTGACGGTCCGTGCGCTCGGTCGCGAGGAGGACGAGGCCGACCGGTTCGGCGCCGCCGCCGACGACCTCCGTGACGCCCTCGTCGTGGTCGGGCGGACCTGGACGGGGTTCCGCGCGGCGACCGAGGCCGTGCCGAACGTCGGGACGGTCCTGGTCCTCGCCGTCGGCGTGCTCCGCGTCCTGGACGGCGGGCTGGCCGTCGGCGACCTCGTCGCCATCTCCTACCTCCTCTCCCTCCTCACCGTCCCCATCCGGCTGATCGGGTACCTCCTCTGGGACGTCGCGAACGGACTGGCCGCCTGGCAGCGGGTCGAGGACGTCCTCGGCGCCGGGGACGTCGTCGTCCACGGCGACGCGCCGGCCCGGACCGGCGGCCCGGCCGGGCTGGGACTGGACGCGGTCGGGTTCGCCTACCCCGAGGGCCGGCCGGTCCTCTCGGACGTCCGGCTGGAGGTCCCGCCGGGCCGCACCGTCGCGGTCGTCGGCCCGACCGGGTCGGGCAAGTCGACGGTGGCCCTGCTGCTCGCCCGCCTCTGGGACCCCGACGACGGCGCGGTCCGGCTGGACGGACGCGACCTGCGCGCCCTCGCGGCGGGGGCGGTCCCGGCCGAGGTCGCGTACGTCCCCCAGGAGGCGTTCCTGTTCGACGGCACCGTCGCCGAGAACGTTGCGCTCGGCGACCCGGCGATCGACGCGGCCGCGGTCGACGCGGCGCTGGCGCTGGCCGGCGCGACCGACGTCGTCGCCGCGCTGCCCGACGGCGTCGCGACCCGCGTCGGCGAGCGCGGCGCCGCGCTCTCGGGCGGGCAGCGGCAGCGCGTCGCGCTGGCCCGTGCGCTGGCCCGCCGTCCGCGGCTGCTGGTCCTCGACGACGCGACGTCGGCGGTCGACCCGTCCGTCGAGGCCGGGATCATGGCCCGGCTGCGGTCGGCCGACCTGCCGTCGACGGTGGTGGTCGTCGCGTACCGGCGGGGCACGATCGTGCTGGCGGACGAGGTCGTGTACGTCGAGGACGGACGCATCGTCGCCCACGGCACCCATGCGGACCTGATGGCCCGCGTCCCGAGGTACGCGGAGCTGCTCCGCGCCTACGAGGACGACCGCGCCCGGCGGGACCGGGCGGCCGCGGGGGACGCGTCGTGAGCGCCGCGACCGCCCCGGGCAGCCGGCCGACCGCCGGCCGCTCGGTGGTCCGCGACCTCCGCCGCGCCGCCCGCGTCGCGCCCGCGCTGTCGCGCGGTGTCGGGCTGACCGCGGTGCTCGCCGTCGTCGGGACCGCGGGGCACCTCCTCGTCCCGCTGACCGTCCAGCAGCTGGTCGACCGGGTCCTCGCGGGCGGCGAGGTCGCGCGCGCGGAGGTGCTCGTCGTCGCGGTCGGCGCCGTCGTCGCGGCGGTCGTCGCCGGGCTGGCGTCGTGGCGGGCCATGTTCCGCCTGGTCCGCGCGGCCGCCGAGGGGCTGGCCGAGCTGCGGACGGCGACGTTCCGCCACCTCCACCGGCGCTCGGTCGTCGAGTCCGAGGGCGACCGCCGCGGCGCCCTCGTCGCCCGCGTGACCAGCGACGTCGAGACCATCACGCAGTTCGTCGAGTGGGGCGGCGTCGGCATCCTCGTCGGGGTCGCCCAGGTCCTGCTGGTCTTCGTCGTGATGGTCGTGCTGGACCCGGTGCTCGCGGGCCTGGTCGTCGCGGCGGCCCTCGTCTACGCCGTGCTGCTCGCCGTGTTCCAGCGCGTCCTCGGCCGGGCCCACGACGGGGTCCGCGCCCGCAACGCCGAGACGCTGGCCGCGATGGGTGAGGTCGTCGCCGGACTGCCGGTCGTCCGTGCGTACGGGGCCGAGGAGCGGGCGCGGGCCCGTGCGGCCGAGGCCCTGGAGGCGCAGTTCCGCGCCGAGTTCCGGGTCGGTCGGCTCGGTGCGGCGCTGTTCTCGAGCGCCGAGGTGTTCGCGGCGGCCGTCACCGCCGGGGTCGTCGTCGTCGGGGTCGTGACCGGCGCCGGTGGTCGTCTCAGCCCCGGCACGCTCGTGGCGTTCCTCTTCCTCGTCACCCTCTTCATCGAGCCGGTCCAGATGCTGGTCGAGATCCTGGACCACGCGCAGTCCGCGGGGGCCGGGGTCCGCCGCATCCTCGGCGTGCTCGACGAGCCGGCCGCGCTGGTCGAGCCGGCCCGGCCGGTGGCGCTGCCGCCGGGCCCGCTCGGCGTCCGGCTCGAGGCGGTGGACTTCGCGTACCCCGGCGGGCCGCCGGTGCTCCACGACCTCGACGTGACGGTGGCGCCCGGTGAGCGGGTCGCCGTCGTCGGCCGGACGGGGTCGGGGAAGTCGACGTTCGTGCGGCTGGTCACGCGGCTGGTCGACCCGTCGGCCGGCCGCGTCCTCGTCGGCGACGTGCCGCTGCGCGACGTCGCCCGTGACGATCTGCGGCGCCGGGTCGCGTACGTCCCCCAGGACGGGTTCCTGTTCGACACGACCGTCGCCGCGAACGTGGCGTACGCGGTCCCCGGCGTCGACCGCGACCGGGTCAGGACCGCCTTCGACGAGCTCGGGCTCGGCGACTGGATCGACGGGCTGCCGGACGGGCTGGACACGGAGGTCGGCGAGCGCGGCCGCCGGCTCTCCGCCGGGGAGCGCCAGCTGGTCGCGCTGACCCGGGCCTGGCTGGTCGCGCCGGACCTGCTGATCCTCGACGAGGCGACCAGCGCCGTCGACGCCGCCCTCGAGGTCCGGCTGCGGCGGGCCATCGAGCGGCTCACCGCCGGCCGGACCAGCCTGACGGTGGCGCACCGGCTCTCGACGGCGGAGGCGGCCGAGCGGGTGCTGGTCTTCGCCGACGGCCGCCTGGTCGAGGACGGCGCGCACGCGGCGCTGCTCGCGGCCGGGGGCGCCTACGCGGCGCTCCACGCCGACTGGGCCGCCGGGACCGGCGAGGGCACCTGAGGCCAGGTCCGTCGGACCACCCTTGCCGCCTACGAGGGCGGCAGTAGGCTCCGGGGACCCCTCGACGGCCCGGGTCCGCCGCGCCGTCCGCGTCCGACCTGGTGGGGGGCGGTCCCGCCCGGGGCCGCTCGACGCGGGGGTTCCGACACAGGAGAGCCACGTGCAGAAGCTGCGCTTCGGGCGGCGTTCGTTCGCCGTCCTGGGTGCCACGGCCATGCTCCTCGCCGCCTGCGGCGCCGAGGACGAGGCCGCGGACACCGCTGCCCCGACGACCGACGGCGAGTCCGCCGCGGAGGCCCCCGCGGGCCTCTACGACGACTGCGCCTCCCAGACCGGCGAGCTCGTGTGGGCGCACGAGCAGGAGCCGCCGGACATGCACCTCGACGACCCGGCCAACAACCTCACCATCACCGCGTGGATCCGCGCGGCGCTGTGGGAGGGCCTGTACGGGATCTCCGAGGCCGGCGCGTACACGCCGGAGCTGCTGGCCGCCCCGGCCACCGTCACCGAGAACGCCGACGGCACCGTGACCATCGCGTACGTGCTGCGCGACGGGCTGACCTGGTCGGACGGCACGCCGCTGACCTCGGCCGACGTCAAGCACACCTACGACGTCGTGATGGAGGGCTTCGACCGCGAGACCGGCGAGGGTGGGGTCTACCTGGTCGGCAGCCGCCTCGGCATCCGGGACATCCTCCCCGACAGCTGGGACCTCGCCAGCGACACCGAGTTCTCGTTCACGATGGAGGCGTTCTTCGCCGGCTGGCCGAGCCTGTTCACCGAGGTCATGCCCGCCCACGCGATCGCGGACGCCACCGCGGCCAACGCGCAGCTGCCCGAGTGGGAGCTGGCGGACGGCTCCGGCCCGCTGCCGTCGTCGGGTCCGATGATCTTCGGTGAGTGGAACCGCGGCGTCTCGCTCGGCCTCGACCGGAACGACGCGTACCACGGCGGTCATCCGGACAACGTCGACATCAGGAACAAGGGCGTGGCCTGCGCCGCGACCGTCCGCATCAACTTCGTCGCCGACACCGACGCGCAGATCAACGCGCTGCAGGCCGGCGAGGCGGACTTCATCATGACGCAGCCGCAGCTCCAGTTCGGCGAGGCGTTCGGGGACGACCCGGACTTCACCCTCGCCGCCTCGCCGGGCCCGGTCTTCGAGCACTGGGGCCTGAACACGTTCGGTCGCCACGTGAGCGACCCGGACGTCCGTGAGGCGCTGGCGTTCGCGATGGACAAGTCGCGGGTCATGGAGGCGCTGTACACGCCGCTGTTCGGCGAGGCGCTGCCGGCCGAGGGCCTGGGCAACACGTACTGGCTCTCGAACAGCCCGTACTACGTCGACAACGCCGGGGACGCCGGCTACGGCCAGGGCGACATCGCGTCCTCGGACGCGCTGCTCACCGGCGCCGGGTACGTCAAGGGCGCGGACGGCATCTACGAGCACCCGGAGCGCGGGCGTCTGACGCTGCGCGTCGGTACGACGGGCGGCAACGTCCTGCGTGAGCTCCAGCAGCAGATCCTGCAGGAGCAGCTCAGCGAGGCCGGCTTCGAGATCGAGATCGACAATACGCCGGGCGCCGCGTACTTCGGCGTCCCGTTCGGTGAGGACCACATCGCCTGCGTCGTCAGCCAGGGTGCCGAGGGCAACTGCGAGACCTGGGAGATCACCCAGTTCGCGTGGGTCGGCGGTCCGTGGCCGGGCGGTCAGACGGTCGCGTACCTGACGCCGCAGGATGCCGGCACGAACAACACGTACGGCTACGCGAACGCGGAGTTCGACGAGTTCGCGTCCGCCTGCGACTCGATCGTGGACGACGACGAGCGGGCCGCCTGCTACAACGAGGCGGACGCCTACGTCACGACCCGCACGAAGGACCCGAACGGGCTCTTCATGCTGCCGCTGACGCAGAAGCCGTCGTTCTACGCCTACTCGAACCGTCGTCTCGAGGCCGGCGCCATCGCGCCGGACGCGAACAACGCCGGTCCGCTGGTGTACGTCGTGGACTTCAAGCCGCGCGCCTGAACCACGACCCGGAGCGATCCGGACCGCGTGCGGGGGGCCCTCGGGCCCCCCGCACCGCGTCCAGGGGTTACCGTCGGCGCATGCCCACCGTCTTCACGCGCATCATCGCCGGCGAGCTGCCCGGTCGGTTCGTCTGGCGCGACGACGCGGTCGTCGCGTTCCTCACGATCGAGCCGATCCGTCCCGGTCACGTCCTCGTCGTGCCGGTCGCCGAGGTCGACCACTGGGTCGACCTGCCGCCGGACGTCTGGGCCCGCGTGTCCGAGGTCGCCCGCGTCGTCGGGCTGGCCGTCCGCGACGCGATGGGCGCGGCCCGCGTCGGGCAGATGATCGCCGGGTTCGAGGTCCCGCACGTCCACGTGCACGTGTTCCCGGCCGAGGACCTCGGGGACCTCTCCTTCGACCGCGTCGACCGTGCGCCCGACCCCGCGGCCCTCGACGACGCGGCGGACCGCATCCGCGCCGCGCTGCGCGCGGCGGGCCACGGGGACCGCGTCCCGGCCTGAGCCGGGTCCCGCGGTCCCGGCGGCGCCCCGCGGTCCGCCCGGCGGTCGCTCAGGACGGCGACGGCGTCAGCAGCTGGTCGACGGGGGCGCGGTCGTCGGTCAGCACCGGCGCGCCGTCCGCCAGGGCCGCGGCCGCGGCACCCGTCAGCACCTCGTCGGCCCGGGCCCTGCCCGCGTTGACCGTGCGGATCGCGTCGGCGTCGATCGGGGCGTGCGACGCGATCAGGACGTGGTTCCCGCCCGCGCCGTCACCGCGCCGGACGACGCCGACGTGGGGGAACACGTCCGAGAGCGTCGCCAGCTCGGCGCGGAGGAACTCCCGCGGCCCGAAGTCGATGACGTTCAGGACGTACACGCCGTCGGGGCCCAGCAGGGCCGCGAGGTCGGCGGCCGCCTCGCGGGTCGCGAGGTGCCACGGCACCGCGATCCCGCCGAACGCGTCCCCGACGATGACGTCGAACGTCCCGCGGGCCGCCGGGTCCGCCGCCAGCTCGGCCGCGACCCGCCGGGCGTCCGCGGTCCGGATCCCGACGTCCGGTCCGGGCGCGAACCCCAGCCGCTCGACCGCGGTCCGGACGACGGCCGGATCCAGCTCGGCCACCACCTGCGTCGATCCGGGATGCTCGGCCCGCAGCCATCGCGGCATCGTCAGGCCGCCGGCCCCGACGTGGAGCGCCCGCAGCGGCCGACCGTCGGGGAACGTCGCGGTGATGACGTCGCCGTACCAGGCCGTGTAGGTGAAGACCAGCCGGGACGGGTCGTCCGGGTCGACCGCCGAGTGCGACAGCGTGTCCAGCCACAGCACCTGCGCCGACGGGTCCGGCGCGTACGCGCGAACGGCGATGCAGTAGTAGCGGGACTCCTCCTGGCACGGACCGTCGGTGGCCAGCGACGCCGCGCCGGCCAGGGCGGCCAGCACCAACGGGGCGACGCCGAGCAGCGGGGTGGATCCGTCCGCACCGAGCCGCCCGAGGCCCCGTCCGGCCCCGCCGCGGGCCAGTCCGACGGCGACGACGATCCCGCCCAGCACCAGCAGCACGGCGACGACCCGGATCGTCGCGCGGGTCGGGAACAGCGCGACCAGCACGAACCCGGTCAGGAACGAGCCGGCGATGCCGCCGACCGTCGAGAGGGCCGAGAGCCGTCCGACGACGTGGCCGGTCTCATCGAGCGAGTTCAGCTGCAGCTTGATGACGACCGGGGTCACGGCCGAGAGCACGGCGGCCGGCGCGAGGAACGTGATCGCGGTCAGCACGGTCGTCGTGAAGGGGCTGGCGCCGCGGAGCCCCGCGCCGAGCCCGTCGACGAGCGGCACGGCGATCGCGGCCAGCGCGCCCCCGGCGACCAGCAGCGGGGCGAGCAGTCGTCGGGGGTCGCGGCGGTCGGCGGCCCGGCCGCCCAGCCACGTCCCCAGCGCGATGCCGGCCAGCACCACGCCGATGATCGCGGTGTACGTCTCGAGGGTGTTCCCGACGTACGGGATGAGCAGCCGCGCGGCCAGCAGCTCGAGGACGAGGACCGCCGCCGAGGACAGGAGCACCAGCAGGGAGGCGGCGGGCTGCGGCATGGCGGCGGAGGGTAGGGGAGTAGCGTCCGGCCCCGTCGTCGACCCGGGGTGCGCGGTGGCCGAGTACGTCTACGTCATGAAGGGCCTGTCCCGCACGGTCCCCGGCGGGAAGAAGGTCCTCGACGACATCTGGCTCTCGTTCCTCCCCGGCGCGAAGATCGGCGTCATCGGTCCGAACGGCGCCGGGAAGTCGACGCTGCTCCGGATCATGGCCGGCGTCGACACCGAGTTCGACGGCGAGGCCTGGCCCGGGAAGGGCGTCACGGTGGGCTACCTGCCGCAGGAGCCCGACCTCGATCCCGCCAAGGACGTCCGCGGGAACATCATGGAGGCGCTCGGCGAGAAGCTCGCCCTCGTGGACGAGTACAACGCCCTGACGGCGAAGCTGTCCGAGGACCTCGGCGACGACGCCATGCAGAAGGTGTACGACCGCATGGCCGAGGTCCAGGACGCGATCGACGCCGCCGGCGCCTGGGACGTCGAGCGCGAGGTCGAGATCGCGATGGACGCGCTCCGCGTCCCCGACGGCGACGCCGACGTCACCACCCTCTCGGGCGGCGAGCGGCGCCGCGTCGCGCTCTGCCGGCTGCTGCTGACGCGGCCCGACCTGCTGCTGCTGGACGAGCCGACCAACCACCTCGACGCCGAGACGGTCGGGTGGCTGCAGCGGCACCTGAACGACTACCCCGGCACGGTCGTCGCGATCACCCACGACCGGTACTTCCTCGACGAGGTCGCCGGCTGGATCCTCGAGGTCGACCGCGGCCGCGGGTACCCGTACGAGGGGAACTACTCGGGCTGGCTCGAGCAGAAGCGCGCGCGGCTGGCGCAGGAGGAGAAGGACGAGTCCTCCCGGCAGCGGCAGCTCGCCGAGGAGGCCGAGTACGTCAAGCAGACGCCGCAGGGCCGACGGACCCGCGCCCGCGCCCGCGTCGCCGCGTACGAGACGCTGCTGACGCAGGAGCGGCCGAAGCAGGTCACGAAGCCGGTCATCATGGTCCCGCCGGGGCCGCGGCTCGGGAACGTCGTCGTCGAGGCCGAGGGCGTCGCGAAGGGGTTCGGCGACCGGCTGCTGTACGAGGACCTCTCCTTCTCGCTGCCGCCGGGTGCCATCGTCGGGGTGATCGGGCCGAACGGTGCCGGCAAGACCACGCTGTTCCGCATGATCGTCACCGCCACCGGCCGGGCGACCGGCGACGACGTCGTCGAGCCCGACGCCGGGACGCTCCGCGTCGGCGACACCGTCGTGCTGTCCTACGTCGACCAGTCCCGGGCCGGCCTCGACGCCGACCGGACCGTGTTCGAGGAGATCACCGGCGGGGGTGACTGGGTCCAGCTGGGTTCCACCGAGATGGCGTCCCGCGCCTACGCCGCGGCGTTCGGGTTCGTCGGGTCCGACCAGCAGAAGAAGGTCGGGTCCTGCTCGGGCGGCGAGCGGAACCGCATCCAGCTCGGGAAGCTGCTGCAGGAGGAGGCGAACCTGCTGCTGCTCGACGAGCCGACCAACGACCTCGACGTGGACACGCTGCGGTCCCTCGAGGAGGCGCTGCTCGACTTCGCGGGCTGCGCGGTCATCACCAGCCACGACCGCTGGTTCCTCGACCGGGTCGCCACCCACATCCTCGCCTTCGAGGGGGACAGCGAGGTCGTGTGGTTCCCCGGCGGGTACAGCGAGTACGCCGAGGACCTCCGGCGCCGGAAGGGCGACGCCGCCCTGAACCCGACCCGGGTCCGTTACAAGCCCCTGACGCGGCGCTGACGGGCGGTCCGCCGAGCGGTCCGGCCAGACGGTCCGGTCCGGTCCGCCGCCGGCGGCGAACCTCACGGTGACCGCCGCGGTCGACCCCGCGCGTCCCGGAGCCCCCGTGCACGTCCTCGTCCTCGGCGCCACCGGCTACGTCGGCGGACGCCTCGTGCCCGAGCTGCTGGCCGCCGGCCACCGTGTCCGGTGCGCGGCCCGCACCCCGGCCAAGCTCGACGGCAGGTCCTGGCGGGACCGCGTCGAGGTCGTCGCGGCCGACGCGACCGACCGGGTCTCGATGGAGGCGGCCTGCGCCGGCGTCGACGCCGTGATGTTCCTCGTCCACGCGATGGACGGTGCGCCGGACTTCGCCGAGCGCGAGGCGGCCGCGGCCCGGACCGTCCGCGACGCCGCCGCGGCCGCCGGTGTCGGCCGTGTCGTCTACCTCGGCGGACTCGGCGACGAGGCCGACGCGCTCTCGACGCACCTGCGGTCGCGGCAGGCCGTCGGCCGCATCCTCGCCGAGGGCCCCGTCCCGGTCACCGAGCTGCGCGCCGGCGTCGTCATCGGGTCGGGCAGCGTCTCGTTCGAGATGCTCCGACACCTCACCGAGGTCCTGCCGGTCATGACGACGCCGCGGTGGGTCGACACCCGGACCCAGCCGATCGCCGTCCGTGACGTGCTGCGGTACCTCGTCGGCGTGCTCGACGTGCCCGACACCGCGGGACGCGTCCTCGAGATCGGCGGACCGGACGTCCTGACCTACCGCGAGATGATGCACCGCTACGCCGCCGCGGCCGGGCTGCGCCGACGCGTCATCATCCCGGTCCCGGTCCTGAGCCCGCGGCTGTCGTCGCTCTGGGTGGGGCTGGTCACGCCGCTGCCGACGGGGACGGCGCGGCCGCTCGTCGACAGCCTCGTGAACGAGGTCATCGTCCGCGACGACACCGCCGCTCGGCTGGTGCCGTTCGAGCGGACGTCGTTCGACGACGCGGTCCGGCTCGCGCTGCGCCGCATCCAGGACCTCGACGTCGCGACGACGTGGGCCAGCGCCGGCGGCGGTGACCGCGTCCCGTTCGACCTCTCCGCGTCGCCCGATCCGCAGGACCCGGCCTGGGCCGGCGGGACGCTGCTCGAGGACCTGCGGCGGACGCGGTGCGACGCGTCGCCGGCGGCCCTGTACGACGCGGTCACGTCGCTGGGCGGCGAGCGCGGCTACCACACGCCGCGGTTCCTCTGGGTGCTGCGCGGCGGCATCGACAAGATGGTCGGTGGGGTCGGGCTCGGCCGCGGCCGGCGCCACCCGCAGCAGCTCGCGGTCGGCGAACCGGTCGACTTCTGGCGGGTCGAGGCGCTGCGGCGGCCGGGGGACGGCGACCCGGCCGGACTGCTGCGCCTGCGGGCCGAGATGAAGGTGCCGGGCGAGGCCTGGCTCGAGTACCGGGTCCTGCCCGACGGGGACGGGGCGGTGCTCGAGCAGCACGCCCGGTTCGCGCCGCGCGGGTTGTGGGGCCGGGCGTACTGGTACGTGCTCGTCCCCGTCCACGCCTTCATGTTCCCGCGCATGGCCCGGCGCATCGCCCGCGACGCCGAGGCGGTGGCGCGGGGGGCGTAGCCCCCGCCGGTCCGCGTCACCTCACCGCGGGGCGGGCCCGCCGTCCGGCGCCGCGAGGTCCCCGGGCTCGTCGACGTCGTGCAGCGTGACCCCGTCCGGGTCCGACCCGGCCCAGACCGCGCGCGGGACGACGACCGGATCGAGCGCCGCGAGCACGTCGACGAGGCGCCGGGCCCCCGCGGCGAGGCGTCGCGCGACCTCGGCGGCGGCGTCGCGCCGGTAGGCGGCGAGCAGCGGTTCGGGACCGAGGGGCCCCTCGAGCGCGACCGCCGCCCGGTCCCCGGCGCCGCGCGCCGCGTCGGCCAGCAGCGCCAGCACCTCCACCGGCAGCCCCGGGTGGTCGGTCGCGACGACGAGGACCCAGGGGTGCGACGCGGCCGCCAGCGCCGCCGCGAGCCCGGCGACCGGTCCGGCGTCCGCGACGACGTCGACCGCGGTCCGCAGCCGCGGCGGCGCGAGCACCGGGCCGACCGTCGCCGTCACGAGGTCCCGGTCCGCGGGGTCGGCGACGACGACCGTCACGTCGTCCGCGACGTCCGCGAGCACCCGCACGGTCCGCGTCAGCAGCGCCTCGCCGGCCACCGTCACGAGCCGCTTGTCCCGACCTAGGCGGCGCGACCGGCCGCCGGCCAGGACCGCGCCCGAGACCGGCGGTCCCGTCGGCGCCGCGTCGGGTCCCGGCCCGCTCATCCCCGCACGGCGATCGCGACCAGCAGCACCGCGGCCAGCGCCAGCACGTACCGCGCGAAGACCAGCAGGTCGCGGCGGGCGACCAGCGCCAGCAGGAACCGGATCGCGAGCACGCCGCTGACGGCCGACGTCGCGACGCCGACCGCGACCTCGGTCGGACCGAACGGCAGCGTCCCCGGTGGGGCGGTGGCGAGGTCCGGCAGGGTCAGCGCCGCGGCGCCGAGCGTGACCGGGATCAGCATCAGGAACGAGAGCCGCGCCGCCTCGGCCCGCGACAGCCCCAGCGCCAGCCCCGCCGCGATCGTCGTGCCCGACCGCGACAGCCCGGGCAGCACGGCCAGCGCCTGGGCCGCACCGACCCCGACGGCGGCCCGCCACGGCACCCCGCCGAGCGCCCGGGCGTCCGGGTCGCCGTCCGGCTCGACGGTGCCGAGCGCGGTGCGGCGCCGCTCGGACCACCACAGGATCGCGGCGGTCAGCACCAGCGAGCCGGCGACGACGAGCGGGCGGTCGAACGCGGCCTCGACCGCGTCGCCGAGCGCCAGTCCGACCAGCGCCGCGGGGACGCTCGCGACCGCGAGCAGGCCGACCAGCCGCCGAGCCGCGCGGGCGCCGTCGCCGTCGTCGGCCGGGCGCAGCACCGCCCGGAGCATCGCCCAGAGGTCGGCCCGGAACACCAGCAGGACGGCGAGCAGCGTGCCGACGTGGACCGCGACGTCGAAGGCGAGGCTGCCGGAGTCCCACCCGAGGAGGAACGGGACGGCCTGGAGGTGCCCGGAGGAGGACACGGGCAGGAACTCCGTCGCGCCCTGGACCAGGCCCAGCACGAACGCCTGGAGGATGAGCACGGGGACCTCCGGCGGGCGCGGCGGCCGTCCCCGACCGGCGCGGGCGGCAGGGTAGGAGGACCCTGTCCGGGGCGGCCCGTCCCGTGGCAGGCTCCGGGCCCTCGCCGTCGGGAGCCCGCGTGCACGTCCTCCTCCTCGGCGCGACCGGGTACCTCGGCGGGCGCGTCGTCCCCGGGCTGCTCGCGGCCGGGCACCGCGTGCGGTGCGCCGTCCGGACCCCGGAGAAGCTCGACGGGCGGCCCTGGCGGGCCGACGTCGAGGTCGTCCGTGGGGACGTCACCGACCCGGCGGACATGGCGGCGGCCTGCGCCGACGTCGACGTCGTGCTCCACCTCGTCCGCGCCGTCGACGGTCGTCCCGACCTCGTCGCCCGCGAGCGGGCCGGCGCCGCGGTGGTCCGGGACGCCGCGGTGGCGGCCGGGGTCGGGCGGATCGTCCACGTCGGACAGCTCGGGGACGCCGCGACCTCGCGGTGGGCGGCCGAGCGGCAGGAGGTCGCGCGCGTCCTGGCCGACGGCCCCGTCCCGGTCGTCGAGCTCCGCGTGGGGGCGGTGATCGGATCGGGCGGCGTCTGGTTCGAGCTGGTCCGGCACACGACCGAGCTGCTCCCGGTGATGGCCATCCCGTCCTGGATCCGGAGCCGGGTGCAGCCGATCGCCGTGCGGGACCTGCTGGCCGCGGTCGTCGCCGCGATCGACGCGCCGGGTGCGGCGGGTCGCGTCCTCGAGCTCGGCGGGCCCGACGTCCTGACCTACCGCGACCTGATGCACGCCTACGCCGCCGCGGCCGGCCTGCGCCGCCGCACCGTGCTGGCCGTGCCGGTCACGACGCCGCGGCTCTCGGCGCTGTTCGTCGGGGCGGTGACGCCGCTGCCGACCACGGTGGCGCGGCCGCTCCTCGAGCTGCTCCGCGACGACCTCGTCGTGCGCGAGCCGGTCCCGTCGGGACTGCTGCCGCCGGCGACGACCGGCGTCGACGCGGCGATCGCGCTGACGCTCGCTCGGCTGCGCCGCCACGACGTCGCCACGACGTGGACCGGGGCCGGTGGCGAGGCCGCCGTGCCGGCGCCCGACGATCCGGCCTGGGCGGGGGCCAGGATGTCCGAGGACGTCCGGCTGCGGCGGACGCGCGTCCCGCCCCGCGCCGTGTTCGACGTGCTCCGGGGCATCGGCGGCGCGCACGGCTGGTGGTCGCCGCGGCTGCTCTGGGCCTCGCGCGGAGCGGTCGACAAGCTGATCGGCGGCTTCGGCGCCGGCCGCGGTCGGCGGCATCCGCTCGACCTCGCGGTCGGTGACGCCGTCGACCTCTGGCGGGTCGAGGCGCTGGCCCCGCCGCACCTGCTCCGGCTCCGCGCCGAGATGCGGCTGCCCGGCACGGCCTGGCACGAGTACCGCGTCGTCGACGACGGCGCCGGCACCGTCGTCGTCCAGCGCGCGCTGTTCGCCCCGCGCGGGCTGTGGGGGCGCATCTACTGGGCGGCGCTGACGCCGCTGCACGCCGTGCTGTACCCGCGGATGCTCCGCCGCATCGTCCGCGAGGCGGAGCGACTCCGGGCCGGGGCCGTCTGAGGGTCAGCCGGGGAGCAGGGCGGCCGAGAGGAGCCCCCTCGCCGCGGCGGCGGCGACGTCGGGGGCGGCGGTGCGCGGGACCGCGACCCAGACGAGCCCGTCGGCCGCGGCGAGGACGTGCGCGTCGGTCGCCACCACCGCGCCGCCGCCGTCCGCGCGGGTCACGATCAGGTCGAGGCGGCGACCGGGCGCCGCACCCGGGACGGCGTCGGCGGGGACGGCGACGGCCGCGTCGCCGGCCGGGAGGTCCGCCAGCGGACCGCCGGGCCGGAGGTGCCGTGCGGTGACCACGGTGCCCGCGACCGCGCCCATCGCCAGCGTCGCCCCCGGCGGGACGTCGGCCGGGACGACCGCGTCGGACGGGACCAGCCCGGCCGGGCGGCGCTCGGCCGTGACGGCGCCGGCCAGCGGGGTCCCGACGTCGAGGTCCCGTGCGACGACCGCGACGGGGACCGGCGGGCCGTACGGGCTGCGGCCGACGCGGAGGACCGCGCCGCCGGCGACGGCCAGCGCCGCGAGGAGGGCCGCGGCCGTCCGCAGCCGCGGCGGCAGCCCCCACCACCGTTCGAGCGCGCGGTCCACGGGGGCCGGGAGGGTCGGCGGCGGGCCGTCGACCACCGGGATCGGGGCGCGGACCACCTCGGGGCCCGGCCCGATCGCCCCACCGCGCGACCGGCCGCGGAGGGGGAGGGGCACGTGACGCATCGGCGCAGCGGACCGCGCGCGGCGCCGCGGGGCGAGGGGCTCCGGCCGACCTGTGGACGACCGCTCAGTCGGTCGACGCGGCCTTCGAAGCCTTCGGGGCGGACGACGAGGAGTCCGACGATCCCGACGCGGCGCCGCCCGTCGTGGGTCCCGCGGTGTCCTTCGCGCCGGACGACGCCGCGCCGTCCTTCGCGCCGGACGGGGTCGACGACCCGGAGGACGGCGACGCGCCGGAGCCGCCCGCGCCGCCCGCGGACCCGCCCTTCCCGGCGTAGTCCTTGATGTGCCAGCCGGAGCCCTTGAAGATCAGGCCGGCGGCCGAGAACACCTTCCGCAGCTCGCCGCCGCAGACCTCGCAGGTGGTCAGCGGCGCGTCGTGGAACGACTGCACGACCTCGAGCGAGCGGCCGCAGCCGCGGCAGGCGTACTCGTAGGTCGGCACGGGGGTCTCCGGGCCGGTCGCCCCGGACGGGCGGCCGCGGCGGGGAGGCTACGCGCGACCCGGCCCGGCGTCCGCGTCCCTGCGCCGGACCGACGCATCGGTGACGAGGACGTCGACCGGGCGGTCGTGGGGCTCGCGCGGGACCGTCGGGAGCACCGCGTCCTCGTGCGTGACCCCGACGGCGACCGCGCGGCCGGCGACGGCGGCGAGGAGACGGTCGTAGTGGCCGCCGCCCCGCCCGAGCCGCCACCCCGTCGCGTCGAAGGCGACCCCCGGCAGCACGACCGCGTCGAGCACGTCGAGCGCCACGGCGGCGCCGGTCGGCTCCCGGACCCCCAGCGCGCCCGGGGCCAGCGGCGTCCCCGGGCGGTGCGGGACGGCGACGATGCGATCGCCCTCGACCCGCGGCAGCAGGACCCGCGCACCGGGCGGCGGGTCCCCGAGCAGGGCGTCGAGGTCGGGCTCGCCCGGCAGCGCCGCGTAGAGCAGGAGGTCACCGGCCCCGGCGAGCTCGGGGAGGATGCGGAGGGTCGCCACGATCGCGGCGTCCCGGGCCGCGCGGACCGCGGGCGGGACGTCGCGCCGCGCCGCGAGCCGCTCGCGCCGCACCGTCCGCTTCGCGTCGGCCATGCGTCCGAGCCTACGCCCGATGGGGCGTGCGACCCGCGTCCCGGGTCGAGGTGCGGGGCGCGGTTACCCTCGGGGCGCCGCCCGAACGGCGCTGCGGCGGCGTGCCAGGAGGCCGCATGGTCCGCACCGCCGTGCTGCCCGTCGCCGGGCTCGGCACGCGGTTCCTCCCGGCCACCAAGGCCGTGCCGAAGGAGCTGCTCCCCGTCGTCGACCGGCCCTCGGTGCAGTACGTCGTCGAGGAGGCGGTCCGGGCCGGGCTCTCGGACGTCCTCCTCGTCACCGCGGCCGGCAAGGCCGCGATCGAGGACCACTTCGGCCGCCGCCTCGACCTCGAGGCGGCCCTCGCCGCGAAGGGGAACGACGCCGACCTCGCGGTCGTGCGCGGGCTGGCCGAGCTCGCGACCGTCCACGCGGTGCGCCAGCCCGAACCGCTCGGCCTCGGCCACGCGGTGCTGATGGCCGAGGGCCACGTCCGGGCCGGGGAGGGGTTCGCGGTCCTGCTCGGTGACGACCTCCTCGAGCCCGACTCGACGTTCCTCGGTCGGATGGTCGCGGCCCACGAGCGGACCGGTCGGGCCGTCGTCGCCCTGATGCGCATCGACGACCCCGCCGCGCTGTCGCAGTACGGCGTCGCGACCGTGGCGGACCCGCTGCCGGGAGCCGGGCCCGGCGAGGTCGCGATCGTCGACCTCGTCGAGAAGCCGGCGGTCGGGTCGGCGCCGTCGGACCTGGCGGTGATCGGGCGGTACGTGCTGCCGCACGACGTGTTCGGCGTGCTCCACCGCACGCCGCCGGGCCGGGGCGGCGAGATCCAGCTGACCGACGCGCTGCGGACGCTGGCGCAGGAGGCGCCGCTGGTCGGGGTCGTGCTCGACGAGCCGCGCCACGACGCCGGCGACCGGCTGGGGCTGCTCACCGCCTCGCTGGCCTTCGCGGCGCGGCGTCCCGATCTCGGGCCGGCGCTGGTCGCGTGGCTGAGCGCGAACACGGACGATCTCGCGGCCCGCGCGGCCGCCGCGACGGAGGGCGCGTCGTGACCCGGTTCGTCGGCATGGACCGCGACGAGGTGACGCTGCCGCACGAGCTGATCCCCGTGGACGCGCATCTCGAGGGCATCCTGGCCTCGCTCCCGGTCCCCGAACCGATCGAGCTCCGCGTCGCCGACGGGCTCGGGCTGGTGCTGGCCGAGCCGGCCGTCTGCGACACCACGGTGCCGGGCAGCGACAACTCGGCGATGGACGGCTTCGCCGTCGTCGCCGCCGACCTCGCCGGGGCCTCCCGCGCCTCCCCCGTCCGCCTCCCGGTCACGGGCGAGGTCGCGGCCGGTGGCGCGCCGCTCGAGGTCGTGCCGGGGACGTGCGTGCGCATCATGACGGGCGCACCGATCCCGCCGGGGGCCGACGCCGTCGTCCCCGTCGAGGTCACCGGTGGGACCGCGGAGGAGGTCGCGTTCCACCTCCCGGTCCGCCTCGGGGAGAACGTCCGTCACGCCGGCGAGGACCTCGTCCCCGGCCAGGAGCTGGTCACCGCCGGCCGGCGCCTCGCCCCCGCCGACGTGGCGCTGCTCAGCGCGGCCGGCGTGGCCCGCGTCCGGTGCATCCCCGCCCCGCGCGTCGTGCTGATGGTCACCGGTGACGAGATCGTCCCGGCCGACCGGGTCCCGGCACCGGGTCAGGTCCGGGACTCGAACGGGCCGATGCTCTCGGCGCTGGTCCGCGCGACCGGGGGCATCCCGTTCTCGGCCGGCATCGTCCCCGACTCCCGCTCGGCGCTGGCCGAGGCGTTCGAGGCGAACCTCGGCCACGCCGACCTGTTCGTCTGCACCGGAGGGGCCAGCGCCGGCACGCGCGACCTGCTGGCCGAGGTCGTCGCGGAGCTCGGCGAGGCGACCGCGTCCCGCGTCGCGATGCGACCGGGCATGCCCCAGATCCGGGGCCGCATCGCCGGGACGCCGGTGATCGGCCTGCCGGGGAACCCGGTCTCGAGCTTCGTCTCGTTCGAGGTCTTCGTCCGGCCGGCGATCCGCGCCCTGCAGGGCCGGCGCGACGTGCACCGCCCGACGGTCCGGGCCCGGGCCGTCGAGCCGCTGACCGCGCCGCCGCACAAGCGCGGGTACCTCCGCGTCCGGCTGACCCGCGAGGGCGGCGGCTGGACGGCCCGGCCGACCGGCGCACAGGGCTCGCACCTCATCACGTCGATCGCGCAGGCCGACGGACTCGCGGTCGTCCCCGAGGACGTGACCGAGGTCCGGGTCGGTGAGGAGGTCCGCGTGATGCTCCTCGTCGACGGATGAGCGCCGCCCCGGACGCCGACGGCGGCCTGACGCATCTCGACGACCGCGGTCGCGCCCGGATGGTCGACGTCGGCGGGAAGGACGTCACCGCACGGACCGCGGTCGCGGGCTGCACCGTCGAGGTCGCACCGGCGACGGCGGCGCTGCTCGCCGACGGGGCGCTGCCGAAGGGCGACGCGCTGGCGCTGGCCCGTGTCGCCGGCATCCAGGCCGCGAAGCGCACGAGCGAGCTGATCCCGCTCTGCCACCAGCTGGCGCTGACCTCCGTCGCCGTCGACCTCGAGGTGGACCGCGACGCCGGCCGCGTCGCGATCGTCGCGACCGCGTCGGCCCGCGACCGCACCGGCGTCGAGATGGAGGCGCTGACCGCGGCGGCCGTCGCGGCGCTGACGGTGTACGACCTCGTGAAGGCGGTGCAGCGCGACGCGGTCGTGACCGACCTGCGGCTGCTGCGCAAGACCGGCGGTCGCTCGGGGGACGTGGACCTCACCGCCCGCTGACGTCGACCGTCCTCGCGGCGGTCGCGCCTCCGCGGGAACGCGGAACGCCCTTGTTAGCGTCGCTGCGGCGCCGGACGCGGCGTTCCGGCGACGGAGGTGGCGGGGTGCGGGCGAACCCCTCGCTGCTCCTCCTCGTCCTCGCCTGGGTGGCCCTGCTCCTCCCCAGCGCAGTACGGTCCCGCATCCGGTCGTCGCCGCGGTCGACCGTCGGGGGGTTCCGACGTGCCATGGACGGCCTCCGCGACGGTCCCGGCCCGACGCCGGGCCCGGTGCCCGGCCGCGTCACCGGCGTGACCGCCCCCGACCGCCCGGCCCGGACGTCCGACGGTCCGGAGCGCCGGCCACGGCCGGAGGATCCGCTGGTCGTCGCGCGCCGGCGTCGGTTCGTCGGCCTGCTCGGCGCGACCGCGTTCGCCCTGGCCGCGGCCCCGCTGGTCGGTGGGACGCTGGCCTGGACGGTCGCGACGCTCCTGGTCGCGACCACCGCCACCGCGGTCGTCGTCCTCCGGCGGCTGACCCTCCAGCGCGCCGCGGCGCGCCGGGTCGTCGTCGCCCTCGACCTGCGCCGGCCGGCGCCGGCGCTCCACGACGAGGTCACCGGGGAGCTGCTGCTCGCCGCCGGCAGCGCGGCCCGGGTCGTCCCGCTGCGCAGCTGGGCCCGCTGAGGCCCACGGGCCGGGGGCTACACTCCGCCGGCCCTTCGGGGGTGTAGCTCAGCCCGGCAGAGCGCTTCGTTCGCAACGAAGAAGTCGGCGGTTCAAATCCGCTCACCTCCACCCATCACGCCGCGACGACCGGCGGTGCCGTCGTGACCGAACCGCGGCAGGACCCGGCCCCGGCCGGTGGCGCGCTGCACGTCGTCGCGACCCCGATCGGGAACCTCGGCGATCTCGGCGTCCGTGCCGCCGAGATCCTCCGCACCGCCGACCTCGTCCTCTCGGAGGACACGCGTCGGACCGGCCGGCTCCTCGCGCACGTCGGCAGCGACGTGCCCCAGCGGTCGCTGCACGAGCACAACGAGCGGTCCCGGGTCGACGAGGTCGTCGCCCGCGTCGCGGCCGGCGGTCGCGTCGCGCTGGTCACCGACGCCGGGACGCCGCTGGTCAGCGATCCGGGCCTCGCCGTCGTGCGCGCCTGTGCCGCGGCGGGCCTCGCCGTCGTCCCCGTCCCGGGGGCCTCCGCCCCACTGGCCGCCCTCGTCGCCGCGGGGCTGCCGACGGACCGCTTCACGTTCGAGGGGTTCCTGCCGCGGCGCGGTCGGGCCCGGATCGACCGGCTGGCCGAGCTCGCGGACGAGCCGCGGACCGCGGTCCTGTTCGTCGCGCCGCACCGGGCCGCCGCCGATCTCGTCGACCTCGCCGCCGCCTGCGGCGACGACCGGCCGGCGGTCCTCTGTCGCGAGCTGACCAAGCTGCACGAGGAGGTCCGCCGCGGCACCCTCGGGTCGCTCCGCGACGGGCTGGGCGACGTCCGCGGCGAGGTCACGCTGGTCGTCGGCGGGGCGCCGGCCCCCGCCGCGCCCGACGCGCCGGGCCCCGACGACCTCGCCGCGGTGCGGGACCGGGTCGCGGCGGGGGCGTCGCGCCGCGACGCCGTCGTGGCGGTGGCCCGGGCGCACGGCCTGCCCCGACGGGCGCTGTACGCCGCGGTCCTGGCCGCGGACGGCGATCCGGCCGGCGCACCGGAGCCCGACCCCGACCCGACCCCGGAGGCGCCGTGACGCTCCCGCTCGTCGACACCCACTGCCACCTCGGGCACCACGCCGAGCTGAGCGTCGCCGCGCAGCTCGAGCGGGCCCGGGCGGCCGGCCTCGTCCTCCTGGTCGACGTCGGGACCGACGTCGGGTCGTCGGCCGCCGCGGTCGCCGTCGCCGCGACCGAGCCGGACGTCGTGGCCGCCGTCGGCATCCACCCGAACGACGCCGCGGCGGCGACGCCGGAGGCGCTCGCCGAGATCGATCGTCTGGCCGGCGCGGACGGCGTCGTCGCGGTCGGCGAGATCGGGCTGGACCGGTACCGGGACCGGACGGCGCCGGCCGTGCAGGAGGCGGCGTTCCGAGCGCAGCTCGCGATCGCCGACCGCCACGACCGCACCGTGATGATCCACTGCCGCGACGCCTGGGACGACTGCGTCCGCATCCTCGAGGACGAGGGCTGGGCCGGCCGGCGCGTGGTGCTCCACTGCTACTCGGGCGACCCGGCGACGACGGCCCGGACGGTCGCGAACGGCTGGTTCCACTCGTTCGCCGGGAACGTGACGTTCACGAACGCCGCGGCGCTGCGTGAGGTCGCGGCCCTCGTCCCGACCGGGCTGCTCCTGACCGAGACCGACGCCCCGTTCCTGACCCCGCACCCCCACCGCGGGACGCCGAACGACCCCTCGTACGTCGCGCTGACCCTGGCCCGGCTGGCCGACGTGCGCGGGGAGGACCCCGCCGCCCTGGCCGCGGCGGTGCTGGCGAACGCCCGGCGCGCGCTGCCCGGCGCCGGCGCCTGAGGCGGCGGACCGGCCCTGGAGGCCCCAGGGACGCCGATCCGGGCCGTTCCGGGCCCGGGCGGCCGCCCGGCCGGGCGGTCCACCGGACGGGGTCGCCTCCGGCGGGGGCGGACCCCCCGTTCGTACCCTCGGGCCATGCCGTCGACCGCGTCCGCCGCGGCGCCGCAGGACCGTCCCGGCCCCCTCCCGCACCTCCGCCGGGCTCCGCTCGTCCTCCTCGTCCTCGCCGCCGCGCTGCTCCCGCCGCTCGCCGCCCCGCCCGCCCTGCCCGTGGCGGTCGACGGGCGGACCGTCGTCGTGCGCAGCCACGCCCCGACCGCGGGTGACCTGCTGGCCGCGGCCGGGGTCCGGACCGACCCCGACGACCGCGTCCTCCCCGCCCCCGACGCGCCGGCCGTCGACGGCGTCGCCGTCGCCCGGGCCGTCGACCTCACCGTCGTCGTGAACGGCCGGGACGGTCGCGCCGTCCGGACGTCGGACGCGACGGTGGCCGGGGCGCTCCGCGCGGCCGGCCTGAGTCCGGGGGAGCGGCGCCTCGCCGAGACCGTCCGGACCCGTGACGCGGTCCTGACCGACGGCGACGTCGTCCGCGTCACCCTCCCGCGGCCGGTCAGCGCCGTCGTCGAGGGCGTGACCCTCATCGGGTGGAGCCCGGCCACGACACCGGCCGGCGTGCTCGGCGACCTCGGCGTCGACCTCGCGCCCGACCACGTCGTGCTCCCCGCCCCCGACGCACCCCTCGTCACGGGCGAGGCGATCGCCGTCCACCGCCGCGAGGTGGTCGAGCGGGAGGAGCGCGTCACCGTCCCGCGCCCGGTCGTGCGCGCCCGGACCCACGAGCTGTACGAGGGCGCCGTCCGGGTGCTGGCCCGGGGGCGGGACGGGGAGGCGCTGCACCGCGTCCGGATCGTCCTCCACGACGGCGTCGAGGTCGCCCGCGAGGTCCTCGCCCGCGAGGTCCTCGTCGCCGCCGAGTCCCGCGTCGAGCGCGTCGGGAGCCGGCCCGTCCGCCGGCCCGACGTCTGGGACGAGCTGGCGTGGTGCGAGTCCACGGGTCGGTGGGACGTCGTGCGGAAGGTCGACGAGACCCTCTCGTACTTCGGCGGCCTGCAGTTCGACCCGCGGACCTGGGACGAGTTCCGGCCGGCGGGGCTGCCCGACCTGCCCTCCGAGGCCACGCGGGAGCAGCAGATCCTCGTCGCCGAGCGGGTCCTCGCCGTGCAGGGCTGGGGGGCCTGGCCGGCCTGCTCGCTGCGGCTGGGACTGCGCTGAGCATGGGGGCGCCGGCGCTGCTGACCCCGACGGCCGCCCGGGCGCTCATCGACCGGCACGGGCTGGCCATGCGCCGCCGGGACGGCCAGAACCTCCTCGTCGATCCCAACACGGTCCGGCGCATCGTCGCGGCCGCGGGCCTGCGCCCGGACGACGTCGTCCTCGAGGTCGGACCGGGGCTGGGGTCGCTGACGCTGGCGCTGGCGCCGGCCGTGCGCCGGCTGGTCGCGGTCGAGCTCGACGCCGGGTTCGTCACGGTGCTGGGCGAGGTCCTGGCCGGACTCGCGAACGTCGAGCTGCACCACGCCGACGCGCTGGACGTCGACCTCGCGGCCCTCGTCGGCGGTGGACCGGCCCGGCTGGTCGCGAACCTGCCGTACGGGGTCGCGACCGCGGTCGTCGTGACCGCGATGGCCACGGGGGCGTTCACCGACGCCTTCGTGATGGTCCAGCGGGAGGTCGGGGAGCGGTGGGCCGCCGCGCCGGGCACGCCGGCCTACGGCGGGGTCAGCGTGCGGCTGCAGACCCTCGCCGAGGTCCGCGTCGCGCTGGCGATCCCGCGCCGCGTCTTCCTGCCCGTGCCCAACGTCGACAGCGCGATGGTCCGGCTGGTCCGACGGGCCGACGCGCCCGACGCCCTCCGGTACGCCCGGCTGTCGCGGCTGGTCGAGCTGGGCTTCGCCGCACGGCGCAAGACGCTGCGCAACGCGCTGGCACCGCTGGACGGCGCAGCCGTCGCCGCTGCGCTCGGCGCGACCGGGACCGACCCGGGGGAGCGGGCCGAGCGGCTGGGCCCGGGCGCGCTGCTCGCCCTGGCCGACGCCCTCGGACCCGCGCTCGACCCGTCGTCCACAGGACGCTGACGGCCCGTCGGGCCGCGTCCGGCCCGGGCCTACGCTGCCCGGCGGGGCGGGGGCCGACGGCGGAGGCACGGGTGGCGGGGGACGGGTCGGTACGCCTCCGCGTCCGCGTGCCGGCCAAGATCAACCTCCACCTCGCCGTCGGGCCCCGGCGTCCCGACGGCTACCACGACCTCGTGACCGTGCTCCAGACGGTGTCGCTGCACGACACGCTCCGCGTGCGGTGCGACGACGGCCAGGCCCTCCACCCCACCGCGCGGCGACGGATGGGGCTGGTCCTGACCGCCGACGGGGTCGGCGACGGCGACGTGCCGCTGGGCGACGACAACCTGGTGCTCGTCGCCGGCCGTCGTCTGATGCGCGAGGTCGGGATGGGCGGTGACGCCGACGACGGCGGACCGACGACGCGGCTCCACCTGACGAAACGGATCCCGGTGGCGGCCGGCATGGCCGGCGGCTCGGCCGACGCCGCGGCCGCGCTCGTCGGGCTGGACCGGGTCTGGGGGACGGACCTCGGTCCCGAGCGCCTGCGCCGCCTCGCCGCCGACGTCGGATCCGACGTCCCGTTCTGCGTCGGCGGTGGGACCGCGCTGGCCCGCGGGACCGGCACCGACGTCGCACCGGCCCTGGCGCGCGGGACGACCCACTGGGTCGTCGGCGTCGACGCCGGCGCGCTCGGCACGGCCGACGTCTACCGGGCGTTCGACGGGCTGCCGGCGCCGGCCGCCGCCGACCCCGACCGGATGCTCCAGGCGCTGCGGACCGGCGACGTCGAGGCCCTCGGGGCCGCGGTGCGCAACGACCTCGAGCCGGCGGCGTTCGCCCTGCGGCCCGACCTCCGCGAGCGGCGCGACGCGCTGCAGGACGCCGGCGCGATCGCGGCGCTCGTCAGCGGATCGGGTCCGACGCTGCTCGGACTGGCCGCGGACGCCGCGCACGCCCGTGCCCTCGCCGACCGGGTCGCGGACCTGTTCGCGCGCGTCGAGGTCGTCACCGCGCCGGCCGGTGGTCCCGAGGTCGTGACCGAGGGCTGACCCGGGCCCCGGTCCCGGGCTCCGCCCGCGGGCCTCGACGGCCGCGGGCCTACCCTCGCCGCGGACCCCGGCGGGCGGCCGCGGCCGCACCGACGAGGCCCGGTGGGGGGTGGTGTAACCGGCAACACGCCGACCTTTGGAGTCGGAGTCCAGGGTTCGACCCCCTGCCCCCCAGCGTCGCCGCGGCCGGCGCCGGCCGCATCCCCGTGGGGCCCGCGGCCGGGTCCCGCGCGCGGACCGCTGGCTACGGTGCCCCGGGGGCCCGCCGGGCCCGGACGGGGGAGCGCATGGCCGCCCACGACACCACCGCCGCGGTCGTGCTGGCCGCCGGGCGCGGGACGCGGTTCCGCTCGGCCCTGCCGAAGGTGCTGCACCGCGCCGCCGGGCGGACGCTGCTCGGCCACGTCCTGGCCGCGGTCGGGGCCGCCGGGGTCGACCGGATCCTCGTCGTCGTCGGCCCCGGGCCCGACGGCGTCGCCGACGAGGTCGCGGCGCTGGCGGACCGGCTGCCCGTCCCGGTGACCACGGTGGTCCAGCCCGAGCCGCGCGGCACCGGCGACGCCGTCGACGTCGCCCTGGCGGCGCTCCCGCCGGAGGTCGCGCGCGTGATGGTCGTGCCCGGCGACACGCCGCTGCTGACGGGTCCGACGCTGGCCGGCCTCCTCGAGGCCGGGGCGGGCCGGCGGATGGGCCTGCTCGTCGCGGTGCCCGAGGACGCCTTCGGCTACGGCCGTGTCCTCCGGGACGCGGACGGCACCATCACCGGCGTCGTCGAGGAGCGGGACGCGACGCCCGAGCAGCGGGCCCTCCGCGAGGCGAACGTCGGCATGTACGTCTTCGATCGCGCCGAGCTCACCCCCGTCGTCGCGGCGCTCGGCACCGACAACGCGCAGGGGGAGCGGTACCTCACCGACGTGGTCGGGCCGCTGGCGGCGGCCGGCGACGCGGTCGCCCACGTCGTCGACATGGCCGAGGTCGCCGGTGTCAACGACCGCGCCCAGCTGGCCGACGCCGGCGTCGAGCTCCGCCGCCGCCACCTCCGGGCGCTGATGCGCGACGGCGTCGGCGTCGTCGACCCGGCGCACACCTACGTCGACGTGGACGTCGCGGTCGCGGCCGACGCGACGCTGCTGCCGGGCACGATCCTCGAGGGGGCGACGCGCGTCGCCGCCGGCGCGGTGGTCGGACCGAACACCCACCTGACCGACTGCGAGGTCGGGGAGGGCGCTCACGTCCACTCGACCCGGGCCGATCGGGCCCGGATCGGCGCCGACGTCGAGGTCGGACCGTTCGCGCACCTCCGGCCCGGCACGGTGCTCGAGGTCGGCGCCCGGGTCGGGGCGTTCGTCCAGACCAAGAACGCGACCGTCGGCGCCGGCGCGAAGGTCCCGCACCTCGCGTACGTCGGGGACGCGGAGGTCGGCGCCGGGGCGAACGTCGCCTGCGGCGTCGTGACCGTGAACTACGACGGGCGCGAGAAGCACCGGACCGTCGTCGGCGAGGGCGCGTTCGTCGGGTGCGGGACGATGCTGGTCGCCCCCGTCGAGGTCGGCCCCGGGGCGTACGTCGCGGCCGGCTCGACCATCACCGACGACGTCCCGGCCGAGGCGCTGGCGATCGGGAGGGCCCGTCAGGTCGTCAAGGAGGGCCGCGCCCGGGGCCGGCTCGGGTGACGCGCTAGGGTCCGCCACGCCGCCGACGGGGAGCGGGATCGCCGTGGAGCTCGTGACCCGCAAGCGCATGATGCTGTTCTCGGGGTCGTCGTACCCCGAGCTCGCCCGGGAGGTCGCCGACCACCTCGGCATGCGGGTCGGCGAGGTCCAGCTGTCGCGGTTCGCGAACGGCGAGCTGTACGCGCGGTTCGCCGAGTCCGTCCGCGGCGCCGACGTCTTCGTCCTGCAGTCGCACCTCTCGGCGCCGGACGGGATGAGCATCAACGACTTCATCCTCGAGCAGCTGGTCATGCTCGACGCGCTGAAGCGCGCCTCGGCGAAGCGGACCGTCGCCGTGATCCCGTACTACGGCTACTCGCGGTCGGACAAGAAGGCGCGGTCCCGCGAGGCGATCGCCGCCCGGATGGTCGCCGACCTGTACGAGGCGGTCGGCGTCGACCGCATCATGTCGGTGGACCTGCACACGGGGCAGATCCAGGGGTTCTTCCACAACCCGTTCGACCACCTCACCGCCCTGCCGCTGCTCGAGCAGTGGATCACCGAGAACACGGACCCCGCGAAGCGCGTCATCGTCTCGCCGGACGCCGGCCGGGTCCGCCTCACCGAGAAGTTCGCCGGCCACCTCGGGGCGCCGATCGCGATCCTCCACAAGCGGCGCGACCCGACGCTGCACAACGTCGCCGAGACCCTCGACGTCATCGGTGACGTCGACGGGCGCGAGGCGGTGCTGATCGACGACATGATCGACACCGCCGGCACGATCGTCGGGGCCGCGAGCCTGCTGAAGGAGCGGGGCGCGACCCGGGTGATCGCCTGCGCGACGCACCCCCTGTTCAGCGGCCCGGCCGTCGAGCGGCTCGAGAACAGCGTCATCGAGCGGGTCGTGGTCACCAACACGATCCCGGTCCCCGAGGACATCGGGATGGACGGGAAGCTGGTCGTGCTCTCCATCGCCCCGATCCTGGCCTCGGCGCTGCGGGCCGTGTTCGAGGACGAGTCCGTCTCGGAGATCTTCCGCGGCGAGAACGTCTGAGCCGGTCCGCCCGGCGCGGGACCCCGCCCGTCCGGACGGGGGTCGCCGGCCCCCCGGCGCGCGAGTAGGCTCCGTCCCCCCGCACCGCCCCGCGCGCGCCGTCCGTCGGCGCGCGTCAGCGGTCCGGGACCCCGCGTGACACCTCGCCACCCACGGTGACCGACCCACGCCGGGGCCCTCCGCCGCAGGAGCATCACCGTGTCGACCCAGGTCCGTCTCTCCGCCGTCCGCCGCGACCGTCCCGGGAAGGCCGACGCCGGCCGCCTGCGTCGCGCCGGCCGCGTCCCCGCCTCGCTGTACGGCGTCGGCGTGACGCCGACGGCGGTCAGCCTCGACGCCCGCGAGCTGTCGCAGGCGATCCGCGGGCCGGCCGGGCTGAACGCCCTGGTCGCGCTCGAGGTCGACGGCGGTGCGCCGGTCCTGACCGTCCTCCGCGACCTCCAGCGGCACCCGGTGAAGGGGCACTTCATCCACCTCGACCTGGTCGCGGTCGACGCCGACGCGCTGATCGAGGTCGAGGTCCCGGTGCACCTCGTCGACGAGGACCGGCTCGAGCGCGACGGCGGCTACCTCAACCACGTCCGCCACGTCGTCCCGATCATGGTCCGGCCGCTGGACACCCCGGACTTCCTCGAGCTCTCCGTCGCCGGGATGGGCATCGGCGACGTGAAGCGGCTGGGCGACCTGGTCGCGCTGCTGCCGGCCGGGGCCGAGATCGCCGACGACGCCGACCGCGTCGTCGTCACGATCAACGCGCCGGCGGTCTCGGCCGAGGCCGCGGCCCCGGCCGCGGCGGCCGAGGGCGAGGCCGCGGCTGCGGCCGAGGCGGACGGCGCGGCGCCGGCGTGACCGGCGGGCGGTGGCTGGTCGCCGGACTCGGCAACCCGCCCCCCGAGTACGCCGGCACGCGTCACAACGTCGGGGCCGAGGCCGTCGAGGCCATGGCCGCCGCGGCCGGGACGTCGCTGGCGCGGAACCGCCGGTCCGGGTCCCGCACGGCCGAGGTCCGACTCGGGGGCGCACCGGTCGTGCTGGCCGTCCCCGAGGGGTACATGAACACCTCGGGCGGGCCGGTCGGCCGGACCGCCGGCTGGTACCGCGTCCCTCCGGAGCGTCTCGTCGTCCTCCACGACGACCTCGATCTGCCGCTCGGGGCCCTGCGCGTGAAGCGCGGCGGGGGGCACGCCGGCCACAACGGGCTCCGCGACGTCGACCGGGTCCTCGGCACCCGTGAGTACCTCCGGGTCAGGATCGGCGTCGGTCGCCCGCCGGGCTCGACGGCGGCGGCGCAGCACGTGCTCCGGGCCTTCGGCGCCGACGAGCGCGCCACCGTCGCTACCGTCCTCGCCGAGGTCGGCGACGTCGTCGCCTCCCTCGTGGCCGACGGCCTCGAGGCGACCCAGAACCGGTGGCACGGCTGGTCCGCCACGGGAGCGGAGTGACGATGCGTCGCCTCATCGGTCGTGCGCGCGAGCGGATCGCGACCCTGCGCCAGGTCTGGGGTCAGGTCCGTGGCGTCGATCCCGCGCTCGGACGGTGGGTCCTCGTCGCGGCCGTGCTCGGCGCCGCCGCCGGCACGGGCCTCGGGATCGTCACGTCGGTCTGGCTCGCCGTCCCGCTCGCGGTGCTCACCGGGCTGCTCGCGGGGCTCGTGACGTTCAACCTCCGGGCCCGGCGCGCCTCGTACCGCATGCTCGAGGGGCGGCCGGGCGCGGCCGCCGCCGTGCTCCAGCAGCTCCGCGGCCCGTGGTTCGTCACGCCGGCCGTCGGCGTCACCGCCAAGCAGGACCTGGTCCACCGCGCGGTCGGTCCGCCGGGCGTCGTCCTCGTCGGTGAGGGCGCCGAGCAGCGCGTCCGCGGCATGCTGGCGCAGGAGCGGAAGCGCCTCGCGAAGGCGGTCGCGGACGCCGCCATCACCACGGTCGTCGTCGGCGACGGGGACGGCGCCGTCCCGCTGCCCCGGCTGCAGCGTCACCTGACGCGCCTGCCCCGCACGGTGAAGCGGCGGGACGTCGCGAAGCTCGAGCGCCGCCTGAAGCCGCTGACCCGGAGCCTCCCGATCCCCGGTGGGGTCGACCCGACGGCCGCCCGACGGGGTCGCCCGAAGCCCAGGTGAGCGGCGGGGCGCCTCCGGTCGACCCCGACGACGTCCTCGACCCCGGACTGGCGGTCGGGCCGCTCGCCGCGGCGCTCCGGCCGGCCCGGACCGCGTGGGAGGACGAGCTCGCCGGCGACGTCGTCGCCGCCGGGGCGCTCCAGCCGCTGGTCGCGGCCCTCCTCGCCGAGCGGGCCGCGCCGCTCCTCGTGGTCGTCCCCCGTTCGGCGGACGCCGGGACGTTCGCCGACGCCCTCGGGGCCGTGCTCGGGCCCGACCGCCTCGCCGTGTTCCCGCCGTGGGAGACCCTGCCCGCCGAACGGCTCTCGCCCCGCGCCGAGACGGTCGGCCGTCGCCTCGCCGTCGTCGACCGGCTGGCGCACCCCGAGGAGCATCCGTCGCCGCTGCTCGCGGTCGTCGCCCCGGTCCGGGCGGCGCTGCAGCCGATGGACCCCCGCGTCGCGGCGCGCCGGCCGCTCCGCCTGCGCGCCGGCACGACCGGGTTCGACGCGGCCCTGACCGCGCTGGCCGCGCTCGGGTACGAGCGGACACCGCAGGTCGAGGAGCGGGGGCAGTTCGCCGTGCGCGGCGGCATCGTCGACGTGTTCCCCGCCGCGGCCGACGCCGCGGTCCGGATGGAGTGGTTCGGCGACGAGCTCGAGTCCCTCCGGGCGTTCGGGGTCGGGGACCAGCGCTCGACCGGCCCCGTCGACGCGGTCGTCGTCGATCCGGCCCGCGAGCTGGTCCTGGACGACGGGCTCGCGGCCCGGGCCGCCGAGGTGGCCCGCGCCGCCCCGGCCCACGCCGAGGCCCTGGCCGCGCTGGCGGAGGGCCGGACCGCCGAGGGGGCCGAGTCCCTGGCGCTGGCGCTCCGGGGCGACGCGGTCCTGCTGGCCGACCTGCTGCCCCGTGGGGCCGGACTGCTGCTGGTCGAGCCGACCCGCGGCGAGGAGCGGGCCCGGGCCGTCGCGCACGACGCCGAGACGCTGGCCGAGGCGACCTGGGACCTCGGGCCGGTCGGCGCACCCGTCGGGTACGCCGCGCCGGCCGCCCTGGTCGACCGGGTCGCGGCCCGCGGCGGTGACGTCGTCCGCGTCTCGGCCCTGCCGCACGCCGGCGCCGCACCGCTGCCCGGGACCGGGTGGGACTCGCTGCGCGGCGACGTCGCGGCGCTGGCGACCCGGACGCGCACGCTCCTGGCCGACGGGGTCCGGGTCGTGGTCTCGGTCGACGCGGACGGCCCGGCCCGCCGCGTCGCCGACGTGCTGGCCGCCGAGGGCGTCCCGGCCACCGTCCACCCGGTGCTGCCGCCCCGACCGGAGCCGGGCCGCGTGGAGGTCGTCGTCTCGACGCTCCGGGCCGGGGTCGACGCACCGGCCCTCGGCCTGGCCCTCCTGGCCGGCGTCGACGTGTTCGGTCCGCGCCGTCGCCGGGCCGGGCCCCGCATCGGGTCGCGGCAGCGGGCCGCCGACGCCGTCGCGGCGCTGACCGACGGCGAGGCCGTCGTCCACCGCACGCACGGGGTCGGGCGGTTCCGCGGGATGGTGACGCGCGAGGTCGAGGGCCTCGACGGCCGCGTCGCCCGGCGCGACTTCGTCGTCGTCGAGTACGCCGGGGGGGACACGCTGTTCGTCCCCTCCGACCAGGTCGACGCGCTGACCCGGTACCGCGGCGGCGACGAGCCGACCGTGATGCGCATGGGCGGGGCGCAGTGGGAGCGCGCGCGGGAGCGGGCCCGCGGCGCGGCGAAGGAGCTCGCGGCCGACCTCATCCGGCTGTACCACGCGCGGCTCCACGCCCCCGGTCGGGCCTTCGCCCCCGACGGCGAGCTCCAGTCCGAGCTGGAGGACGCGTTCCAGCACGTCGAGACGCCCGACCAGCTGACCGTCGTCGAGGAGGTGAAGCGCGACATGGAGGCGCCGCTCCCCATGGACCGGCTCCTCGCCGGGGACGTCGGGTTCGGGAAGACCGAGGTCGCCGTCCGTGCCGCCGCGAAGGCCGTGTTCGACGGGGCCCAGGTCGCCGTGCTCGTCCCGACGACGATCCTGGCCCAGCAGCACGCCGAGACGTTCCGTGAGCGGTTCGCCGGGTTCCCCGTCGACATCGGCGTGCTCAGCCGGTTCGTCCCCGACGCCGAGCGCCGCCGGGTCCTCGCCGGCGTGGCGGACGGCACGGTCGACGTCGTGATCGGGACCCATGCGCTGCTCGCCCCGAGCGTGACGTTCCGGGACCTCGGCCTCGTCGTCGTCGACGAGGAGCAGCGGTTCGGCGTGCGGCACAAGGAGCGGCTGAAGCAGCTGCGCGCCAGCGTCGACGTGCTGACGATGTCGGCCACGCCGATCCCGCGGACGCTCGAGATGGCGCTGTCCGGCATCCGGGACCTCTCGGTCATCGAGACGCCGCCGGAGTACCGCCAGCCCGTCGTGACCGTCGTCCAGCCGTTCGACGAGGCGCAGGTCGTGCTGGCGATCCGGCGCGAGCTCCTCCGCGACGGGCAGGTGTTCCACGTCCACAACGACGTCACGACGATCGACGAGGTCGCGGCCCGCCTCGGCGAGCTCGTCCCCGGCGCCCGGATCGCGGTGGCACACGGTCAGATGGAGGAGGGCGCGCTCGAGGCCGTCATGCTGCGGTTCTGGGAGCGGGAGGTCGACGTCCTCGTCTGCACCACCATCATCGAGTCCGGTCTCGACGTGCCGAACGCGAACACGCTGATCGTCGAGCGGGCCGACCTGCTCGGGCTCGGGCAGCTGCACCAGCTGCGCGGCCGCGTCGGACGCGCCAGCGAGCGCGGGTACGCGTACCTCTTCCACCCGGCGGAGGGGATGACCGAGCTGGCGCACGAGCGGCTGGCCACCGTCGCCGAACGGAGCCGGCTCGGGTCGGGGCTCGCGATCGCGATGCGGGACCTCGAGCTGAGGGGCGCCGGCGCGGTCATCGGGGCCGAGCAGTCGGGACAGGTCGCGGCCGTCGGGTTCGACGCGTACGCCGAGCTGCTCCGCGAGGAGCTGGCCCGCCTCGGCGGCGAGCCCCTGCCCGAGACGCACGAGATCCGGGTCGACCTCCCCGTCGACGCGAACCTGCCCGAGGCGTACGTCGCCGACGCCATGGTCCGTCTCGACCTGTACCGCCGCCTCGCCGCCGTCCGCGACGCCGCGACGCTGCGCGACCTCGAGGCCGAGCTCGCGGACCGGTTCGGGCCGCCGCCCCCGCCGGCGCGGCGGCTCACGGCCCTCGCCGCGCTGAAGGTGCTGCTCGACCGGTGGGGGATCGACGAGGTCGCGGTCGTGCGCGGGGACCGCCTGCGGGTCCAGCCGGTCGAGCTGGGCGAGGCCGCCGAGGTCCGCCTGGCGCGGCTGCACCCGGGGGCGCAGTGGAAGCCGGCCGCGCGGTCGCTGGTGCTGCCGCTGCCGCGTCCCCGGCCCGAGGACCTCGTGGCCTGGGTCTCGGGGACGCTCGGCGAGCTGCTCGGCGCCCCCGGTCGGCGCGCCGCCCGACCCGGGTGAGAGCGGCTCAGGCCGCGTCGTCCTCGAGGTCCTCGAGCTCGACCCCGCGCGTCTCGGGCAGCAGCCGGAAGCCGAGTCCGGCGACGCTGGTCGCCAGCCCGATGACGAGCGCCGCCCCGCGGAACCCGCCGGTCGCGTCCGCGAGCGCGCCGAAGCCGTAGATGCCGACGACCGCGCCGATGACGCCGGCGAACGTCACCCAGCCGGCAAGCGTCGCGCGGACCCGGGTCGGGACCAGCTCGGCGCCGAGCGCTCCGGTCGGGGGCGCGAACGCGCTCGAGAACCCGATGGCGAGCAGGTACCCGACGGCGAGCTGCACGGCCGTGCCGCCGTACGCCCACGCGACCGCGAGGCCGGTCAGGACCATCGAGGCCCCCGCGGCGACGTTGCGGCCGACCCGGTCGGCCGCCGCCCGCCCCAGCAGGATGCCGACGAGGCCGACCGGTCCGGCCAGCACGACGAGCGCCGTGACGAGCGCAGGGTCCACCCCGAGGACCCGCTCGCCGTACACGAAGAGGTACGAGAACGCCGGTCCGGTCCCGAGCGCGATGGCGCCGCTGAGGACGCTGAGCAGCGCGACGCTGCGCACGTACGGGGCCGGGACCCGGCCCGGCAGGCCGCGCTCGGCGTGGTGGGTCCGTGCGATCCGCGGTTCCCGTGTGCCGCGGGCCAGCAGCGGGAGCAGCAGCAGCGGCAGCAGCGCCGCGGCGGTGACCTCGCGGAACGTCGCGGCGTCGCCGGCGAGGAACCGGCCGACGACGACCAGGCCCGCCCCGACGCCGTAGGCCGCCGTGATCAGCGCGATGGCGGCCGAGCGGTCGCGGGTCCGCGTCTCCTCGGCCGCGACCACCCCGGCGACGGCGTTCACCCCGGACAGCGCCGGCCGCGCCAGCGCCACCAGGGCGACGTACCACCAGAACCCGGGGGAGAGGGCGGCCAGCGCCGTCAGCGCCAGGCCGACGGCCGAGAGCGCGAGGACCACGCGACGCCGGCCCCAGCGGTCGGCGACGGCGACGACGGGCAGCGAGGCCAGTGACGCCAGCCGGACCGCGGCCAGCGCGATCCCGACCGTGGTGGCGGGGAGTCCGATCTGGGCCGCGAGGTCGTCGCCGGGGCCGGTGCTGCCGAACGCGGCGGCGACGTCGCCGATGACCGCGGTGACGCCGAACTGCGCGAGGCCCGACGCCACCGAGAGGCCCGACACGGCGAGGATCGGCGTGGTCAGCCAGGCGGGGCGGCCCGGACGGCGCAGCTCGGGCACGTCGGCTCCCCGGTGGGCCCGCCGCGCCGCGGGCGGCGCGGGGTCGCGGTGGCGGGACGCTACCGCCGGCGCCGCTGGCTACGGTGGGGCGATGCGGCTGGTGACCTGGAACGTGAACTCGCTGAAGGCGCGGCTGCCGCGGGTCCTCGAGCTGCTCGAGGCGTTCCGGCCCGACGTCCTCTGCCTCCAGGAGACGAAGCTCGCGGCCGAGGCGTTCCCGCACGACGGGCTGGCCGCGGCCGGGTACCGCGCCGTCGAGGCCAGCGAGGGTCGGTGGAACGGTGTGGCCCTCGTCGTCCCCGACGGCGTCGAGGTCGTGGACCCGTCGCCGGAGCTCCCGGGGAACCCGGTCCCGGACGAGGCCCGGTGGCTCGAGGGGACCGTCGGGGGCGTCCGCGTCGTCTCGGTCTACGTGCCGAACGGGCGCGCCGTCGACGACCCGTGGTACCCGCGGAAGCTCGCGTTCCTCGCGGCGATGCGGGATCGCGTCGCGGACCTCGCGGCCGCCGGCCCGGTCGTCGTCGCCGGCGACTACAACGTCGCGCCGACCGACGCGGACGTCTGGGACCTCGCGGCGTTCCCCCCCGGCTCGACGCACGTCACGCCGGCCGAGCGGGACGCGGTCGACGCGCTGCTCGCGGTCGGGCTGCGCGACGCGCAGCGGGTGGTCCGGCCCGAGGGCGAGGCGTACACCTGGTGGGACTACCGCGGCGGGTCGTTCCACCGCGGGCACGGGCTCCGCATCGACCTGGTGCTCGCCAGCGCCGTGCTCGGGGTCGAGGCGGTCGAGGTCGCGCGCGAGCTGCGGAAGCAGAACGCGGCCGGCGACAAGCCGTCCGACCACGCGCCCGTCGTCGTGGACCTCGCCGGCACCGCCTAGGGCTTCCGGGTCGTCCCGGGGTCCGCGGCCGACGCGTCCTCGGTCCCGTGCCAGTCGGCCCGCGTGCGATGCCCGACGACCGCGCCGTGGTGCGCCGGATCGTCGAGGACCATCGTCCCGTCCTCCAGCACGTGGAGGTGGCCGCCGAAGCCGCGGCCGAGCAGCTCGGGCACCAGCACCTCCTGCGGCGGGCCGTACGCGACGACCTCGGTGCTGAGCAGCAGCACGAGGTCGTTCGTCGCCGCCGCGCCGACGTCGTGCGTGGTCGTGACGACCGTCCGCCCGGCGGCGCGCTCGTCGCGGACGACGCGGGCGATGACCTCCTGCGTCGGCGGGTCGAGGCCGGCGACCGGCTCGTCGAGCAGCAGCAGGTCGGCCTCCTGCACCAGGCCCTGCGCGACGAAGACGCGCTGGCGCTGGCCGCCGGAGAGCTCGGGCAGCTGGCGGTCGGCGAGGTCGGCGATCCCGAGCCGGTCGAGCGCCGCGTCGACGCGGTCCCGGACCGCGGCCCCGCCCCGGCCGACGAGCCCCAGCGTCGCGTAGGTCCCCATCCGCACGGCCTCGCGGACGGTCAGCGGGACCTCGGCGCGGACCTGCGTCGACTGGAGGACGTGCGCGATCCGGGCGCGGGCCCGGGGGACCGTCGTGCCGAGCACCCGGACCGTCCCCTCCTGCGGGTGCAGCAGGCCCGAGAGGACGCCGAGCAGCGTCGACTTCCCCGAGCCGTTGGGGCCGATGACGGCGACGCTCGCCCCGCGGGGGACCGTCAGCGTGACGTCGTGGAGCGCCTCGACCCGGCCGAACCGGAGGCAGACGCCGTCCAGCTCGACGGCCGGGCCGGCCGTGGCGGCGTCGCCGGCGGCTCCGGTGGGGCGCGGGGTCGGGTCCACGGGTCCTCCGGTGGGTCCGGGAGCGTACGACCGGTCGCCCGAGTTGCGAATAGGAACCATTCCCAATAGTATGCCCCCGCGACCCCGGCCGCACGTCGCCCCAGGAGCCGTCGATGTCCCGCACCTCCCGTCCGTCCCGCACCCTCCGCGCCGTCGCGCTCGCCGCGGCCGCGCTGGCCCTGGCGGCCTGCACCGGCGCGGCGGAGACGCCCGCGCCCGCCGCGGACCCCGCCCCCGGGGCGGGGTCGGCTCCGGCCACCACGTCCGACGCGCCGGATCCCGTCGAGGTCGTGGTCACGACGTCGATCCTCGGTGACCTCGTCGCCCCGATCGTCGGGGAGGACGGCACGGTCCGCGTGCTCATGGCACCCGGCGTCGATCCGCACGGCTACGCCGCCTCGGCGGCCGACGCGGCCGCGATGCGGGACGCCGACCTCGTGGTCGCGAACGGGCTGATGCTGGAGGAGGGACTGCTCGCCGCGCTCGACGCGGCGGTCGCGGACGGCGTCCGGGTCCTCGAGGTCTCGCCGGAGCTCGACCCGATCCCGTTCGCCGCGGACGCGCACGACCACGGCGACGAGGACGACCACGCGCACGACGACGAGCACGCGCACGACGAGGCCGACGAGCACGCGCACGGGGAGCTCGATCCGCACTTCTGGTTCGACCCGCTCCGGGCGGCGACGGCCGGCGAGCTGGTCGCGGACGCCCTCGCCGAGCTGCGTCCCGAGGTCGACTGGGCCGCGCGCGCCGCCGGGCTCCGCGCCGAGCTCGAGGCGCTCGACGCCGAGCTCGCGGCGCTGTACGCCACCGTCCCGGCGGACCGTCGGAAGCTCGTGACGAACCACGACTCGCTCGGGTACCTCGCGGACCGCTACGGGTTCGAGATCGTCGCGACCGTCGTCCCGGGCAGCTCGACCTCCGCCGAGACGGATCCGGCGGCGTTCGCCGCGCTGGCCGACCTGCTCGTCGCGGAGGGGGTCGACGTCGTGCTCGCCGAGACGACCGACAGCGACGCCCTCGCGATGGCGCTGGCCGAGGAGGCCGTCGTCCGCGGCGCCCCCGCGGTCACGGTGGTCACGCTGCACACCGGGTCCCTGGGGCCGGCCGGGAGCGGCGCCGAGACGTACGTCGGGATGCTCCGGACCGACGCCGGCCTGATCGTGAGCGCGCTGCTCGACTGACGGCGCGACCCCACGGGCCGACCGGCCGCCGTGGGTAGCGTCGCCGCCGGGTGCGACCGGAGGGCCCCGTGCTCGAGGTGGTGACCGAGCCGTTCGCCTACGGCTTCATGCGGACGGCCCTGGCGGCCGGCGTGCTCACCGTCGTCGCCAGCGCGCCGATCGGGACCTGGGTCGTCGTCCGCGGGCTCGCGTTCATGGGCGACGCCCTGGCCCACGGCGTGCTGCCCGGCATCGCCCTGGCGTACCTCGTCGGCGTCGACCTCACCCTGGGGGCAGGGCTCGGGGCCGTCGTCCTCGTCGCCGTCGTCGCGACCGCGACGTCGGGACGGCGGGTGGGGGAGGACACCGGCATCGGGCTGGCCTTCGTCGGACTGCTCGCGCTCGGCGTCGCGATCATCTCGGCCCGTGGCGCGTACGCGGGCGACCTCACCGCGATCCTGTTCGGGGACCCGATCGGGATCCGGCCGGGGCAGCTGACGGTGCTGGTGGTCGCGGCGACGGTCTCGATCGTCGCCGCCGCCGTCGGGCACCGCGCGTTCCTCGCGCTGGCGTACGACCCGGCGAAGGCGCGGGTGCTCGGGCTCCGGCCGGGGCTGGCGCACGTGGCGATGCTGGCGCTGATCGCCCTGGTCGTCGTGACCGCCTTCCGTGCGGTCGGGACCCTGCTGGTGATGGCGTTCCTGATCGCGCCGCCGGCGACGGCGGTCCTGGTCGTCCGCCGCGTGCCCCTCGTGATGCTGGTCGCGGTCGCGTTCGGGACGGTCGCGGTCGTCGCCGGGCTGCTCGTCAGCTACCACGCGGGCACGGCGACCTCGGCGACGATCGCCGGGATCAGCGTCGCCGGGTTCTTCGTCGTCCAGGCCGCGCAGCGCCTGCTCCGGGCGGTGCGGCCCGGGGTCGCGTCAGCCGTCTGACGTCCGGCAGTCCGCGCACCGTCCGACCAGCTCGAGCGCGTGGCGGTGGACCTCGTACCCGTGCTCGTCACCGAGGTCGGCCGTGATCCGGTGCAGCGTCGACTCGAGGCCGTCGGGGAGGACGACGTCCTCCATCCGGCCGCAGCCCTCGCAGGCCAGATGATGATGGTGGTGCGAGAGGTCCTCGGACAGCTCGAACCGCGCCACCCCGTCCACCGAGGAGAGCCGGTGGACCGCACCGCACCGCTCGAGCACGGCGAGGTTCCGGTACAGCGAGCTCTGCGACTGGCCCGGGTCGATGGTGCCGAGCTCGGCGATGGTCGCGGGCCGCGTCAGCCCGAGCAGCGTCCTGACCAGGCCCCGCCGCGCCCGCGTGTACCGCTGGCCGTCGCGGTGCAGGAGGTCCGCGACCGTCTCGTGCGGGTCCGACGCCATGGCGGCAGCCTAGGGGTGCGGGGCGTCGTCGGGTCCGCGGCCCCGGGTCGGTCCGGGCACGACCGTTAGACTCGGTCACCGTCGACGTCCGCGTCGTCGTCCCGTCCCCACCCCGGAGGCCCCGTGCACCGCCGTCCCCGTCGTGCCGTCGCGGTGCTCGCCGCGGCCCTCGTCCTGGCCGCCTGCGGCGCCGAGCCGCCCCGCGGCGCCGTCGCGACCGTGGACGGGGACGAGGTCCCCTCGGCGCAGCTCGAGGACTGGGTCCGGACGGCGACGGACGCCAACCCGGCGCTGGACGAGGTCGCCGTGCAGCGGGACCTCCTGTCCCGGCTGCTCCAGAACCGCATCGTCCTCGGGGTCCTGGCCGACCGCGGTCTCGTCGTCGACGACGCGGCCGTCGCGGCCGTCGCGGTCGAGGTCGAGGAGCAGGTCGGCGGGGCCGAGGCGCTGGCCGCGACGCTGGCCGACATCGGGTACCCGCAGGGGTTCTACGAGGAGGTGTTCCTCACGACCGAGGCGGCGCTGGACGTGCTGACGACCGACCTCCTCGGCGACCGGACCCTCGAGACGCGCACGGCGCGGCACATCCTCGTCGAGACCGCCGCGGAGGCGGACGAGATCGTCGCCCTGCTCGCGGACGGGGCCGACTTCGCCGCGCTCGCGACCGAGCGGTCGACCGACCCCGGCAGCGCCGCGCAGGGCGGGCTGCTCGGCGAGCGCGAGCGCGGCGCGTTCGTGCCCGAGTTCGACGCCGCCGTCTGGGACGCGCGACTCGACACCGTCCTCGACCCCGTCGAGACGCAGTTCGGGTTCCACGTCATCGAGGTCGTCGCCGAGGCGTCGACCGCCGTCGCGGACCTGCCCTCGGCCGAACGGCGCCGGCTCGTCGGCCCCGAGCTCGACGCGATCCTCGGGGGCGCCGTCGCCGCCGCCGAGGTGACCGTCGCGTCCCGCCTCGGCGTCTGGGACGGCGTCGCCGGCGCGGTGACCGCGCCGCAGGCGGTCGGCGCGGACCGCTGGTGAGCACCGGCGGCCGGGTCGTCCTCGTCGAGACGAGCGACCTCCTGCCGGGGCTGCTCCCGGCCCCCGCCTGGCAGGCGCTCTCCGCCGCCGGGACCGTCCTCTGCCGGGACCCGTCCGCGCATCCCGCCGCCCCGATGCTGGCCGCGGCCGGGCTCGAGCTGGCGCCGCTCGCGCCGGCGCCGCTGGGTCGCGACGACCTGCTGCTGACGCGGCCGGGCGGCCCGGACGACCGGCGCCTCGCGAAGGCCCTGGTCGCCGCCGCGGTGGCGGACGGCGCCGTCGTCTACCTGCTCGAGGACGACGAGCGCGGTCTCGCGCCGGCGCTCTCGGGGATGGTCGCGGCGCAGGACGTCGAGATCGAGCTGGTGTTCCTCGCCCCGATCCCGCCCGGCACCGAGCTGCTCCGCGCCGTCGCGGTCATGGACCGCCTCCGCGACCCCGACGCCGGCTGCCCCTGGGACCTCGAGCAGGACCACGCCAGCCTCGCGCGGTACCTCGTCGAGGAGACCTACGAGCTGCTCGACGCGATCTCGGGCGGGGACGACGACGCGGTCCGCGAGGAGCTCGGCGACGTGCTGCTCCAGGTCCTGTTCCACGCCCGCATCGCGGCGGAGCGGGGCGCGTTCGCCGTCGACGACGTCGCCGGGGGGCTGGCCGCCAAGCTGGTCCGCCGTCACCCCCACGTCTTCGGCGACGCCGACCGGCCCGAGGACGCCGACGGCGTGCAGCGGTCCTGGGACGCGATCAAGGCCGCCGAGGGCGGTGGTCGGGGCCCGCTCGACGGCGTCCCGACCGCGATGCCGGGCCTGGCGCTGCTCGACGCCCTGCTCCGTCGGCTCCGCCGCGAGGGACTGGTCCCGACGGACGCCGCGACGGTCCGGGCCGACCTCGCGGCGACCGCGGCCGCCGTGACCGCGGACGCCGCCGACGACGCGGAGGCCGCCGGTGCGCTGCTGGGCCGGCTCGTCGTCCAGGTCGCCGGACTCGCCGCCGCGCTCGGGCTCGAGGCCGACGCGGTCGGACGCGCGGCGGCGGCCCGCCTCCGCGCCGACGCCGAGGCGGCGCTGGCCGCGCCGGCCGACGCCCGACCGCCGGTGTGGCCCGGCCAGTAGCCTCGGCGCCATGAGCGACGTCGCGCGCGCCGCCGGGGAGGACGTCCTCGCCGGCTGGGACCCGGCCGGACCGCCCCCGCGGCCCGACGGGCGTCCGCCGTTCCCGACCGACACCGTCGTGGCGCTCGCCGCGATGACGGCGGGGGCGGCGCTGGGCTGGCTGGCCGGACCGCCGCACCGCGGCCGGCGCATGGTCGTCGGGCAGGTCCTGGGACTCGCCGGCGCGATCGCGTGGCGCCGGATGTGGCGCCTCCCCGAGGAGTCCGACCGGCCGCGCTGACCCGGCCGCCGGTCGTTGCCCCGGTCCACCCCCCGGCGTAGCGTCCTCCGCGGGGCCACGGTCCCGTCGCGTCGCCCGTCGCGATCCGCACCGGCCGGCTCCGGACGGCAGCCAGGGGGATCCGTGCCCACCATCGTCGACGTCCGCGCCCGCGAGATCATGGACTCGCGGGGCAACCCCACCGTCGAGGTCGACGTCCGACTGGCGGACGGGACCCTCGGCCGCGCCGCCGTCCCGTCCGGGGCCTCGACCGGGGCGCACGAGGCGGTCGAGCTCCGCGACGGCGACCCGGCCCGGTACGGCGGGAAGGGCGTGCGCCGCGCGGTCGCGAACGTCGCCGAGCACGTCGCGCCGGCGGTGGTCGGTCGTGACGCGACCGACCAGCGCGGGCTCGACGCCCTCCTCATCGCCATCGACGGCACCGACGACCGGTCGCACCTCGGCGCGAACGCCGTCCTCGGCGTCTCGCTCGCGACCGCCCGCGCCGCGGCGGCCGCGGTCGGCCTGCCGCTGCACGCCTACCTCGGCGGCCCGAACGCGCACACGCTGCCCGTGCCCTGCATGAACGTCCTGAACGGCGGCAGCCACGCCGACACCAACGTCGACCTCCAGGAGTTCATGATCGTGCCGGTCGGCGCCGGCACGTTCGCCGAGGCGCTGCGGACCGGCGCCGAGGTCTACCACGCGCTCGGGGCGCTGCTGAAGGAGCGCGGTCTCTCGACCGGTCTCGGCGACGAGGGTGGCTTCGCGCCCGATCTGCCGTCGAACGCCGCGGCGCTGGACCTCCTCGTCGAGGCGATCGGGCGGGCCGGGTACGAGCCCGGCGCCGACGTCGCGCTGGCGCTGGACCCCGCGACCAGCGAGCTGTACCGGGACGGCGCCTACCACCTCGAGGGCGAGGGCCGCGTGCTCTCGACCGCGGAGATGGTCGACCTCTGGGCGGACCTCGTCGACCGGTACCCGATCGTCTCGATCGAGGACGGGCTGGCCGAGGAGGACTGGGACGGCTGGCGGCTCCTCGTCGAGCGGCTCGGGGACCGCGTGCAGCTGGTCGGCGACGACCTCCTGGTCACGAACCCCGCCTTCGTCCGGCGGGCGATCGACCTGCGGGCCGCGAACGCCGTCCTCGTGAAGGTGAACCAGATCGGGACGCTGACGCAGGCGCTCGACACCGTCGCGCTGGCGCAGCGCGCCGGCTGGGCCGCGATGGTCAGCCACCGTTCGGGCGAGACCGAGGACGCGACCATCGCCGACCTCGCCGTCGCCGTCGACGCCGGTCAGATCAAGACCGGCGCCCCGGCCCGCAGCGACCGCGTCGCGAAGTACAACCAGCTGCTCCGCATCGAGGAGCAGCTCGGCGACGCCGCGCGGTACCCGGGCGCGGCGGCGTTCCCGCGGGCGCGCCGGTGAGCCGCCCGACCGCCCGGCGTCGGGTTCGCGTCGGCGACCTCGTGCTGGGGGTCGCCGTCGTCCTCGTGGTGCTGTTCGGGGCCGGCGTCCTCGCCGAGCCGCTGGCGAACCGCCGGGACGCCGACGCCCGCGTGGCCCTGCTCGAGGAGCAGCGGGCCGCCCTCGCCGCCGAGAACGCCCGGCTCGAGCAGCGGGTCGAGGACCTCGAGGACCCGCTGACGATCGAGCTGCTGGCCCGCGAGCAGCAGGGCCTGGTCCGGCGGGGCGAGGTCCCGTACGTCCTCGTCCCGCCCGAGACGGACCGGCCGCTGATCGCCGAGCCGCCCCTCCCCGTCGCCGAGGAGCCGCCCGGACCGCTGGACCGGCTCCTCGCGGCCATCCGGCGCCTCGTCGCCCCCTGACGGGTCCCGGCCGGGCGCGACCGGCCGCCGTCCCGCCCGTCCCGTACCCTCGCATCCGCGCCGGGGTCCCGGCGCCCTCCCCACGGACCCGTGCCGCCCCCGGCGGCGCCGTCCCGCGCCCGCGGGCCGGTCGGAGGAGGTGGGTCGCCGTCCGGCGACCCCGAGCACCCGAGAGGAGTTGGTCGCGCTGCTGGGAGAGATCGTCAAGGGCAAGGTCGTCCGGCTGGAGGAGTACGGCGCGTTCGTCGAGGTCCCCGTCGGGGACCAGGTCGTGACGGGCCTCGTGCACGTCTCCGAGGTCGCGCTCGACTACGTGGACAACATCTACGCCTACCTCGCCGAGGGCGACGAGGTCGAGGTCAAGGTCGTCGACATCAAGGACGACGGCAAGGTCGACCTCTCCATCAAGCGCGCCGACCCCGCGTGGGCCGACGAGCAGACGGCGAACCTGCGCTCGAAGCTGGACAAGGACTTCAACAAGCGCCTGCGCCGCTTCATGCACAAGTCCCAGATGATCCAGGGCGAGGCCCGTCGGCAGAAGCGCGGTCGCGTCGGCTCCTGACGCGTCCGCGGCGGGGGCGGTGATGCGCGACGCGCTCCGGCGCGACCCGGACGCGTCCTACGACGCGGCGCTCGCGGCGCCCGAGGCGGACGCCGCGACGGTCGACCTGATCGGGGCGCAGCTCGGACGTCCGGCCCGCGGCCGTCCCGCGGTCGTCCACCGCTGCGGTCACGGCCTGCCGACGGTCGTGCGCGTCCGACCCCGGTTGGAGGACGGCACGCCGTTCCCGACGGTGTTCTGGCTGACCTGTCCGCTGGCCCGCTCGGCCGTCGGTCGGCTCGAGGCCGAGCACCGCATGGTCGACCTGAACGCGCGGCTGGTGGCCGACCCGGACCTCGCGGCGGTCCAGACCGCCGCCGCCGCGCGGTACGTCGCGTTCCGCGACCGGCTCGGCGCCCCGGAGCCGCCGCTCCCCGGCGCCCCGACGGCCGGGGGCCTGCCCGACCGCGTGAAGTGCCTGCACGTCCATGCGGCGCACCACCTCGCGACCGGCGACAACGCGGTCGGGGCCGAGGCGGTCGACGCGATCGCGCCGCTGGCCTGTCCCGCGCCCTGCGTCGCGGTCGGGGACGCCCCCGTCGACCGCGCCGTCACCGCGCCGGACGGCCGATGAACGGCGGCGCCGTCGCCGGCGTCGACGTCGGTTCGAACTCGGTCCGATTGCTGGTGCTCGGGCCGGACGGCGCCCGGCTGCGGCGGGACATCGTCACGACCCGTCTGGCCGCCGGGGTGGACGCCACGGGGCGTCTCGACCCCGCCGCGATCGACCGCACCGTCGCGGCCCTGACCGGGCTCCGGGCGACGTGGGAGCGGCTCGGGGTCGCGACCGGGCCGGACCGGGTCCGCGTCGTCGCGACGTCGGCCGTCCGTGACGCCGCCGACCGCGAGCGGTTCCTCGTCCCGGCCGCCGCAGCGCTCGGCGTCCCCGTCGAGGTCATCGACGGCCGGGAGGAGGCGGCTCTGGCGTTCACCGGCGCGGCGCTGGCGGTGCCGACGGTCCCGCCGGTCGTCGTGGTCGACGTCGGCGGCGGGTCGACCGAGCTGGTCGTCGGTCCGACCGACGGCGGCCCGCGGCCCGTCGCGGCGGTGTCGCTGCAGCTCGGCTGCGTCCGGCTGACCGAGCGGGCGCTCGCCGCGGACCCGCCGACGCCGGACGAGGTCGCGACCGCCCGGGCCGTCGTCGCCGACGTGCTCGAGGCGGGCCTCGCCGAGCTGGCCGCCGCCGGCGCCCAGATCGGAGCCGGACCGGGCCGGGTCGGGACGCTCGTCGGCGTCGCGGGGACGGCGACGACGCTCGCCGCCCTGCACCTCGGCCTCGACCGCTACGACGAGGGTCGCATCCACGGCGCCGTCCTGCCCGCCGCCGCGCTGGCCGCGCTGACCGACGGGCTGGTCGTCGACACCGTGGCGGGGCGGGCCGCGCGCGGTCCGGTGCAGCCCGGTCGGGCCGAGGTCCTCCACGGTGGTGCGCTGGTGCTGGCCGGCGTCGTCGCGCGGCTCGGCCTCGACGCGGTCGTCGTCAGCGAGGCGGACTCGCTCGACGCGGTCGCCCGGGGGCTGCTCGCGTGAGC
>JAFMLG010000024.1:27116-28209 GCA_017852335.1 Actinomycetota bacterium | reverse complement strand
GACGAGCCAGTCGAACCCGGCCCGGGCCAGGACGTCCGCGACCGACGGATGCCCGAGGGTCACCCAGGTCCCGACGGTCGGCTCGCCGGCCGCGAGGCGGTGCTTCAGGCTCATCCGACGACCTCCGTCAGCGGGTCCTCGGCCAGGAGCACCTCGACCCGGACCCGATCGGCCTCCGTGTCGACGGCGTGCGAGTCGACGTCGGTCCCGACCATCCGCACCGGGCGGCCGTGCTCCATCAGGCGCAGCATGTCGATGGACTCGAGGCGCTCGAGCGGCGTCGGCGGCAGGGCGGCGTAGGTCCGCAGCTCGTCGGCGGTGAACGGGATGATGCAGACCTGCTTGAACACCGGCGTCCCCGCCAGCCCCTCGGGCGCCAGGGTCGGGACGGCGCGGCGAGTCATGATCATCGCGTCCGAGCGGGCGTCGACGAGCACCTTGATGGTGTTCGGGTCGTCGAGATCCGCGGGGTCCTCGATGCGGCGCATCAGGTTCACGCAGGACACGTCGTCGCCGGTCCGGAACGGCGCGACGGCCGCCGAGAGCATCTCGGGCCGGATCATCGGCTCGTCGCCCTGGACGAGGACCCAGAGGTCCGCGTCCTCGGACGCCGCGACCTCGGCCATCCGGTCGGAGGCGCGCTCGTGGCGGTCGCTCGTCATCACGACGCGGGCGCCGAACGCCTCGGCGGCGACGCGGATCTCGTCGTCGCAGGTCGCGACCACGACCTCGTCGACGTTCGGACAGAGGGCGGCCCGGAGGAAGACGTGCTCGATCATCGGCCGACCGAGCAGCGGGGCCAGGGGCTTCCCGGGGAACCGGCTCGAGCCCATGCGGGCCGGGACGACCGCGACCGTGCGCACGAGGACTCCTGGTCGGCACCGGCAGCGTAGTGACGGGGCGGCGTTAGCCTCGGGACGGCGGACACCGTCCGCCATCGGTCCAGGTCCACCGTCCGAGGGGCGCCGTTGCGCATCCACTACCTCGCGGAGTCGGTCATCATCTCGGACGACGTCGACCCCGTCGCCGTCCTTCGGACGGCGACGGCCATGGCTCGGAGGGGACACGACGTCACCGTCCACGCCCCGAGGGG
>JAFMLG010000024.1:0-26634 GCA_017852335.1 Actinomycetota bacterium | reverse complement strand
GGGAGCCCCTGCGCGTCGGGTACGTCGGGGGCCTCTACCCCGGGCGCGGCGGCGAGGAGCTGATGGCGATCGCCCGCGCGCTGCCGAACGTGGCGTTCGATCTGGTCGGCGGCACCGACGCCGACCGGGCGCGCCTCCGCGATGGGGGCGTCCCGCCGAACGTCACCTTCCACGGTCACGTCGCGCCGTCGGCGCTCGCCGCCCGGTACGAGCGGTTCGACGTCCTCGTCGCCCCCTACCAGCGCAGCGTCGCCGTCCACGGCGGCGTCGGGGACACCTCGCGGTGGATGTCGCCGATGAAGCTGTTCGAGTACCTGTCGTGGGGCCGTCCGCTGGTGTTCTCGGACCTGCCGGTGCTCCGCGAGGTGCTCCGCGACGGCGGGAACGCGCTCCTCGTCCCACCGGACGACGTCGCCGGCTGGGTCGCGGCGATCGCGCGCCTGCGCGACGACGTCGCGCTCGCGGACCGGCTCTCGGCGCGGGCCCGGACGGACTTCGTCTCCCACCACACCTGGGACCGGCGGGTCGCGACGGTGCTCGACGGACTCGAGTGACGGCGGACCCACCGCCGCGCGGGGCTCACCGCCCGAGGGCGACGTCCCGGCCGCGCTCGGTGAACCCGGCCGCCGCGTACAGCGCCAGCGCCGGCGCGTTCGCCGCGTCGACCCAGAGCACGACCTCCCGTCGGCCGAGCGCCGCGAGGTGCGCGAGACCGGCGTCCAGCAGCCACCGACCCAGGCCCCGGCCGGCGCGATCCGGGTCGACCGCGAGGTTGAACACCTCGCCGACGCCGTCGCCCCGGCGGGCCGTCCAGTGCGCGCCGGCGAGGCCGCCGTCCGCGTCCGCGACCAGGATCAGGTCCGCGCGGTCCGCGAGAGCCGCCGCGGCGGCCGCGGTGAACCGGGCGGCCGTCCACGGTCCGCCCTCGGGTCCGGCCTCGACCAGACCGGCGCCGCGAGGTCCCGCGTAGGCGCGGTCCAGCAGGGCGGCGACGGCCTCGGGGTCGACGTCGGCCGACGCGACCCGGCGCAGGCCCGCGGGGGGTGGCGGGACCTCGGGCACCGGCGCCGTCGCCGGGCGCACCAGCACCAGCAGCGTCCGGTGCACGGACCACTCCGACCCGGTCGTCCCGGCGACGTCCGCGGCGTCGGCGCCGCGCAGCCAGACGCGGTCCGCGCCGGCCGCCCCGGCGGCCGCGAGGACCGCGCCGACCGGGCCGTCGCCGAGCCGCCCCGCCTCCCCGACGACGGTGCCGTCCGGCGCCGTCCGGAGGCCGAGGTACCAGCCGTCCCCGCGCCGGGGGACCCAGCCCGCGGCGACCGCGTCGGGGTCCTCGGTCCCGGCCGCGAGCGCCGCGAGCCGGCGGGCCTCGGCGGCCTCGACGCGGGGCAGGCCGTGCCGGGCCTCGAGCAGGGCGGAGGCGGCCAGGACGTCGGCCGCGCCGCGGGGATCGAGCTGCACGGCGGGCTCCGTCCGGCGCGACGCGGGCCCCGAGGACCGTCCGGCAGTTGCCGGGCCTCCGCGGGGGCGGGTAGCCTCCCCCGCGCTCGGACCCACCGTACCCAGCCCCCCGGGGCCGCTAGCTCAACTGGCAGAGCATCGGACTTTTAATCCGCTGGTTGCAGGTTCGAGTCCTGCGCGGCCCACGCCGCGCCGCCGCACGGCCCGCACCGCGCACCACCCGGCCGCCCGCACGGGCGGTCACCGAGGACCTGTGGAGCAGTTTGGAGTGCTCGCCACCCTGTCAAGGTGGAGGTCGCGGGTTCAAATCCCGTCAGGTCCGCTCCGGTCAGGTAGCTCAGTTGGTAGAGCACACGACTGAAAATCGTGGTGTCGGCGGTTCGATCCCGCCCCTGACCACCGTCCGGGAGCGGGGTGCGGCATGAGCGACGACCTCCGTGCCGCCGTCCTCGCCGCCGTCGCCGACGTGAACCTCCAGCTCCCCGACGAGCGCCGCCTCGCCGACGCGGACACCACGCCGGTCCTCGCGGCCGGGAGCACCCTCGACTCGCTCGCGACGCTGAACCTCCTCGTCGGCGTCGAGGAGCGGTGCGCGGCGCTCGGTCTCGACGTGGCGCTGCTCGACGAGGCCCTGCTCGCCGACCCCGACGGGCCGCTGGCCACCCTCGGGACGCTGGTCGCCCACCTCGCGGCGGTGCGGGCGGCGGCGGGATGAGCGGCGGGAGCGCGACCCCGGTCGAGCTCGTCACCGACTTCACCGCCGGCACCCTGGCGGGCCTGCTCGCCCACGGCGACGACGCCCCGGCCCTGACCCCCGTCGAGCATCCCGCCGGCCCGCTGCAGGCGACGCTCCACGCCGCCCTCGCCGCCGAGGTCGCCCCCCGCACGGTCACCGTCGTCTGGGCCGACCCGGTCCGCAGCGTCGCCGGGATCGCGGCGGCCGCCGCGTTCGAGGAGGTCGACCCCGACGCGGTCCGGGCCGAGGTCACGGCCCTCGCCGACCTCGTCGTGCGGCTGGCGGCCCGGCGGCGGGCCGTGCTGTTCGTCCGGTGGGGCCGGGACGACGACCCGGGGCTGGGACTCCTCGACCTCCACCACCCGCAGGCGCCGGGCCGGCTCGTCGCCGACGCCGACGCCGCGCTCCGCGCCGCGTTCGCCGCCACGCCGAACGTGCTGACCCTCGACCCGCTGCCCTGGCTGGTCGGGGCCGGACCGGCCCCGTGGTCGCCGCGGCAGTGGTTCGCGACGAAGGTCCCGTACGCCGCGGGCGTGCTCCGGGCCGCGGCGGACGCGGTCCGGACGGCCGTGCGGACCCTCGACGCCGGCAGCCGTCGCATCGTGCTGCTCGACCTCGACGACACGCTCTGGGGCGGGCTCGTCGGGGAGGTCGGTCGCGAGGGCCTGGTGCTCGGCGGGCACGACCCCCGCGGCGAGGCCTTCGTCGCGTTCCAGCACGACCTCAGGCGGCTGACGCGCATCGGCGTCCAGCTGGCGCTGGTCAGCCGGAACGACGAGGCCGTCGCGCTCGACGCGTTCGACCACCATCCCGAGATGGTCCTGCGCCGGGCCGACCTCGCCGGGTGGCGGATCGGATGGGGCGACAAGGGGGCCGCCGTCGCCGAGCTCCTCGCGGAGCTGCGGCTCGGGCCGGCCTCGGCCGTGTTCCTCGACGACTCGCCGGCCGAGCGCGGCCGCGTCCGCGAGGCGCTGCCCGAGGTGCTCGTGCCGGAGTGGCCGGTCACCCCGCTGCTGTACCGCGCGGCGCTCCGGGATCTGCGGTGCTTCGACCCGGCGACGCTGAGCCGCGAGGACCGGGCCCGGACCGCGGCCTACGCCGCCGAGCGCGCGCGCACCGGCGACGCGGCCGCCGCGGCGTCGATCGAGGACTGGCTCGCGTCGCTCGACCTCGTCGTCGACGTCCGGCCGCTCGAGGACGTCGACCTCGCGCGGGCGACGCAGCTGATGAACAAGACGAACCAGATGAACCTCGCGACCCGCCGGACCACCGAGGCCGAGCTGGCCGCCCTCGCCGCCGCGCCGGACGTCGACGTCGTCACCGTCCGCGTCGCCGACCGGTACGGCGAGGCCGGTCTCACCGCCGTCCTCGCCGTCCGGGTCGACGGCGACGCGGCCGAGCTGACCGACCTCGTCATGAGCTGCCGCGTGATGGGCCGCGGCGTCGAGCGGACCCTGCTCCACGTCGCCGGTCGGCTCGCCGCCGCCCGCGGCGCCGCGACGCTGCGGGCGACGTTCGTCCCGACCGCGCGCAACGCCCCCTGCCGGGCCGCGCTCGAGGCCGCGGGTCCGGCCCGGGACGGCGACGTCTACCGCTGGGACCTCGCGGCGCCGCCCGCGGCGCCGGACCACGTCTCCCTCGCGGGGTCGGCGCCCGGGCTCGCCTGATGGCCGTCCGCCTCGCGTTCTGCGGCCTCGACGAGGTCGACGCGCTCGTCGGGTTCCTCCGCGACCACTGGGGGCGGGAGCACGTCCTCGTCACCGACCGCCGCGTCCTCGACTGGCAGCACCGGGACGAGGGACGGGGCCGGTACGACGTGCTGCTCGCGTGGGACGGCGACGAGGTCGTCGGCATCCTCGGGTTCATCCCGACGAGCCGGTACGACCCGGCCCTGGCGGACGGTCGCGAGACCGTCTGGCTCACGACGTGGCGAGCCCGGGACGACGCGCCGACCGGGACCGGGCTGCTGCTGCTGCGGGGCCTGCGCGAACGGCTCCGACCGGTGTGGACCGGCACCGTGGGGCTCCGACCGGCGACGGCCGGCATCTACACCCGGCTCGGCTTCCGCGGTGGCGTGCTCCGCCGCCACGTGCTCCTGGACCACGCGCCGCGCGACCTCCGGCTGGCCCGCGTGCCCGACCCGACCCGGGCGCGCCTCCGCGCCGACCACCCCGCGCCATGTCCGCCCGCACCGGTCGCCGCGTCCGACGTCGCCGCCGTGGCGGAGGCCGTGCTGCCGCCGGAGCACGCCCCCGCCCGGTCCGGCGCCTACTACGCCGGCCGGTACGTCGACCACCCGTTCCACGACTACCGGTTCCACCACGTGCCCGACGACGGCTCGCCCGGCGCGCTCCTCGTCACCCGGGAGGTCGGGCACGCCGGTGCGACCGCGGTCCGGGTGGTGGACCTCGTCGGTCGGGTGCCGATCGGGCTCGGCGGTGCGCTCGAGGCCCTCCGCGCCGGGACCGATGCCGAGTGGATCGACGTCCACGCCCCCGACGACCGGCTCGCCGCGGCCGGGCTCCCCGCCGTCGCCGACCTCGACGGCGCGGTGGTCGCGGCCCGGTTCGCCCCGTTCGAGCTGCGCGGGGCCGAGCCGCGCTGGGCGCTCGACGGGCCGCCGGACGGACCGACGGGGGCGCTGACCCTGTCGCGCGGGGACGCCGACCAGGACCGGCCCGGCCCCGCGGCCACGGCCGCCGACGACGCCGATCCGGCGGGCGCGGCCCGATGAGGCTCCGCGTCGACGCCGCCGAGCACGCCGCGTTCGCGGCCGCGTCGGGCGACCGCAGCCCGATCCACACGGACCCCGCCGCCGCGCGGCGGCGGTTCCCCGGCGAACCGGTCGTCCACGGGGTCCACGTCGTCCTCCGGGCGGTCGAGGCGCTCCCGGACGGCGCGCCGTCCGGGCTGCGCGCATCGTTCGTGCGGCCGGTCCTCCCCGGCGACGACCTCTCGGCCGAGGCCGGCCCCGACGGCGTCCGGGTGGTCGTGGCCGGCGCGCCGGTCGCCGTGGTGGGGCCGTCCCTCGGCCGCGCCGCCGCGCCGGGTCCCGATCCCGCGCTGCTCCGGCGGCCGGCCGACCCGGCGCCCGCCTCCGCCGCCGACCTGCGGCTCGGTGACCTCCCGGGCCGCTCGGGCGTGGTCCCGCACGGGGACGTCGCCGCGCTCTCCGCGCTGCTCCCCGGGGCCGTCGCGCAGCTCGGCGTCGACGCCGTCGCGGACCTCGCCGCGGTCTCGGCGCTGGTCGGGATGCACTGCCCTGGACGTCGGGCCCTCCTCGTCGGACTGGACCTCGCCCCGAGCCCCGCGCCGCGTCCCGAGCCGGGACTGGCGTGGTGGGTCGAGCGGGTCGTCCCCGCCGTCCACCGCGTCGAGCTCGGCGTCGCGGGGACCGCGCTGAGCGGCCGCGTCTCGGCCCACGTGGTCCCCGACCCGGAGCTCCCCGACCTCGCGGCCCTGCGCGGCCGCGTCGTCACCGGGGAGTTCGCCGGCCCGTCGCCGCTCGTCGTCGGCGGCAGCCGGGGCCTCGGCGCCGTCGCCTGCCGGCTGCTCGCGCTCGGCGGGGCCGAGCCGCTGGTCGGGTTCGGCACCGAGGCCGGGCCGGCCGACGCCGTCGTCGCGGAGATCCGTGGGGCGGGTGGTCGTGCGACGGCCGTCCGCATCGACGTCCGGGACGTCCCCGCCGCGCTCGCCGCGCTCGACGACATCGGCTGGGAGGGCGACGTCGTGCTGTCCTTCGCCACGCCGCGCATCCTCCGTCGCCATCTCGGCGGGGACCGGCCGGAGCTGCTCGAGGAGCTCCGGGAGGTCCACGTCCGGGGCGTCGTCGACCTCCTGGTCGCGCTGCGGCGGCGGCGACCCGAACGCCTCCTCGCCGTCGGCTATCCCTCCAGCGTGGCCGTCGACGACCCTCCCGACGACATGCGCGAGTACGCGCGGGCGAAGGCGGAGGCCGAGGCGGCGCTCGCCGGGCTGGCGGCCGTCGACCCGGGACTGCGGGTCCACGCGCCGCGGCTCCCGCGGGTCCTTACCGAGCAGACCGTCGCGTTCACGCCGGCGCCGGCCGCGGATCCGGCGGAGGTCCTGCTGCCCCTGCTCCGCACCGTGGTCGGGCTGCGGCGGTAGCGGCTCCGGGGCCGGCTCCTACAGGTCCGCGAGGACAGCCTCCAGCTGGGCCGCCCGGGCGTCCCAGGTGTGGTCGGTGAGCGTCCTGCGCCGCCCGGCCGCGGCGATCGACGCCAGCCGCGCCGGATCGTCGAGCAGCCGGTCGATGGCGCGGACGCAGTCGTCGACGTCGCGGTAGGTCACGACCTCCGCGCCCGGCTCGAAGTGGTCGGCGAGGTCGCTCGTCGCCTCGGTCAGCAGCACCGCACCCATCGCGGTCGCCTCGAAGATGCGGAACGTCCCGGCGCAGTCGCCCTCGCGGTCGGGTCCGCGGTTGAACGCGATGAGCGATCTCCCGAGCACCGTGAGCATGTCCACGCCGAAGACGCCGGGGTGGATCCGGTCGGGGTACCGATGGGACAGCGGACGGAGCGGTGGACGCCACCCGGCCGGCGGACGCCGCTCGGGGTGGGCGTCCCCGGCCTCCACCGGGTCGCCGTCGGTGGACCCGCGCCGCCCCGCGCGGCCGCGGAGCGGGCGCACCGCCTCGGCTACCCGCGCCCGCAGCCCGGCACGGCTCATGCCGAGGAGCATCGGCTTGTCCTCGTCGCCGAGCCAGCACTCGAGCGGCGTCCGGGCCATCAGCTCGGCGAGGTGCTCGAAGCGACTCCACTTCCCGGCGCCGCCGAAGCCCGACCGTCCCACGAACGAGACCGGGACGTCGCGCGGCGCCGGTGCGACGTGGGCCAGTGCCGGGGCGTAGAAGGCGTTGTTCAGGACCTCGACGCGGCGGGCGCCCGCGGCCTCGTACAGGGGCCGGTAGGCCGGGCAGACCACCAGCGCCGCGTCGACCTCGGCGACGACCGGCCCGACGTCCGGCACCGCGTGGTGGACGAGGACCCGCCGCACCCCCGGCGCGGCGCGGCGGACCGCGCCCACCCCGGCGGCGCGGAGCAGCCCGACGTCGCGTTCGATGACGACCTCGGGGTCGATCGCGCGGACGGCGGCGACGGCGAACGCCGCGTCGTCGTCCGCCAGCGTCGGCGGCAGGTCGTGATCCCGGAGGAACGCCGCCCGTACGTGGGGCAGGCGGAACAGCAGGTCCTCGGCCTCGTGGCCCCGGGCGCGCAGGGCGGCGGCGAACCCGTCGACGGCCGGGTGCCCGAGTGCGGCCAGCGCGTCCTGCTGCTCGCGCCATGGTCGGTCCCGCAGGCTCGGGTCCGCCGCGAGCAGACCAGCGATCCGACGGTCCCAGGCCGCGGCGTGCGGGTGGTAGCCCTGGAGCCGCAGGATCCTCACGTGGCGTCCGCGAGCTCGGCCCGCAGGGCGTGGAGCGTGTGCAGCAGCCCCGGCCCCAGATCGATCGCGGTCGCACCCGACAGGGTCCGCCCGAGCTCGACCGGGTCGTCGTCCAGCGCGTACGGCGTGAGCCGGTACCGGCCCTCGAACGGTCGGTCCTGCAGCGTCACGTCGACGTCGCCGACCATCTCGGCCACGAGATCGAGGAGTTCGCGGGTCGTGACCCGCTGGCGGCCCGTGAGGTGCAGGACCGCACCGGCGTGCGCGTCGTCGAGCGCGTCGAGCGCGAGTCCGGCCGCGTCGAGGACGTGGACGTACTCCCGGACCTCGGTGCCGTCGCCCCAGAAGTCGATGCGGCCCTCGGCGAGGGCCTGGGTCAGGATCCTCCGCACCGCGTTCCCGGCGTCGGCGCGGGGGCCGTACAGCGACCCGAACCGCAGCACCGTCGTGGGGAGGCCGGCGTCGCGGGCGTCGAGGACCAGTCGCTCGGCCCGCCGCTTCGAGTCGCGGTAGGCGCCGCCGGCCCGGGCGTGGACGTAGATGCTCGACGCGTGCACGACCCGCCGCACGCCGTGGCGAGCGGCGGCTGACAGCACGTTCCGGGTCCCGCCGACGTTGACGTCCTCGGCGCGCGCCGGATCGATGTTCGCCGCACCGAGGTCGGCGACCGCGGCGAGGTGGAGCACGACGTCGCAGTCGGCCATCGCGGCGGCGACGGCGTCCTCGTCCCGGACGTCGGCGACGACCTGCTCCTGCACCGGCGTCCGCCACGGCGACGGCACGACGTCGAGGAGGCGGACGGCGAACCCACGGGCCGAGGCCGCGTCGGCGACGTGGCTGCCGAGGAACCCGCTGCCTCCGGTGACCAGCGCGCGCACCCCGACCCCGTCCGTCCCGGCAAGAGGAGGCTAGTGACGCGTCGGTAGCCTTCCGGGGTCCGGGCGGCCGCCCGCCGGAGGTGCGCGTGGAGGACGTCGGGGCCTTCGAGGCGCGCAACGCGGAGGCCCGACGGCGCTGGGACCTCGAACGGCGACTGGCGCACGTCGTCCGCGCGCCCGCGCCCGTCGTCCTCGACGTCGGTGCGCACGTCGGGCAGAGCAACCGCCTGTTCCGCCGCCTGTTCCCAGCCGCCGAGATCTGGTCCTTCGAGCCGGATCCCGAGTCCTTCGCCGCCCTCGCCGCCGTCGTCGATCCGTCGCTCCCGGGCGGGCAGGAGCGCCTCGCCCTCGCCGACCGCGACGGCACCGCGACGTTCCACCGCAACCCCATCGGTCACACGAGCTCGCTGCTGGCGCGGAGCGCGGCGTCGCGGGACTCCATCGACCTCGCCCGCGCCCGGGAGGCCGGCGCCCCGGTCGAGGTCCCGTCCGAGCGGATCGAGGTCCCGGTGCGACGGCTCGACGCCTGGTGCGTCGAGCGCGGCGTGGGGGCGGTCGATCTCCTGAAGATCGACGTGCAGGGGGCGGAGGTCGCCGTGCTCGACGGCGCCGCCGGGATCCTCCCCGCGACCGTGACGGTCGCCGTCGAGGTCTCGTTCTTCGACCTCTACGAGCGGTCGAGCAGCTTCCTCGAGGTCGAGCAGCGGCTGCGACCCCGTGGCCTCGACCTGTACGCCCTCGCCGAGGTCTCCGACAACCCCATGAACGGCCGGACCGACTGGGTCACGGCCGTGTACACGCGGGCCGACTTCCGCGACGTGCCGCCGCCGGCCTGATCCGGCTCCGCCTCGTCAGGCGCCCCGCAGGTCGACGAGCCAGCGCGGTGGCCCCGCCAGCCGGGTCGTGGGCAGCCCGGTGTCCGCGCCGGCTCGGACCCCCGCGACGGCCACGTCCTTCCCCGGTCCGTCGACGACGAGGAGCAGGGCCCCGGTCCGCCGGAGCCGTCCCGCGGACAGCGTCACGCGGGCGGGCGGTGCGGCGGACGGGCCGGCGGTGACCGCGTCGGACGCGTCGGCCGCCACCGGGCCCGGGTCGCCCGGGAAGATCCCGGCGACATGGCCGTCCGGCCCGAGGCCGAGGACGGTGACGTCGAAGGTCCCGACCGCCGCGAGCGCGTCGGACCAGCCGGCCGCGGCGACGGCCGGGTCGGTCCCCGGCGGGGGGCCGAGCACGTCCGCACCGAGGGCCGCCGCGACGCCGTCGGCGTTGCGGCGCGGGTCGCCGGCCGGCACGCACCGCTCGTCCGAGAGGTGCAGCCGCCAGGTCGGGCCGGGCAGGCCCCGTCGGCGCAGGGCCGCGAACAGGCGGAGCGGGCCGCGACCGCCGGGGACGACGAGGTCGGCCCGCCCCCGTGCGCTCACGCCGGCGGCCGCACGAGCGGCGACCAGCGCGACGGCGCCGTCGAGGTCGAGCTCGCGCCAGCCGCTCACGGTCCCGACCATGGCGCCAGCAGCGCGTCGGCGATCGCATCGGCCGCCCCGGGGACCCGCGCGAAGGCGGCGTCCCGGGCCGTCCGAAGGGCGGCGGCGACTCCGGCTCGGTCGGTCGCGATCCGGTCGAACTGCCGACGCAGGTCGTCAGCGTCGTCGGCCGGCAGGACCATGCCCGCCCGGCGGAACGCACTGAACGCCGGCCGGCCGCGGTCGTCGCGGACGGTGCCCGGGCCGTCGTGCGCCGGGAGGCCCCGGACGTCGATCAGCTCAACGACCGGGACGCCGAGGTCGACGATGTCGACGACGAGACCGCTGTGGAACGCGACGGCGGCGTGGGCGCCGGCGGCGAGGTGGAACGGGTGGGCCCGCGACCGCTCCCAGGACACGCCCTCTCCTTCGGCCGGCAGGGCGGCGGCGAGGGTCCCGTCCTCCCCCTCCTTCGGGTGCGGCTTGATCACGAGGCGGAGGCCGTGCTCGTCGTGCGCGACGCGGTGGAGGTCGCGGAGCGCCCGGACCTTCCGATCCCTCGGGAGGTAGGAGGACCCGGCCGGCCTCGACACGACGAGGACGTAGCCCGGCTCCGGTGTCGGGTGGCGCACGGCCGACGCCGCGACCACCTGTGCGACCCAATCGGGGTCGGACCGCGGCACGCCGTCGACGTGGAGCCGGTCGGCCGGGACGCCGTACCGCTCGGTGTAGACCTTCCGCTCCGATGCCGCGTACAACGAGGCCCGGGCCTCGAGGTGCGGCTCCGGGCTCGGGACGTCCCGCGGCGAGGGGGCGACGAGGTCGATGCCGTGGTGGAGCGACGACCGCGGGGTCGGTCCGAGCGCGGCGACGATCCGCCGCGCCGCGGGCTTCCGGTGGACGTAGACGTCGTAGCAGAGCCGCGACGCCGCCTCGCCCAGCGCCGCGATGTCCGCGTCCCGTCGGCGGAGCGCCGACGGTCGGAGCCGGCGCAGCAGCCGTCGCAGCGGTGGGCGGTCGGGCTCGACCGACCGCCCGAGCCGGCGTCCGATCGTGGTCAGGACTCGTGCCGCCCGCTCGCCGCCGCCCTCGGTCGCGGCGGCCGTCCGGGCGGCCGCGAGGGAAAGGTGGGCGATCAGTCCACCGTCCACGGCCGGTGCGAGGACGCGGTCGGCCAGCGCGTCGGTCATCCGGACGACCGTGTCGTCGGGGTCGACGTCCAGCAGCGTCGCGCGTTCCGGCACGACGACCACGATCTCGAGGTCGGGCCGGCGGGCGCGGGCGGCCGTCAGGACCGGCAGCCAGTTGTCGAGGATGCCGAGGCCGGGGGAGGCCAGCACCACCAGCCGCCGCACCGGTGTCACGGCGCGATCGGCAGGTCGTTGGTGTTCAGCCGCGGCAGCCGCAGCGGGTCGTCGACGCCTGGGACGGCCTCCCCGACCTCCAGCGTGACCGCCGCCGTGCAGCCGAGCCCGCGCGCGACCGCGACCGTGGTGTCGTCGTGCCCGCCGTAGGGGTAGGCGAGGGTCCAGCCGGCGTCCGTGTCGACGCCGGCCTCCCGCAGCGGGGCGAGCGACCGCACCAGCTCGTCGCGCACGCCGTCGGCGTCGAGGTCGATCAGCCAGCCGTGGGAGTGCGTGTGCGCCCCGAGGTGCATCCCGGCCGCGACGAGGTCGCGCAGCTCCTCGGGGCCGCAGTACAGCTCGGCCGCGAACGCCGCCTCGTCGGCGGTCACGAACCGCGCGAACAGGTCCCCGGTCAGTTCGCGCCGGGCGGCGGCGGGGAGGCCGCGCTGCAGGACCCGCTTCACGTACACGGTCCCGGCCGGGTCCCACCGCGACGGGTGCGCGTACCGCTCCCGCAGCGCCGTGACGTCGCCGAGCCCCCGCACGACGATCGCGGCATCCAGCTCGGCCGCCAGCACGTCGGGGTCGGCGCCGGCGGCGAGGACGAACTGGATGCGGTGGACGTCGAGGACCCGCGGTTCGGCCAGCGGCCCCGACGGCGGGAAGAACGCGGCCGGGACGCCGGCCTCGACCAGCGCCGGCAGCACGTGGGCGTGGTGGTCCCGAAGGCCGTCGTCGAAGGTCAACAGCGCCGCGTCCGGCGGAAGCTCCGCGCCGGCGGTCACGGCCGCGACGACGTCCTCCATCGACACGGGCGTCCGGTTCGCGCGGAGCCAAGCCAGTTGTCCCCGGAACTCGTCGACCTCCCGGCCCTTCACGCCCGGCCACGGCGAATCCGCGATGGGACGCACGTAGTGATACATCACGATGGCGACGCTCACGCTCCGGCCTCCGCACCGCCGGCGGCCTCGCGCGCGAGCAGCCAGGCCGCCAGCTCGAGGTCCAGCTCGGTGTCGACGTTCACGACCGGCCGCTGCACGACGACGGCGGCGCAGCGGTCCTCGACGATCGTCCGGGCGTCGACGACCGCCTCCCGCCGGGCCGCATAGCAGAGGCCGTTGCGGTGGTGCTGCGCCGGGATGAGCTGGCGCAGGGACGGGCTGTCGGCCGGGTCGAGGAGGGGCCGCAGGTGGCCGGCGTCGTCGATTGTCAGCGTCTTGTTCGGCGTGTAGTGGGCCGGGGTCGGGCTGACGGTCGCGGCCACGAGGTGGGGGCCGGACAGCAGCGCGTCGAGCGTCCGCTCGACGTCCGCGGGGCGGCGCAGCGGGCTCGACGGCTCGAGCAGGACCGAGACGGCGAACCGCCGGCCGTACTCCTCCTCGCCGGCGAGCCAGGCGTGGCGCCAGGCGTCGACGCCGAGCGCGAGGTCCCCGGACAGCTCGGCCGGCCGGAGGAACGGCACGGCGAGGCCGGCCCGCCGGCCCTCCTCGGCGATCGCCGGGTCGTCGGTCGAGAGCACGGCCGGGCCGATGCGCGGCACGGCGAGGGCGACGGCGGCGGCCCGGGCGACGAGGCTCGCGCCGCCGACCTCCCGCAGGTTCTTCCCCGGCACGCCCTTCGAGCCGCCCCGGGCCGGGATGATGGCCAGGACCTCGCCCGGTCCGAGCGCGACGTCACCCGACTCGCCGACGGTCCCGCTCACGCGACCACCTCGCCCAGCGCCACCCGGCGGCCCTCGGCGCTGCTGCGCCGCGCGGCCTCGACGACGCGGAGCGCCGCGAGACCGTCGTCGACCGTGCAGGACGGCACGGACCGGCCGGCGACGACGTCGAGCAGCTCGGTCGCGACCGCGACGAACATGTCGTTGCGGTCGTCGTCGAACCGCCGCGCGTCCCAGGCGTCGGCCCCGGTCCCGTGCGCGACGACATCGGGTGCGTCGGACCACCGCAGCGTGCCGGTGCTGCCGGCGACGGTGACCGACCGCTCGTGGGGGCGGCCGTGCACGTCGAGGTGCAGCCATGCGCGGGCGCCCGAGGGGAACCGCAGCAGCAGGTCGACGTTGTCGTCGGTGTCGATCTCGAGGTCCGAGATCCGGGCGACGTCCGCGGTGACGTCGTCGGGCGTGCCGAGCAGCCAGATCGCGAGGTCGATCCAATGGCTCTCGTCGAGGAGCGCCCCGCCGCCGAGGTCCGTGCGGGCCATGAAGAAGTCCTGGTACCGCTCCCACGGGTGCCAGTCGGCGAGGTGGGCCGAGAGGACGCAGCGGAGGTGCCGGACCTCGCCGACGTCGCCGGCCCGGACGCGGTCGCGCAGGTGCCGCAGCGCCGGCCACCACCGCCACGTGTAGCCGAGGAGGACCGGCGGGGCCCCCGGGGCGTCGGCGGCCGCGGCCAGGCGCGTACCGTCGGGCAGCGTCGCGGCCAGCGGCTTCTCGACGAGCGTCGGCAGGCCGGCGGCGAGCGCCGCGAGGGCCTGCGGGACGTGCAGCGCGGTCGGGGAGGCGATGACGGCGGCGTCGTGGCCGCCGGCGCCGAGCGCCGCGTCGAGGTCGGCGTGGGCGGCGCGCAGGGGGATCCCGTCGGCGGCCTCGTCCCGACGGTCGGCACGCGGGTCGACCACGCTGGCGTCCGCCCCGAGCGCGACGAGGTTCCGGGCGTGGCGTCGGCCGACGCTGCCGGCCCCGACGACGAGGACGTGCGTCATCGCAGGCCCTCCGCCATCGTCGCGTACGCGTCCGGGTCGTGGTGGCAGTGGAGCAGCACCGGCCCGTCGGCGGGGGCCCAGCCGGCGAGGGCCTCCGCCAGCGCGGCCGGCGTGGTGACCTCGGCCGCGTGCAGGCCCAGGCCCTCGGCCGCCCGGGCCCAGCAGCGCGGCGGGTGCTCGAGGGGTGCGGTCCGCCGGCCGCGGGCCCGGGCCCGGCCGCGGATCGACGCGTACCCGCCGTCCTCCAGGACGAGCACGAGCAGCGGGAGGCGTCGCTCGGCCGCGAGGGTCAGCTCGCCGAGGGCCGGGCCGATCCCGCCGTCCCCGACGGCGACGACCGTCGGACGGGCCGGGTCGTGGAGCGCCGCCCCGAGCGCCGTCGCGAGGCCGGTCCCCATCCACCGCGAGGCGCCGGCCCCGAGGAACCCGGCCGGATCCGTCGCGAGCCAGACGTGCTCCGCGATCGTGCAGTGGTCCCCGGTGTCGGCGACCAGCCGGGCACCCGGGTGCCGGGCGGCGACGGCGGCCAGCACCGCGGCCGGCAGCGACGGGTCGGCGGCGATCAGCGCGTCGCGCAGGCCGGTCAGCCGGGCGTGGATGGCCGCGAGGTCCCAGCCGTCGGCCCGCAGGGCGCCGAGCAGCTCGGCCGCTGACGCCGTGGCCGGGTCGACGTGGACGACGCGCGGGCCGGCGAGCGGCGCGAGCAGCTCGCGGTCGTCGAGCCCGACGGCGAGGACCAGGTCCGCCTCGGCGAGCAGCGCCGCCTCGGGGCTGCGCGGTCCTCCGGCGCCGGTGACGACGCCCGCGGCCGGCGGCGTGCGCTCGTCGACCAGGCCCTTCGCCGCGGCGGAGGTCGCGACGGGGACGCCCGCGGCGGCGAGGGCGCCGGCCCAGCCGGCCCGGCCCGCCGCGGTCCCCGCGACGACGAGCGGTCGGGCCGCCGTTGCCGCGGCGGCCGTGGCGTCCGGGTCCGTGACGCCGGCACCCGTGGCCGCGGCCGATGGCGCGACCGGGTCGCCGGCGACCAGCTCGAGGACGACCGCGCCGGGCCGCTCCGCGGCGGCCAGCGCGGCCGCCACCGCGACCGCGCGACCGTCGGCCGCGGCGCCGAGGCCCTTCGCGACCCCGGCGGCGAGGGCGGCGTGGTCCATGCGCTTGTGCACCGCGGTCGAGCCGGCCGGGTGGGCCTCGACGAGCGCCAGCACCGGCCGGCCCTCGACGCCGGCCAGTCCCAGACCCGGGACGAGGGAGGCCAGCCCCGGCCCCTTGATCGCGACCGCGACGCCGGGCCGGCCGGCGAGGGCGCCGACGGTGCCGGCCGCGATCGCCGCGGTGGCCTCGTGGTGGACGGTCACGACGTCGCGGCCGAGGTCCTGCACCGCGTCGAGCAGGTCCAGCGAGGCCCCACCGCCCGGCACGGTCAGGACCGGTCCGGCCGTCGCCGCGACGATGGCCGCCGCGACCTCCGCGGGGTCGGGGGCGCTCACGCCCCACCGCCGGTCAGCGCGTCCCGGACCTTCTCCGCGGCCCGGCGGACGACCAGCCGCACCGCGTCCGGGCTGAACCCGCCGACGTGCGGCGTCACCACGACCGTGTCGAGGTCGCGCGCGCCGGCGAGGACCGGGTGGTCGGCGTCGGGCGGCTCGAGGGCCAGCACGTCCAGCCCCAGCCCGCCGAGATGGCCGGCGCGCACCAGCGCGACGGCGGCCGCATCGTCGACGACGCCGCCCCGGGACGTGTTCACGAGGATCGCGCCGGGCCGGCACCGCGCGAGCGCGTCCGCGTCGAGCAGGCCGCGCGTCGCGTCGTCGAGGTGGACGTGGACGGTGACGACGTCGCTCGTGGCCAGCAGCTCGTCGAGGTCGACCCGCCGCACGTCGTCGGGCCAGTCGGTGCGGGCCGGGTCGTGGGCGACGACGGTCATCCCGAACGCCGCGCCGTACCGGGCGACGTGGCCGCCGATGCGGCCGAGCCCGACGACGCCGAGCGTCCGGCCGCGGAGCATCAGACCCGGGAACCCCTCGCGGCCCCAGCCGCCGTCCCGGGCGTGGGCGGCCGCCGCCGGCAGCCGCCGCGCGACCGCGAGCAGCAGCGCCCACGTGTGCTCGGCGGCCGGAGTGAGGTCGGCCAGGAGATCGCGGTCCTCGCGGAGCGTCCAGATCGCGACGCCATGGGCCTCCGCCGCGTCCGCGTCGACGTGCGATGACCCGGTGCTGGCGAGCGAGAGGATCCGCAGCCGAGGCGCCGCGGCGAGCGCGGCGGCGGTCACCGGCACCCGCGTCGACGCGTCGACCACGCCGTCGAGGTCCGGCAGGGCCGCGGCCAGCGCGTCGGCGTCGAGGGGGACGTCGACGAGCTCGGCGACGCCGGCGAGGACCTCGGCCGCGACGTCGCGGGCGAGATCGGGCCCCAGCCAGCCGACCCTCGCGCGCGGCCCGGACGTCGGCGCCGTGACCGGACCCATCAGGCGGGGTGGTGCACGGCCGGCGTCAGCGGGGCCGTCGCGAGCGCCTCCGCGATACGCTGGCCGGCGTCGCCGTCGCCGTACAGCGGGTCGGACGGCGGGCGGGGCGAGGTCACGGCCCGCTCGATCGCGGCCGCGATCGCGTCGCGGTCGTAGGTGACGTCGAGGACGTTGTGGCCGCGGTCGCGACCCTGCTGGCGGCTCCCGACGTTCACCGCGGGCACACCGAGGTAGGCGCACTCGCGGATGCCGACGCTCGAGTTCCCGACCAGCGCATCGGCGTGGCTCAGCAGCGCGAGGAAGTCCTCCGGCGCCATGTTCTTGAAGAACCGGACCGGCGAGTCCGGGTGGGCCTCGCGGAAGGCCCGGATGCCCTCGGACGTGCCGTCGGAGCCGGCATCCGGGTTCGGCCAGAACCACAGGGCGGGCCGGCCGCTCGCCCGGACGGCCTCGAGCGTCGCGGTGACGTGGGCCCGGGCGTCGCGGTGCTCGTCGGTGACCGGGTGCTGCATCACCACCAGGTATCCGGCGGACGGGTCGAGGTCGGCCCCGACCCCGCCGTACCGCGCCACCGGGTCGAACGGCAGCCGGTCACCGGCGTCGACGGCGGCCGCGAGGTCGATGGAGGGGCAGCCGGTCACCACGACCCGGGCCGGGTCCTCGCCCATCGCGACAATCCGGGCGGCCGCGGCGGCGTTCGCCGGCAGGTGCAGGTCCGCGAGCTTCGTCACCGCGTGCCGGACGCGGTCGTCGATCGAACCGGTGACCTCGCCGCCCTGGACGTGGACCAGCGGGATCCCGAGGTAGCTGACCGCGATCGCGGTCGCGAGCGTCTCGTACCGGTCGGCGACGGTCACGACCGCGTCGGGCCGCATGCGGTCGAGGACCGAGGTCAGCTCGAGCAGCGCCAGGCCGGTCGTCTTGGCCATCGCGACGTCGTTCTCGCCCTCGACGAGGACCTGGACGCGCTCGTGGACCTCGAGTCCATCGGCGGCCATGCGGCGGGGGACCGCGCCGTACCGGTCGAGCAGCGCTGAGGCCCCGACGATCAGGCGCAGCTCGAGGTCCGGGTGGTCGCGGATCGCGACGAGGGCCGACCGGATGCGGCTGTAGCTCGGGCGGGCGGTCACGACGACGGCGATCGTCCTCACGGTGCCGGCTCCAGATCGTCCTCGGCGAGCAGTTGGTCGGTGGCGACGGCCCGGGCGAGCCGGCGGCCGACGAGGTCGGGCAGGCGGTCGGCCGGGATGCCGGTACCCGGCTTCTTCACGACGAGGTCGTCGGCGGTCAGCGTCGTCCCGGCCGCGAGGTCGCGGCGGGCGACGACGCTCCGCGTGAACAGGCCGCGGACGGGCGCGAGGTCCGCCGCCAGGCCGTCCTTGTCCACCGGGTGGTCCAGCGCCGTCGTGACGAACCGGACGCCGCCGACGAGGTCCGCGAGCTCCTCGACGGTGATCGAGGCCGGCACGTCGGGGCCGAACGCCTGCCGGCTGAACGTGACGTGCACCTCCAGCACCGTCGCGCCGAGCGCGGCCGCGGCCACGCCGGCCCAGACGGTCCCCGAGTGGTCCGAGAGGCCGACGTCGCAGCCGTACCGGTCGCGAAGCTCCGTCAGCACGTTCAGGCCGACCCGCTCCGGCGGCGTCGGGTACTCGGAGGTGCACTGCAGCACGGTCAGCGGCGCGCCGGCGGCCCGGACGCGGGCCACCGCGCGGTCGAGCTCGGCGAGGTCGCTCATGCCGCTCGAGAGGATCACCGGCCGGCCGTCGGCCAGCATCGCGTCGAGGAGGACCGCGTTCCCAATCTCGCCGGACGCGACCTTCCAGGCGTCGACGCCGACGCGGCGCAGCAGCTCGATCGCATCGAGGGAGAACGGGGAGGAGAGGAACTCGAGCCCCAGCTCGTGCGCGTGCGCGCGCAGCCCGACCCAGGCCTCCTCGGGGAACTCCATCCGACGCCAGTACTCGTACCGCGAGGCATCCTGGCGGCTGAACGGCACCCGCCACGGCTCGGCGGGGGTGCTCTCGGCCGCTGCGAGGTGCGTCTGGAACTTCACGGCGTCGGCACCTGCCCGGGCGGCGGCATCGACATAGGCGTGGGCCGTCCCGAGGCTGCCGTCGTGGGCCTGGGCGACCTCGGCGATGACGCGGCAGCGGGCCATGCACTCCCCGACTCTCGTGCCCCTGAGCAGGGCCGCAGGGAAGACTAGGCGCGGTTCCGGCCCACCACGTCGACCGGAGGTTCCACGGGCGCCGGGGTCGGGGTCCGACTGTCCGCCTGTCAGGAGCGATCGGCGCGGCGCGCGCCCAGGAAGGTCGAAGCCCATCGCGAGATTGCGACGATCTGCCAGGCCGCGACGCTATTGCTGACCCTCTCGGCAGCCATGAAGCGAGCCAGAGTCTCAGCTGCCGCAGGGGTCAGGATGTCGTGGCCCGCCGCCTCGGTTCGAGTGACGCTCTCCTCGACCCACACTCGGAGCGGTCCTCGGAGCCATTCAGCCTGAGGATCTGGAAGCGCGTCCTTGGGCCTCCATGTCGTCGGCAGGTCTGGAGCCCATCGGTCAAGGAGCAGGCGCATGACGAGTCGCTGATGGCCGCGACCGATCTTCCGCTCCGCCGGAGCGAGGAGCCCGAGTTGCACGATCCGGTGATCGAGCAGCGGAACGCGGAGTTCCACCGAAGCGGCCATCGAGGCTCGATCGCAGGACCGGAGGATGCGAGGAAGCTTTGTGTGGAACAGATCCCGGTACTGGACGTTACGCAGCCGGTCGTCGGCATCGAACGGCTGGAAGAATTCTTGGGCCGATAGGGATGCCCGAATTTCGTCATCGACTGCGGCGACGATCGAGGTGATTTCGGAACCATCCGCGGACATCCGCGCGCCACTCGCGATCATCCTGTCGGCGGCAACCTCGTCGAAGTTGGTCGTGACTCCACTCGTGGCCTCGAGTGCTGCTGCCTCCTGCTGTGCGCGTTCCACCCCCATGGCGGCCCGGACGTCCTGCAGGAAGGCCGGAACGACGTAGGGGTAGCCTGCGAAGACTTCATCGCCCCCCTGCCCCTCCAGCAGCACGATGACGCCGCTCTGAGCTGCTCTCTCGATCATCATGTGCTTCGCGACGGTCACGAGTCCCGGGAAAGGTTGTTCCTGGGCCGCGAGGGTCCGCTCAAAGGCCGCGGGGATCATCTCCGGCTCGACGATGACCGGTTCGACCTCCCATCCGAAGTGGCCTGCAAGGTCCTTCACCGAGCCGAGGACTGGGTCCTTGGCTCCGAAGGCGTATGTGAAGGCACGAAGACCCTTCTGGCCACCACGGATGCGGTCGATCGCGGCGAGCATGATCGAGCTGTCGAGTCCACCGCTCAGCGAGACTCCCACCGGGACATCAGCGTCAAGTTGGCGCTCGACCGAGTCCAGGACCAGTTCCTCCAGACGCTCGACGAGGTCCGCCTCGGGCAGCTCCTCCAGGCTGCGCTGGAGGGACCGGTCGACTGGTGTCCAGTACCGCTCCTCCGAGACGGCTCCTGCTCGCACGGTGACCATGTGCGCGGGCGGGATGCTTCGGATCCCCTCGAAGAAGGTCCGGTCGCTGTGGTCGTAGGTCGCCTGGAGCAGGTACGCCGCGATTGCTCCACGATCGGGGAGGGCCAGGCCCGGTTCCCCATCGAGGAGGGGTCGGCACTCCGACGCGAAGCTGAGCTCGGACTGGCTCTGCGACAGGAACAGGGGTTTGACGCCGAGGCGATCTCTCGCCAGAAGGAGCAGGTCGCTGGACGGATCCCAGATGGCGAGGCCGAAGATGCCGTTCAGGTGCTGGAGAAAACCCTCCCCGAACCGGAGGTAGCAGGCGAGGGCCACCTCGGTGTCGGTCTCGGTCCGAAAGGGGTAGTCGAGTTCTTCACGGAGCGAGCGGAAGTTGTAGATCTCCCCGTTCATCACGATCGAGGCCCCTCGCTCGGGATCGGTGAGCGGCATCACCCCGCGCTCCGCCAGGTCATGAATCGCGAGTCGCGTCGCTCCGAACGAGACGCGTCCAGAGTTCACGATGCCGGATCCGTCGGGGCCCCGGTGCCGGAGTCGGCCGAGCATTCTTGCCACGGCATTCGGATCGGGTGATGCCGTCGCGCTCCGCAGAGACACGACACCTGCGATGCCGCACATCGGTGGGACCTATCGGCAGACGACGGGGGCGTGGAAGTCGACCGTCACCGGGACTCCGTGACCAGATGGAGTGGAGGGTCGCCGACCATGACCCGGACGATGTTCTCGATGCAGGCCGTCATCATCGCCTGGAACCCATCGACGGAGGCCGCATAGTGCGGCGTCGCGACCGACCGCGGATGCAGGACGATGGGGTCCGCAGGATCATTCGGTTCCACGGTGAAGACGTCGACTCCGGCCGCGCTCAGGTGCCCCTCGTCGAGCGCTGATGCGAGCGCCCGCTGATCGACGAGTTCTGCGCGGGACACGTTGATCAGGACGGCGCCCGAGGGCATCCTGCTGATGGCACCTGCATCGATGATTCCGCGCGTCGACGCGTCGAGGTGGAGATGGAGCGAGAGGACCTCGCTCTCCAACAGGAGCTGGTCCGGATCGACCCTGCGTGCGACGCCCGACCCATCGATCGTGGGGTCCGTGTCGTGGAACATGCAGTCGGCACCGAACGCATGGGCCAGGATCCCGACCCGGCGACCGATCGCTCCGAATCCGAGCAGCCCGACGCGGCGACCACGGAGGGTGCGCGAGTCGAGGCCGTGCATGTTCCCGCGCCAATCACCCGTTTCCGTCAGGCGGAGCTGGTTCGGGAGGTTCCGGAGCGTCGTGAGCATGAGCATCACGGTGTGCTCAGCGACGGTGTCCGCGTTCGCTCCTCCGTTGTTCGCGACCGGGACGCCGAGTCCTGCGAAGTCTCGCCAGTTGAACTTATCGACCCCGGAGCTCCACACCTGCACGAGCCGGAGATGGCGCCCAGCTGCGACGACCTCGGGAGCCAGCGTTCGAGCGGGCGTGAGCAGCATCACCTCGGCCCACTCCACGGCCTCGACCTGCGCCTGGGCAGAGGAGCTGTACGAGACTTCGCGGACCTCGAAGGTGTCGGGAAGCCGGGCTCGGATGAGTTCGTGAAGACCGGCCGGGTGCCGGTCAGCGAAGAATCTCACTACGCGCATGCGTCGTGACAAGGTCGCATCTCCTGCCGCAAGGAACGGCTTTTCAGTTATTTTTGACAGAGGGCTTAGAGTAGTCTGCCACCAAAGCTTTCGAGACCGTCCTCTCGAAGCCGACTTCGAAGCAGCGCTGCGCCGAGGTCCTTTGCTTCGCTCCCCCTCCGGAGAACGCCCGGCAGTCGGAGGAACTCGAGCCCCAGCTCGTGCTCGTGCGCGCGCAGCCCGACCCAGGCCTCCTCGGGGAACTCCATCCGGCGCCAGTACTCGTACCGCGAGGCGTCCTGGCGGCTGAACGGCACCCGCCAGGGTTCGGACGGCGTGCTCTCGGCGGCGGCGAGGTGCGTCTGGAAGTTCACGGCGTCCGCGCCGGCCCGGGCGGCGGCCTCGACGTGGGCGTGGGCCGTCCCGAGGCTGCCGTCGTGGGCCTGGGCGACCTCGGCGATGACGCGGCAGCGGGCCATGCGCTCCCCCCTGACCGCGTCCGGACGGCGCGGGGCCGTCGCGGGAGCCTAGGGGCGGGCCCCCTCGGGGCGGCGGCCGGTGGGCCGGAACGCGACGAGGTCTGGGGCGAGAACCCGGGCCGTCACGCTGTCGAACCGTCCGGTGGCCCGCCGGATCGCGGCGACGAGGCCGTCGACCTCCGACTGCCGGATGGGGGGCAGTTTGTGCCCGGTCCGGAACGCACCCCCGCGGCCCGGCCGGACTCGACGGCCGGTCATGCGCCCCTTCGCGGCGCCGGCCCGCTCGCCAAGTCGGACCGCGGCACGGATCGACCGGACCGCCATGTTGGTCGGCGCCGGGGATCGCGCAGGTGCGAGTTCGTCCCAGGCGTCGACGATGCGATCGGCTGCGAGCGGTCCGGACAGCGCCGCGAGGCGTCGTGCCAGCACCGCGTCACCGTCCGCGGCACGCCCACCCCGGTCCTCTCCCCGGAGGATCGCGGCGATCCCCGCGTCGAGCTCCTCGTGGGAGGCGGCGCGATGTCCGAACACGTTGGAGGGGTGGTCCGCGAAGATGTGGTGCGGATGGAACGCGATCGTTGGTGTACCGACGAGCGCCGCCTCGTACCCGCTGGTGCAACCGTTCTGGATCAGGACGCTCGCCCGCCGGACCCATGCGGTGAGCGTCCCCTCTCGCGTGATCAGCACGCCGGGAATGGGACCGATCAGGTCCTCCCATGCGCCGTCCTGCTCGATCGGATGCGGGCGGACGACCACGAGCGCATCGGGATGCGTCCGTGCGATCCGGCGGACCGCGCGGACGAACTCCCGTAGGACGAGCACCTTCTCGGCGGTGAACGTGTAGTGGTCGAACTCGACCGGGTCATCGATGCCGTCGTACCGCTCTCCCTTGTCGCGGAGCCGCACCCAGAGCGGGTTCACGTCGAGGGCCGCGCTGAAGTTCGACGAGACCAGCACGACGGGCCGACCCGGTGCCACGGGGAGCCTGTGCCGGTCGTGCACCTGACCGAGTTCGGGCCGCCACAGGTCCGCACGCGGAGATCCGGTCACCACCACGCGATCGGCGAGGTCGGGGTAGGCGACGCGGAGCGCGTCGGCCTCGTGCTCCCCCCAGGCGAACGACCGTGCCGCAGCAGCGAGGGTCCGACGCGAGAAGCGCGTGCGGGACGGGACGTCGAAACTCGGAAGCGCGAGGAAGTGCTCCTCGTCCTGGCTCGTGATGACGTGACCGGCTGCAGCGATCGCGCCGTGGATCCGGAACCGGCGCGCGGTGGGCGTCAGGGCCTTGTCGTGGAACACGCCCGGCGGGAGCGCGTCCGGGCGGAGGGCCAGCAGGCGCTCGACGTCGCCGAGTACCGCGTGATGACCCCGCTCGGCCGCCACGAGCGCCAGCAGGGAGCGTCCCTCGAGCTCCCGGACCTTGATCTCCATCTGAATGTAGGCGTTCAGCGGTCCGGTCCCCTTCCGAGTCGACCGTAAGCTAGTGCCCGACAACGGTCGGTCCGTGCCGTGCGGCCGGTGACGGGGACGGTGATGATGCGCATCGCCATCGTCAACCGACACCCCAGTGTCGCTCTCGGCGGGAGCGAGACGCAGTGCGACCTCATCGCACGGCGACTCGGTGCTCGTCATGACGTCCTGTACGTCGCCCCCGGGGGCGCCGACGGCCCGGACTCGCCCTATGCGGTCGCCCCGGTCCCCGAGCGGCCGGAGGCCATCCTGGCGGAGATCCACCGCCATCGCAGCGACGTCGTCTACTGGCGATTCGGGCTGCGGCATCTCCGGGCCGTCGGGGTCGCCCTCCGCCGTGACGCGATCCCGTTGGTCCTTGCGAGCTCCCACGAACGCGATCTGATCCGGGGTGCGGTGCCGCCGGCCGCCCCGGGGGCGGGTCCACTCGCCCGGGTGCTGCATCTCCGTGACCTAGCCCGGGCGCTGCGCGACCACCGGGGGCTCGACGAGGTCGCGGCACTGGTCGTCAACAGCATGGTTCACCTCGAACTCTCCGATATCCGGCCCCGCATCCACATCGGGAACGGCGTGGCCGCGCCTGACCGCGACTTCCCGTGGCCGCGGCCGTACGTCGCGTGGGTCGCGAACCTGAAGCCCGACAAGCGGCCCGAGGTCTGCATCCCGTTGGCCTCGGGGATCGAGGACCTCGGGATCGACGTGCTCATGGTCGGTCGAGCGCAGGTCCGGGCCTACGAGGGGTTCGCCGACCGACGCGACCTGCCGTCGAACCTGCACGTCCTCGGGCCGCTCCCGGCGGCCTCCGCCTCCGCGGTCCTCGCCGGCGCGCTCCTCCATGTCCACACATGCCGTCCCGAGGGGTTCCCGAACGTCTTCCTCCAGGCGTGGCGGGCCGGCGTCCCGTCCGTCTCCCTCGAGTACGACCCCTCGGGGGTGATGGCGCGGGAGGGGACCGGACTGGTCGCGGGTGGCGACATCGACCGCCTCATCGCCGCAGTGCGGGAACTGCTCCGCGATCCGGAACGGCGGGCGGACCTCGGGGCCGCCGCGGCGACCTACGCGCGGACGCACGCGGATCCGGACCTCGCCGCGGACCGACTCGAACGGTTCCTGATCGAGGTCACCGGTGGTCGGACGCCGCCTAGGGCGGCCGCATGAGCCGATCCTTCCCGGCCGTCCGCGCTGTCCGGTCGGACGGCGCCGCGGCGGTGGTCTGGGCGTCGGTGCTGGCGGCCGCCTCCCTCGCGATCGCACCGCTCACCATGAACATGGTGAAGGCCGATCCGTCCTTCTACCTCTCGTACGTCCTCGACTACGAGGCGATCGCCGCGCGGTTCGGGCAGACCTATCACGGCAACCGACTCTCGTACCTCCTGATCGACCGGGCGGCCTTCGCCGTCCTCGGCCCCGAGGCCGGGTACTTCGCGGCACGGTGGTTCGTGCTCTCCGTCGCCGTCCTCGCGGCCATCGGCATCTCCCGCCGGGTCCTCGGTCGCGCCGGCGCGCTGTCGGTCGGCGCGGCGGTCGCGCTCACGCCGTGGCTGCCGCGGCAGCTCCTCTGGGTCCATTACGACGGCTTCGCGGCGACCTACCTGCTGGTCGCGGCATGGCTCCTGCTCGGCCCCGTCGAGCAGCGGTGGCGTCGTCCGATCGCCGGAGTGGTGCTCGCGCTCGCCGTCAACGCGAACCTCGCGGTCCTCGTCCTCGTCGCTGGGGCGGTCCTGGGGTGGATCCTGGCGGTCGACCTGCCGTTCCGGGAACGGGTGCGCGGAGTCGTGGGCGTCGCCGTCGGGTTCATCGCCGCTGAACTGGCGCTGTCGCTGGTGCTCCGGATCTTCGTCGGGGGCGGACCCTGGTTTATCGAGACCGTCGCGATCCGTGTCGCCCTGTTCCTCTCCGGTGAAGAGAACTCCTCGTGGTTCGAGCCGCTCAGCGTGGTGCTGCGCGCCAGCCCGCAGCTGCTCCTCGTGCCGGTCGTGGTCGCGGTGGGGATGATGGCACGTCCGAAGGCCGGCACGAGTCGCGCCGAGCGCTCCGATGCGGGCGCGCGCATCGATGTGGGCGTGTTCGGCTCGACCTGGCTGCTCGCGTCCGGGCTCGCGGTGCTGGGCCTGCACTTCGGCATCGAGTCCTCGTGGCTCGCGAACTCGTTCTACGTGGTCCAGCTGCTCCCGCCGCTGCTCGTGGGCCTCGTCGGGGCCGCGAGCCGCGCAGCGGACCCCGCACTTCGGCCCCACGCCGGGTGGCCGGAACTCGTCGTCCCGCTGCTGGTCGCCGTCGTCCTCGGGCTGCTCTGGTCGCGGGCGGCTCTCGTCCCCTTCGCGCTCGGTCTGGCGTTCCTGGCGCTCGTGGTCCTGTTGGTCCTCGTCCGACGGAGTGCGGCGGCCCCCGGCGTCGTCGGCGGCGGACTCGTCGCAGTCGTCCTCGCGGCGACCTTCGGCGCTCCGCTGCAGGCCGTGTCGGCCGGGGGATGGGCCGATGTGGAGGAGCGAGAACGGTACGAGTGGACGGTCTTCCACCATCTCCGGGACGTGCAGGCGCTCGTCGAGCGGGAGGTGCCGTCCGACCGGGACCTGGTCTTCTGGCATCGGACCGAGCCCCCCGAGGGAGAGTGGTTGCGCTGGATCAACATGGCCTACTACGGGACGGGCGGCGGGCGCCTGCACATCGACAAGGGCGACCGCATCGGGATGCCGGAGCTCGCGGAGTGGCAGGTCGACGGCCTGCTCGCCCGGGCGCCCGTGACGGTCGTGCTGCTCGGCCTCGAACGCGCCGAGGTGACGGCGGGATACGTGGAGCTCCTGACCCGGATCCCGGACGCCCGCCAGACCGGGATGACCGTGTTCGACGGTGACGTGTTCGACGTGCACGTCGCCCTGGTGGAGGTCGGCTGACCTCAATCCACGGCTCGGGCGCCCCGCTCCCCGGGCGGGACGAGCTTGTAGCCCACGCCCCGGACGGTCGCGATCATCGCCTCGTACTCGGGACCGAGCTTCGCCCGCAGCCGTCGCACGTGCACGTCGACGGTGCGCGACCCGCCGAAGTAGTCATACCCCCAGACCTCCTGCAGCAGCACCTCGCGGG
>JAFMLG010000023.1 GCA_017852335.1 Actinomycetota bacterium | reverse complement strand
GGCCGGTGCGGTCGCCGCCGTCGCGGCCGCGGGCCGTGACGGGCACCAGCACCTGCCGCGCGCCGACGCGGTGGCGGCGGCCGCGCGGCTGCTCCGGGTCGACGCCCTGCTGGCCGCGGAGGGGGTGGAGCGGGCGGTCGCGTCCGGCGGACTCGTCGCCGAGACGGATGCGGGCGAGGGCGCCGACGCCGCGGCGCCGACGCTGTGGCTGCCGGCGCGCCACGCCGACGAGGTCGCGCTGGCCGCCGGGCTGACCCGGCTCGTCGCCGCCGCGCCACCCGCCGTCCCCGTGACGGCGGACGGCGACCCGGCCGCGTCCGACGACGTCGTCCTGACCCCCGACCAGGCCGCCGCCGTCAGGACCTGCCTCGCCGGCGGCCTGACCGTGCTGACCGGTGGGCCGGGCACCGGCAAGTCGACGACGGTCCGGGCCCTCGTCGCCCGGCTCGAGGGCGCGGGGTTGGCGGTCGCGCTCTGCGCCCCGACCGGACGGGCCGCGAAGCGGCTCGAGGAGCTGACGGACCGGGCCGCGACGACGGTCCACCGCCTCCTCGAGGCGCGGCCCGACGAGGACGGTGGGTTCCGGTTCCGGTTCGGTGCGAACGAGCCGCTCCCGCTCGACGCCGTGATCGTCGACGAGGCCTCGATGCTCGACACGTGGCTGGCCGCACGGCTGGTCGCGGCCGTCCCGGACCGGTCCCGCCTGGTCCTCGTCGGGGACGCGGACCAGCTCCCGTCGGTCGGGCCGGGCGACGTGCTCCGCGACGTGGTCCGCAGCGGCGCCGTCCCCGTCGCGGCCCTGACCGAGGTCCACCGTCAGGCCGCCGGCAGCCGGATCGTCGCGCTCGCCCGCGAGGTCCTGGCCGGGGACGTCCCGCCGCTGGCCGGCGTCGAGGGGGAGGTGTTCGTGGCCGAGGAGACCGGCGGCGCGGCGCTCGTCGACCGCGTCGTGCGCGCCGTGGCCGAGCGCGCGCCGTCGCACTTCGGCGTCGACGTCGAGGACGTGCAGGTCCTCGCGCCGGTGTACCGCGGGCCCGCCGGCGTCGACGCGCTGAACACCGGTCTCGGCGCCGCCCTGAACCCGCCGGCCGGTCGTCCGGCCGTCGGGGGGTTCCGCGTCGGCGACCGCGTCATGCAGACGCGGAACGACGCCGAGCTCGACGTCGCGAACGGCGACGTCGGGACGGTCGTGGACCTCGACCCGAGGGAGGGGAGCCTCCGGGTCGGATGGTCGCGCGGCGAGGTCGTCCATCCCCGCGACCGCGTCCGCGATCTCGTCCCGGCCTGGGCGGTCACCGTGCACAAGGCCCAGGGCGGCGAGTGGCCGGTCGTGGTCCTCGTCCTGGACCCCTCGCACCGGGGGATGCTGTGGCGGGCCCTCGTCTACACGGCGGTGACCCGGGCGACCCGGGCCCTGATCCTCGTCGGGCGGTCCGAGACGCTGCGGGCGGCGGCGCGCACGACGGGCCCCGGGGCGCGGCGCACGGGTCTGGCCGAGCGGCTGCGGGGGGCCACCGGGGGCTAGCGTCGTCGCATGGGGAGCCTCTTCGACGCCTACGACCACGGGGGGCTGTTCGACGAGGTCTTCGCCGCCGACGGCAGCGTCCGGCCCCACTACGACGGCGTCGTCGGGCGCCTCGACGGGTTCACGCCGCAGGAGTTCCACCGGCGCGAGGAGATCCGCGACCGGATCTTCCGCACGCAGGGCGTCACCTTCACGCTGGCCGACGACGAGGACGGCCTCGAGCGCACCTTCCCGATGGACCTGCTGCCCCGGATCGTCCCCGCGGACGAGTGGGCCGTCGTCGAGCGCGGCATCGTCCAGCGGGTCACCGCCCTGAACCGCTTCCTCGAGGACCTGTACGTCGGCGAGCAGGCCGCCGTCCGGGACGGCGTGGTGCCGCGGTGGCTGGTCCGGACCGCGGAGGGGTTCCGGCGCGAGGCGTTCGGCATCGCCGTCCCGCACGCGGCGCGGTGCCTCGTCGCCGGGGTCGACCTGGTCCGTGACGGCGACGGCGTCTACCGGGTCCTCGAGGACAACCTCAGGAACCCGTCCGGTGTCTCGTACGTCCTCGAGAACCGCGCGGCGATGACGCGCGTGCTCCCGATCGCGTTCAGCGCCGAGCGCGTGCGGCCGGTCGACCACTACGGCCCGATGCTCCTCGGCGCACTGCGCGCGGTGGCGCCGCCGGCCGCCGGCGACCGGCCGACGGCCGTGATCCTCACGCCGGGCGTGCACAACTCGGCCTACTTCGAGCACGCGTTCCTCGCCCGGCAGATGGGCATCGAGCTGGTCGAGGGCCGGGACCTCGTCGTCGAGGACCACGTGGTCTGGATGCGGTCGACGTTCGGCCTCGAGCGGGTCGACGTCATCTACCGCCGCATCGACGACGACTTCCTCGACCCGGTCGTGTTCCGACCGGACTCGATGCTGGGGGTCCCCGGGCTGCTGTCGGCGGCGCGGGCCGGGAACGTCACCATCGTCAACGCCGTCGGGAACGGGGTCGCGGACGACAAGGCCGTCTACGCCTTCGTCCCGGACCTGATCCGCTTCTACCTCGGCGAGGAGCCGGTGCTGCCGAACGTCGAGACCTACCTGCTCTGGGACGACGAGCAGCGCGCCGAGGTCCTCGACCGGCTCGACCGCCTCGTCGTGAAGCCGGTCGGCGCCTCCGGCGGGTACGGGCTGGTCATCGGTCCGACCGCGACCGACGCCGAGCTGGCGGCGGTCCGGGCCGCGATCGAGGCGGACCCGCGGGGGTACATCGCGCAGGAGGTCGTGGCGCTGTCCCGCCACCCCACGATGGTCGGCGACCGCTTCGCCGGCCGGCACGTCGACCTCCGGCCGTTCGCGATCAGCGGCGAGCGCGTCGACGTCCTGCCCGGCGGACTGACCCGGGTCGCGCTGCGGGAGGGCTCGCTGGTCGTGAACTCGTCGCAGGGCGGCGGGTCGAAGGACACCTGGGTCCTCGACGGCCCCACGGCGGGGGAGCGGGGCTGATGCTGGCGCGGCTGGCGGAGAACCTGTTCTGGGCCGGGCGGTACGTCGAGCGCGCCGAGGACACGGCGCGGATGGTCGACGTGACGTACCACACCCTCCTGGAGTCACCGTTCGTGGCGGTGGACCGGACCTGGGGCCAGCTGCTCGAGGTCCTCCACCTCCGGGCGGACTGGGACGCGCGGGGGCTCGGCCCGACGGTCGACGCCGACGCCGTCGTGCGGTTCGTGGTGCTCGACCCGGCGAACCCCGGCTCGATCGCGGCCGCCGTGGCCCGGGCCCGCGAGAACGTCCGCAGCGTCCGCGAGCTCGTCTCGACCGAGCTCTGGGAGGCGGTGAACGACCTCCATCTCGACCTGCGGTCGCGCGACCTCGAGCGGGAGGTCCGGGAGCGGCCGGGGGAGGTGCTCCGGCTGGTGCGGGACACCGCGACCGCCGTCTACGGCATCGCCAGCGAGACGATGCCGCGGGACGCGGCCTGGCGGTTCCTCGCCCTCGGGCGCCTGATCGAGCGGGCCGAGATGACGTGCCGCCTGATCGACGTGCGCTACGCGCAGCTCGACGCGCTCCGCACCCCGCTCCGCCCCGGGATCGTCGTCGAGGACGGCGGCTTCCACCACTGGGTCGCGGTGCTGAAGTCGGCCTCGGCGTTCGAGGCCTACCGCCGCCGGTACCGCGCCTCGACGTCCCCGGTCGACGTCGTCGAGTTCCTGCTCCTCGCGGAGGACCTGCCGCGCAGCGTCCTCTACGCGCTGACCGCGTCGATGCGCCAGCTCGAGGCCCTCTCCGACGGGCGTCCGGGCCGCGCCCTCCGGCTGCTCGGTCGGACGACGTCCTCGCTGGCGTACCGCGACGTCGGGGACCTGCTGGAGGAGGACCTCCACGCCTTCCTCGACGACGTCCAGACGCGGATCCAGCAGGTCGCCGAGGCCGTCGCCGACGAGTTCTTCCGGCACCAGCCGCCCGGCGCCTTGCACGCCGTCGCGACCTCCTAGGAGCGGACGTGCGCCTCGGCATCCGGTACGTGACGCGGTTCGAGTACGGCGGTCCCGTCGTCGAGTCCCAGAACGAGCTCCGCGCCTGCCCGGCCAGCGATCCGTCGCAGCAGGTCGTGCACTACGGGGTCACGACCACCCCGGTGGCCCGTGTCGCCTCGCACGTCGACTACTGGGGCACCCGGGTCGACACCTTCGGGGTCGCGGCGCCGCACGACCGGCTCGAGGTCGTGGCGGCCGCCACCGTCGAGACCGCCCCGCGCCCGACCCCGCCGTCGGGCGTCCCCGTGGCCGCGCTCGCGGACACCGCGTGGTGCGACGCGCACCTCGAGTTCCTCCTGGCCTCCCCGCACGTCACCTGGGGGGCGGACCTCGCCGATCGCGCCCGGCCGCTCGCCGTCGGCGCGGAGGACGCGACGGACCTGGTCCGGCGCGTCGTCGCGGACGTCGGCGCGCTCGAGTACCGCCCCGGCGGCACCGAGGTCGGCGTCGGCGTCGAGGAGGTGCTGGCCGCCGGGGGCGGGGTCTGCCAGGACTTCGCGCACGTCGCGGTCGCGATGCTCCGCGAGCTCGGCGTGCCGGCGCGGTACGTCTCGGGGTACTTCTTCACGGCCGACGACCGGACCGGCGCGGACGGCGGGGACGAGGTCGAGGTCGAGACCCACGCCTGGGTCGAGGCCGCGATCCCCGGGGTCGGCTGGTGGGCGGTCGATCCGACGAACCTCCAGCCCGTGGGGGAACGGCACGTCGTGATCGGGCGCGGCCGGGACTACGACGACGTCGCGCCCCTCCGCGGGATCTACAGCGGGCCGCCCGAGCACGAGCTCTCCGTGAACGTGCGCATGCGGCGGCTCGCGCTGGGGACGCGCGGGGCCCCCGGTGCGCCCGACGCCCCGGCCCGGTTCCCGACGTCGGACGCCTGAGCCCCACCCGGCCCCGCGGGCCCGACGGGCCCGCCGGCTTGACCCCGGCCGCGCCGTCCGTACCCTTCCGCAATCGAGAGGTTCCGTAATCGACCGGTTGAGGAAGATGGCCGCCCGTACCGCACCCGTCGCCACCCCGGACGCGGCCGCCGCGTCCGCGTCGGGCGCGGTCTCGCTCGTCGGCCTCCTCGGGGAGACGCGGGCCGCGCTCGTCGAGCACCTCCACGCCGAGGGCGCTCGGACCGTGGCGGAGCTGGCCGCGCATCTCGGGATCTCGGCGGTCGCGGTGCGGCGCCACCTCGGCGTCCTCGGTGACGAGGGCCTCGTGGCCGAGTGCGCGCCGCGGGCCACCGCGGGTCGCCCCGCCGCCTGCTTCGCCCTGACCGACCGGGCCGCGCGGCTCTTCCCCGCCTCCTACGACCGGTTCGCCCGCGAGGCGCTCGAGTACCTCACGGCGACCGAGGGCCGGCAGGGCCTGCTCCGCTTCCTGCGGTGGCGCCTGGACCGCGAGGCCGACGCGCTGGTCGCCGCGGTCGGTGACGGGCCGCTGCCCGAACGGATGGCCCGGCTCGCCGCGGCGCTCAGCGCCGCCGGGTTCGCCGCCGAGGTCGCCCCCGTCGCGGCCGACCGGCCGGTCCTGCAGCTCGTCCAGCGCCACTGCGCCATCGAGGACGTCGCCCGCGAGCACCCCGAGATCTGCGCCCACGAGGCCGCGGCGTTCGCCCGTGTCCTCGGCGGCGACGTCCGGCTCTCGCGTCGCGAGACCATCGCCGGCGGCGCCACCGCCTGCGTCTGCACGGTGGTCCCCCGCGACGGGGCGCCGCCCGGGCCCGACCCGGCCGCCTGACCGGCGGCGACGAACCACCCCCGACCGCTGCCCACCGCCCCCGACCCCCGATCCGCACCACCGGAGGAACCGATGAGCCAGACCGAGATCCCGCTCCCGGCCAGCGAGGCCCGCGAGAACCAGGAGCGCCTCGCCCAGGACCTCGCCGAGTACAAGTTCGGCTGGTCCGACCCCGAGGCCGGCTACGCGTTCACGTCGGGGCAGGGCGTGTCCGAGGACGTCGTGCGCGGCATCAGCGCGCGCAAGGGCGAGCCCGAGTGGATGCTCGACCTGCGACTCCGCGCCTTCCGGGCCTTCCTCCGGCGCCCGATGCCGAACTGGGGCGGCGAGCTCGGCGGCATCGACTTCGACAACATCCACTACTACGTCGAGGCCAGCGAGAAGCAGGCCGGGTCGTGGGAGGAGCTCCCGCCCGAGATCCTCCAGACCTACGAGAAGCTCGGCATCCCCCAGGCCGAGCGCGAGCGCCTCGTCGCGGGCGTCGCCGCCCAGTACGAGTCCACGGTCCTGTACCACCAGGTCCGGGAGGACCTCGAGGAGCAGGGCGTCGTGTTCCTCGACACCGACTCGGGGCTGCGCGAGCACGAGGAGCTGTTCCGGAAGCACTTCGCGACGGTGATCCCCGCCAACGACAACAAGTTCGCCGCGCTGAACACGGCGGTCTGGTCCGGCGGGTCGTTCATCTGGATCCCCGAGGGCGTCAAGGTCGACATCCCGCTCCAGGCCTACTTCCGCATCAACAAGCAGAACATGGGCCAGTTCGAGCGGACGCTGATCATCGCCGAGCCCGGCAGCTACGTGCACTACGTCGAGGGCTGCACGGCGCCGATCTACTCGTCGGACTCGCTGCACTCGGCCGTCGTCGAGATCATCGTGAAGGAGGGCGCCCGCGTCCGGTACACGACGATCCAGAACTGGTCGAACAACGTCTACAACCTCGTGACCAAGCGCGCCGTCGCCGAGCGGAACGCCACGATGGAGTGGATCGACGGGAACATCGGGTCGAAGCTGACCATGAAGTACCCGGCGGTCTGGCTGACCGGCGAGGGTGCGAAGGGCGAGGTCCTCTCCGTCGCGTACGCCAACGACGGGCAGCATCAGGACGCGGGGGCCAAGATGGTCCACGCGGCGCCGTACACGACCTCGAACATCCTCTCGAAGTCCATCTCCAAGGGCAGCGGTCGGACCTCGTACCGCGGCCTCGTCCGGATCCAGGAGGGCGCGCACCACGCCCGCAGCGCCGTGAAGTGCGACGCGCTGATGCTCGACGAGGAGGCCCGGACGGACACGTACCCGTACATGGAGATCGACCAGGAGGACGCGACCATCGAGCACGAGGCCACGGTCTCGAGGGTCAGCGAGGACCAGCTGTTCTACATGCAGCAGCGTGGCATCGACGAGGACGAGGCCACGGCGATGATCGTCCGCGGCTTCATCGAGCCGATCAGCCGCGAGCTCCCGATGGAGTACTCGGTCGAGCTGAACCGCCTGATCTCGATCGAGATGGAGGGGGCGATCGGATGACGACGATCCTCAGCGATCTCGACGAGGGCGGCCTCGTCGCACGCGGCGAGGCCGGCGGTGAGCCGTCCTGGCTCCTCGACCGACGGCGCGCGGCCGCCCGACGTTTCGTCGGCCAGGCCTGGCCCGACAGCCACGTCGACGAGTTCTGGCGCTCCACGCCGTTCGACGTCCGGTTCGACGTCGGTCGTGCGATCGCGGCGGCCACCGCCGCGGCCGAGGCGCCGGCCAGCGTCCTCGACCGCGTCGAGGGCGGCGGCGTGCTCGTGCGGGTCGTGGACGGTGCCCTGGTCGACGTGACGGCCCATCCGGACGCCACGGCGGCCGGCGTCGTCGCGATGGACCTCGGTCGTGCGGCCGTCGAGCACGCCGACCTCGTCGAGGCCCACCTCGGGCGGCTCACGACCAGTGGGGACGGGACCGGCTCGGACGAGGACCGGACGGTGTCGCTCAGCGACGCCGCCTGGACCGGCGGGGTGTTCATCCACGTCCCCGACGAGGCCGTGGTCGACGTCCCCCTCAGCGTCCACGTCCACGTCGCGACGCCGGGGGCCCACCTGCCCCGGATCCTCGCCGTGATCGGTCGCCACGCCCGGGCCACCCTGTACCTCGAGCACACGTCCGCCCCCGGGGTCGACGCGCTCGTGGACGAGGTCGCCGAGATCGTGGTCCTCGACGGGGCCACGCTCCGGCTGGCCTCGGTCCAGGACTGGGGCGACGGGGTGCAGCACCTCGGGCTCCAGAAGGCGGAGGTCCACCGGGACGCGACCGTGCGGTCGCTGGCGTTCACCGCCGGCGGCGCCACCGTGCGCCTGCGGCCGGAGTTCGACCTCGTGGGTCCGGGTGCCGAGGTCCGGCCGCTCGGCATCTACCTCGCCAGCGACGGGCAGTGGTTCGACCTCCAGCCGTTCGTCCGGCACATCGCGCCCCGCGCCTCCTCGGACGTGCTGTTCAAGGGCGCGCTGCAGGGCCGCAGCCGGACCGTCTTCCGCGGCAACGTCTTCGTCGGTCGCGACGCGGTCGGGACGGCGACCGACGAGAACAACCGCAGTCTCATCCTGACCGAGGGCGCCCGGGCCGACGCGACGCCGTTCCTCGAGATCGAGTGCAACGACATCACGGCCGGGCACGGCAGCGCGACGGGCCAGATCGACGCCCGGCACCTCTACTACCTGCGGTCCCGGGGCATCGACCGGGACACGGCGCTGCGCCTCATCGTCCGCGGCTACTTCACGGACGTCCTCGAGGAGGCCGGCCTGCCCGGCGTGACCGAGCACGCGCTCGACGTGATCGAGCGGCGCATCGCCGACGCCGACCTCTCGGCGATCCAGGTCAACGACCTCGGCCTGCGCGAGGAGTCCTGATGGCGTTCGCCCCCGCGACCGCGCTGGCGGACCTGCCCGACGCCGCCCCGGTCCGCGTCGAGGTCGACGGCGTCCCCGTCTGCCTCGTCCGGACGGGGGATGCGGTGCGGGCGGTGCACGACGTCTGCTCGCACCAGCGCTGGTCGCTGGCGGACGGCGAGATCGTCGACGGCGCCGTGGAGTGCTCGCTCCACGGGTCGACGTTCGACCTCGACACCGGCCGTCCGCGCACCCTCCCCGCGGTGACGCCCGTCCCGACGTACGCCGTCCGTGTCACCGACGGCCGCGTCGAGGTCGACGTCGCCGGTCCGACCAACGGTGCCGCCGTCCCGGCGCACTGACCGCAGCCGCACCCCCGACCCCCCGCACGCTCCCGACGCGCGCTCCGACGCGCTGGACCCGACAGGACCGACCATGGCAGACCTCGAGATCCGCGACCTGACCGTCGAGGCCGACGGCAACGAGATCCTCCGGGGCGTCAGCCTCGATCTGGACCGCGGCCGCACCATCGCCCTCATGGGCCCGAACGGCTCCGGCAAGTCGACGCTGGCCTACACGATCGCCGGCCACCCCTCCTACGAGGTCACCGGCGGGACCATCACCTGGCGCGGGACCGAGCTGAACGAGCTCAGCCCCGACGAGCGGGCACGCCTCGGCGTCTTCCTCGCCATGCAGTACCCCGTCGAGGTCCCCGGGGTCTCGGTCACGAACTTCCTGCGGACGGCCGTGAACGCCGTCGGCGGCGAGGAGCTGCCCGTCCGGACCTTCATGGAGCGCCTGCGCGCCGAGATGGCCGAGCTCCAGGTCGACGAGTCGTTCCTGCAGCGCTCGGTGAACGAGGGCTTCTCCGGCGGGGAGAAGAAGCGGTTCGAGATCCTCCAGATGGCGCTGCTGAAGCCGCAGCTCGCCGTCCTCGACGAGACCGACTCGGGCCTCGACGTCGACGCGCTGCGCATCGTGAGCGAGGGCGTCGACCGGCTGCGCAGCCCCGAGCTCGGCGTGCTGATCATCACGCACTACACGCGGATCCTCCGGTACATCCGTCCCGACGAGGTCCACGTCATGTCGGGTGGCCGCGTCGTCGCCTCGGGCGGCCCCGAGCTGGCCGACGAGCTCGAGGAGCACGGGTACGAGCGCCTCAAGACGAGCGCCTGAGGTCCGCGTGCTCGACGTCGCCGCCCTCCGCCGCGAGTTCCCGACCCTCCAGCACGGGGTCGGGGGTCGTCGGCTGGTCTACCTCGACGCGGCGGCGTCGGCGCAGACCCCGCGGGTCGTGCTCGACGCGATGGAGCGGTACTACGGCGCGGGCCGGTCGAACGTCCACCGCGGCGTCTACCCGCTGGCCGAGGCCGCGACGGCCGGGTACGAGGGCGGCAGGGCGGCGCTGGCACGGTTCCTCGGCGCCGATCCGCGTGGGGTGGTCCTGACGAAGAACGCGACCGAGGCCTGCAACCTCGTCGCGTACGGCCACGTCCGACGGCACCTCCGGCCCGGTGACGCGATCCTCTCGACGGTGATGGAGCACCACGCCAACATGGTGCCGTTCTGGCACGCGGCCGAGGCGAACGGCCTCGAGCTGCGCCACGTCCCGATCACCGAGGACGGGCGTCTCGACCTCGGCGCCGCCCGCGAGCTGGTCGCCGACGGCCGGGTGCGGTTCGCCGCCGTCACCCACGTCTCGAACGTCCTCGGCACCATCAACCCGGTCGCCGAGCTGGCGGCGCTCGTCCGGGCGGCCCGGCCCGACGCCGTCGTCCACGTCGACGGGGCGCAGGCGGCCCCGCACATCCCCGTCGACCTCGCCGCACTGGACGTGGACAGCTACGCGGTGACCGGGCACAAGCTCTGCGGTCCGACCGGCATCGGCGCCCTGGTCGCCCGACCCGAGCTGCTCGAGGGGATGGAGCCGTTCCTGACCGGCGGCGAGATGATCCGCGACGTCACGCTCGAGGGCGCGACGTGGAACGACGTGCCGCACCGCTTCGAGGCCGGGACGCCGCCGATCGCCGAGGCGATCGGCCTCGGCGCCGCCGTCGGCTTCCTCGAGGACCTCGGCATGGACGCCGTCCGGGCCCACGAGGTCGAGCTCGGCGCGGTCTTCCTCTCGGGGCTCCGGGACGCCCCGGGGATCGAGGTTCACGGTCCGGAGGACATGGCCGACCGGGGGGCCGCCATCTCGTTCACCGTCGAGGGCGTCCACCCCCACGACATCGGCGCCGTCCTCGGCGACCGCGGCGTCTGCGTCCGCGTCGGGCACCACTGCTGCAAGCCGCTGATGCGCGAGCTCGGCGCGACGGCCACGGTCCGCGCCAGCCTCCACGTCCACAACGACGTCGACGACCTCGAGCCGCTGCTCGAGGGGATCGCGGCGGCGAGGGCGATGTTCGCCCGGCCGGCGGTGTCGGCGTGAGCGAGCTCGAGCAGCTGTACCAGGAGCTCATCCTGGACCACTACCGGAGCCCCCGGAACCGGGCGCCGGGTCTCCGTGGCGAGGATGCGCACGTCCACCACTCGAACCCGCTCTGCGGCGACGAGATGGACCTCCGTGTCCGCATCCGCGACGGGCGGCTCGACGGGGTGGCGTTCGACGGCGAGGGCTGCTCCATCAGCCAGGCCTCGGCCTCGGCCATGACGGAGGCGGTGACGGGGCGGCCCGTGGAGGACGTGCTCGGTCTGGTCGAGGAGTTCCGCCGGATGATGCACGGCGAGGACCCGGCCCGTGACGACGACCTCTCGGACGCGCTGGCCTTCCGCGGCGTGGCACGCTTCCCCGTCCGGGTGAAGTGCGCGCTGCTCGGGTGGATGGCGCTCCGCGACGCGATCGAGACGTTCCAGCGGGGTGCGGGCACGCACGCCGTGACGCACGACGACGGAGGCGACGATGACGACCGCTGACGCGGCCCACGACGGGGCCACGACGGACCTGCTGGACGACGACGACGTCATCCCCGAGGCCGACACGCCGTCGGGACGGGTCGAGGACGCCCCGTCCCGCCCGCACCCGTTCGCGGACCTGCCGCTCGAGGCGGACGGGATGCCGTCGTCCGAGGCGCTGCGCAACGCCCTGCGCGCCGTCATCGACCCCGAGATCGGCTACAACATCGTCGACCTCGGGCTCGTGTACGAGGTGACCAAGCCCCAGCGCGGCCAGGTCCACGTCCTGATGACCCTGACCTCGATGGGCTGCCCCCTCACCGAGATCATCCACCAGCAGTGCTCGGTCATCATGGGGGCGATGCCCGGGGTCGACCACGTCGAGGTCGAGTTCACCTTCACCCCGCCGTGGTCGACGTCGATGATCGCCGACTACGTCCGCGAGGAGCTGCGGGCGATGGGGATGAACGTCTGACGTTGACACCGTTCGCCCGGCGCGGCGACGTCCGGGCCGTCCGGGGCGCCAGACTCCCGGCCGGCACCGCGTCCCGCTCCCGACGCGCCCCCCGGAGGTTCCCGTGACCCGTCCCGCCGTCGACCGCCGCGAGGCCCTGAGCCACGACGAGATCGCGCGGTACTCGCGTCATCTCATCATCCCCGAGGTCGGACTGGCGGGGCAGGAGCGGCTGAAGGCGGCCCGCGTGCTGCTCGTCGGCACGGGCGGGCTGGGGTCGCCGCTCGCGCTGTACCTCGCGGCGGCCGGCGTGGGCACGATCGGCCTCGTCGACGACGACGTCGTGGACGCCTCGAACCTCCAGCGCCAGGTCATCCACGGCACCTCCGACCTCGGGCGCCACAAGGTCGAGTCCGCGCGGGCGGCCATCGAGGACCTCAACCCGAACGTCCGCGTCGTCGAGCACCGCACGTTCCTGACGAGCGAGAACGCGCTCGACCTCGTGTCGCAGTACGACGTCGTCGCCGACGGGACGGACAACTTCCCGACGCGGTACCTCGTCAACGACGCCTGCGTGCTGACGGGCACGCCCAACGTCTACGGCTCCATCTTCCGGTTCGAGGGGCAGCTCAGTGTGTTCTGGGCCGGTGAGGGGCCGTGCTACCGCTGCATGTACCCGGAGCCGCCGCCGCCGGGGATGGTCCCGAGCTGCGCCGAGGGCGGGGTGTTCGGCGTGATGGCCGGTCACATCGGGACCGCGCAGGGCATCGAGGTCGTGAAGGTCATCACCGGCATCGGTCGGTCGATGGTCGGCCGCCTCGGCGTGTACGACGCGCTCGAGCAGGACTGGACCTACGTCCGCGTCCGGCGGGACCCGACCTGCCCGGTCTGCGGCGACGCGCCGACGCTGACCGAGCTCATCGACTACGAGGAGTTCTGCGGCGTCCCGGCCCACGACCGCGCGCCGACCCAGGACGAGGTCGCGGAGCTCCGCGACCTCGAGATCCTGCCCTCCGAGTACGCCGAGATCGCCGGCCGCGACGGGCTGGTGCTCCTCGACGTCCGGGAGCCCCACGAGTACGAGATCAACCGGATCCCGGGCGCCGTCCTCATCCCGAAGGACGCGCTGGCGGGTCGACTGGCCGAGCTGGACCCCCAGGCGGAGTACGTCGTCCACTGCAAGGGCGGGGTCCGGTCGCTCGAGTCCGTCCGGCTCCTCCGCGGCGCGGGGTTCCGCGCCCGGTCGATGCGGGGCGGCATCGACCTCTACGCCCGCAGCGTCGACCCGAGCATCCCCGTCTACTGAGTCGCGGACCCCGGGTACGCGACGAGGTCCGAGGCCGCGATCCGGAGCCGGACGGCTGCGCCCGGGCCCGCGGTGGGCGGGGCCGGCCGGCGCAGGCGGACCGGGTGGGCGGATCCCGCCACCTCCACCCGGACGGAGTGGTGGTCGCCGGCGAACCGGCTGCCGAGGAGCACCGCCGGGACGACGACGTCCCCGCCGCGCGCCGTCCCGTCGTCGAACGCGAGCCGGGCCGCGGGCAGCAGCACCCGCGCCGGGCCGTCGGGGACGTCGGGCAGCGGGAGGCGTCCGGCCGGTCCCTCGCCGACGCCGTCGCGGACCCGTACCGGCAGCAGCGGGCCGGCCCCCAGGAACCGCGCGACGTCGGGGTCCGCGGGCCGCGTCCAGCAGGTCTCGGGATCGGCGAGCTGGCGGAGGCGGCCCGCGAGCAGCACGGCGACCCGGTCCGCGACCGCGAGCGCGTCGTCCTGGTCGTGGGTCACGAGGACGGCCGCCGCCCCGGCCGCGCGGACGAGCGGCGGCAGTTCGTCGAGGAGCCGCTCGCGCAGCGGTCGGTCGAGGGCCCCGTACGGCTCGTCGAGGAGGAGCAGGCGCGGACGTGCGGCCAGAGCGCGCGCGAGCGCGACCCGCTGCTGCTCCCCACCGCTCAGGGCGTCGACCGGCCGGTCCGCGAGGTGTCCGAGCCCGACGTCGGCGAGGACGGCCGCGACGCGGCTCGCGACCTCGGACGCGGCGAGGCCCTGCAGCCGCGGGCCGAGCCCGACGTTCCCGGTGACGTCGCGGTGGGGCAGCAGGGCGTGGTCCTGGAACACGAGTCCGACGCCCCGCCGCTCGACGGGGAGGTCGGTGGCGTCGGCACCGCCGATGTCGACGCGACCGCCCCGCAGCGGCGTCAGGCCGGCCACGCAGCGCAGCAGCGTCGACTTCCCGCTGCCGCTCGGGCCGAGGAGCGCGACGACCTCGCCGGCGGCGACGTCGAGGTCGACGTCCTGCAGCACCGCCGGCGCGTCGCCGTACCCGGCCGTCACCCCGGAGAGGCGCAGCATCTCAGAACCGTCCCAGCGCGCCGACGCGGACCCGGTCGACCAGCAGCACCACGACTCCGGTCAGCAGCGCCAGCAGGACCGAGAGCGCGAGCGCCCGGCCGAGGTTCACCGCCCCCGGCAGGCCGAGGGCCCGCTCGATCGCGACGGGGACCGTCGGGCTGGTCGCCCGGGCGACGAACACGGTCGCGCCGAACTCGCCGACGGAGATCGCGAACGCGAACCCGGCCGCGACCAGGGTCGCCCGCGACACGATCGGCAGGTCCACCTCGCGCCGGACGCGCCGCGGCGCGGCGCCGAGGGTCGCGACCGCCTCGCGGAGCCGGTCGTCGATGTCGCGGAGGACGGGCAGGACGGTCCGGACGACGAACGGGGTCGCGATCAGCGCCTGCGCGAGGGGGACGAGGAGGACGGCGCCGCGACCGGCCAGCGGACCGGTCCGGAAGGTCAGCAGCAGTCCCAGGCCCAGCGTCACCGCGCTGGTCCCGAGGGGCAGCATCAGGGCGCCGTCGGCGAACCGCCCGAGCCGCGAGCCCGACGCGGCGGCGACGGCGGCGGCGAGGCCGAGGAGGACCGCCACGGCCGTCGCCGCGGCCGCGATGGTGATCGAGTTCCACAGCGCCTCGAGCGGCGCGACCGAGAGGACGGCCGCCCGGGTCGGCGCGTCCAGCGTCCGGTAGTGGGCCAGACCCCAGCCGTCCCCGACCCGGAGCGATCGCAGCACCAGGGCGGCCAGCGGGGCGCCGTGCAGCAGCCCGAGGACGGCGAGCGCGGCGGCGACGGCCGTGCGCTCGCCGGCGCTCCGCGGACGGCGACGGGCCGCCGTCGCCCGCCGCAGCCGCTCGCTCCCGGCCCGTCGGCGCAGTCGGGCGTACACCCCGAGCGTCGCGACGACCGCGACGAGCTGGACGACCGAGAGCGCCGCGGCCGTCCCGAGGTCGAGGAACCGGACCGTGGCGCGGTGGATCTCGACCTCGAGGGTCGCCGCACCGGAGCCGCCGAGGACGAGGACGACCCCGAACGAGGTCATCGTGAAGAGCAGCACGACCACCGCCGCGGCCGCGACGGCCGGTCGCAGCCGGGGCAGGGTCGCGACGAGGAACGCCCGGAGGGGACCGGCCCCGAGGCCGCGGGCGGCCAGCGCGGGGGCGGGGTCGAGGTGCTGCCACAGTCCCCCGACGGTCCGGACGACGACGGCGACGTTGAAGAACGCGTGCGCGAGCAGGATCGGGAGGACGCCGCGCTGCGGCACGAGTCCGGACGGGAGCGCGCCGAGCAGCGCGACGAACGCCGCCCCGACGACGACGGTGGGCAGGACGAAGGGGACCATGACCGCCGCCTCGACGACCCGTCGGCCGCGGAACTCCAGGCGGGAGAGGACGGCCGCGACGGGGAGTCCGACGGCCAGGGTCAGGCCCGTGGACGCCACGGCCTGCCACAGCGTGAACCATGCCGCCTCCCGCAGGCGGGGGTCGGCCACGACGTCGAGGAGGGGGGTCAGCGGTCCTCCCTCGGCGTCGAGGAGTCCGACGGTGAGGACCCGCCCGAGCGGGACGACGAACAGCAGGAGCAGGAACGCGAGGGGACCGACCGCCAGCGCGGTCCGACCCCGGCTCACCGGAGGACCACGGCGTCGAACCGCGCGATCCAGGTCTCCCGACCGGCGTCGATCCGGGCCGGGTCCATGGCCACCGGCGCGTCCGGGAGCACCGCGTGGGTGGCGAAGACCTCCGGGAGGGCGACGTCGCCCCGGACGGGGAACACGAACATCGTCAGCGGCAGGTCGGCCTGGAACGCCGGGGAGAGCAGCGCGTCGACCAGCGCTCGGGCGGCCCCGACGTCCGTCGCGCCGCGCAGGACGCCGGCGTACTCGACCTGGCGGTGGCAGGTGTCCAGCAGCACCCCGGTCGGGGCGACGTCCAGCGGCTCCTCGGCGAAGAGGACCTCGGCCGGGGGGCTGGAGGCGTACGAGACGACCAGCGGCCGGTCCCCGCCCCCGGCGTGGGTGAACGCGCCGTAGTACGCGTCGGTCCAGCCGTCGGTGACCAGCACGTCGTTCGCTCGGAGCTCGGCCCAGTACCGGAACGCGTCCTCCTCACCGAGGCGTTCGATCGTCCCAAGGAGGAAGGCGAGGCCGGGTGAGGAGGTGGCCGGGTTCTGCACCACGAGGAGGCCGCGGTAGGCCGGATCCGCGAGGTCCTCGAGCGTCCGCGGGACCGCCAGACCCCGGTCGGCGAACCACGCGAGGTCGGCGTTGACGCAGACGTCCCCGAAGTCGACCGGGGTCACGCGGTCGTCGGGCGGCAGGAAGGACGGGTCGACCGCGTCGAGGTCGGCCGCGAGGTGCGGCAGGAACACGTCGGCCGCGAGCGCGCGCGTCAGGAACGTCGAGTCGACGCCGAACAGCACGTCGCCACCGGGGTCGTCCGCGGTCAGCGCGACGGCGTTCAGGGCCGCGCCGGCGTCGCCCAGCGGCACGACGCGGACCTCCAGCCCCTGCTCCGCCTCGAACGCGGCGAGCACCTCCTCGGAGACGTCGAAGGAGTCGTGCGTCAGGAGGGTCACGGTCCGCGGCGCCTCGGCGCCGCAGCCCGCGACGAGCAGGGCGCCGGTGGCGATGGTGGCGAGGGAGCGTCGCACGGGTGGGACCTCGGGTCAGGGGCCGGGCTGGACGGTCAGGATCACGCCGGTGTCGAGCGCGACGCGGGCCGTCGTCCCGGTCATGCGGTTGGAGAGCCCGAGCGACGAACCCGGCCGCAGCGCGGCGCCGTCGAGCGGGAAGCGGAGCCCCTCGGTCCGGACCCCGAGCGCGGGGCCGTGGAGGGCGAGCAGCGAGACGAGGGCGTCCGGGGCCCCGTCGAGCACGGCGGCGTCGCGCACGACGCGCAGGACCGCGTCGCCCCAGAGCGCGCGGAGCCGCAGCGGCGCGTACCGGTCGCTGCCGAGCAGCAGGGCGTTCCCGAGCAGGTGGTCCGCCCGCCCGCCGTGTCCGCCCACGACCGTGACGTCGACCCGCCGCCCCGGGCCGGCGCCGAGCGCGCGGGCCAGCACGTGGTCGAGGGCGAGCGCGAGGTCCGTCGCGTCCTTCTCGGGGGGGTGGCGGTGGATCCGGGCGCCGGCGGCCTCGGCCGCGGACAGGTCGGCGGGGTCCACCGAGTCGAGGTCCCCGACGACGGCGTCGACGGTCCGGCCCAGCCGCGCGGCGTGCGCCAGTCCACCATCGGCGGCGATGACCAGTCCCGCGGCGTCGAGGGCGTCCGCCGCGGCCGGCAGCACCGCGGCCGGCAGGGGGTCGCCGCCCGCCAGCACGACCGCACGGAGCAGCGGGGTCGACGGGGCCATGCCGCACCTCCCTCCACCGGCATTACCCGGCTCAGGTTCCACGGGTCGGCGGCGCCTCCGGCCGCCCTCTCAGCCCGGCTGTCCCGAGCTCCCCGGGTGGGGTGCCGGCGGCGACGCGCGCCTCCGGCGGACCGGACCGTACCGCGCCGCGTCCCGCGCGGTCGGGTCAGTCCTGGTGCCGCTCCTGCGAGACCTGCGTGTAGAACACGGCGGCCTCGGTGCGACGCTGCATGTCGAGCTTCGCGAGCAGGTTCGAGACGTAGTTCTTCACGGTCTTCTCGGCGAGGTGCAGCTCGCCGCCGATCTCGCGGTTCGTCAGGCCCTCGGCGATCAGGGCGAGGATGCGCCGCTCCTGCTCGCTGAGGCTGGCGAGGCGCGGGTCCTCCCTGTCCCCGTCGCGCAGTCGCTGCAGCACCTTCCCGGTCAGGGCGGGGTCCAGCAGCGAGTCGCCGTTCGCCACGCGGCGGATGGCGTCGATGAGGTCGGCCCCGCGGATGTCCTTCAGCAGGTAGCCGGCCGCCCCGGCCATGATCGCGTCGAACAGCGCCTCGTCGTCACCGAACGACGTCAGCATCAGGCAGGCCAGGCCCGGCTGCCGCGCCCGGGCGTCGCGGCAGACCTCGACGCCGTTCCCGTCGGGGAGTCGCACGTCGAGGACGGCGACGTCCGGCTCGTGCTGCGCCAGACCGGCCAGCGCCATCCCGGCCGTCCCGGCCTCACCGACGACCTCCAGGTCGTCCTCCAGCTCGATCAGCTCGCGCAGGCCGCGTCTCACGACCTCGTGGTCGTCGACGAGGTAGACGCGGACCGCCACGGGGGCCTCCGGGATCGCGGGACCCCGAGGCTACGCTGCCCTCCGGGCCCGGGGCACCCGGGGCGCCGGCGTCGTCCGGTCCCCACCGGTCGGTCCGGTCCGTGGACGGGGGCGGGGTGATGGACGTCGGCGACCCCCGTCTGCCGCGCCTCCTGGACGCGGTCGCCGCCGTCGCCGAGGGGCTGAGCCTGAGCTCGGTCCTCGACCGCATCGTCGTCTCGGCCTGCTCGCTGGTCGACGCGCGGTACGGGGCCCTCGGGGTCCTCGACGACGGCGGGACGCGGCTGGTCTCGTTCGTCCACGCCGGCATCCCCGCCGCGGACGCCGCCGCCATCGGACCGCTCCCGACCGGCCGGGGCCTCCTCGGGCACCTGATCCGCGATCCGCGACCGCTGCGGCTCGAGGACATGGCCTCGCATCACGCCTCGAGCGGTCTCCCGCCGGGGCACCCCCCGATGCACAGCTTCCTCGGGGCGCCGATCGTCGTGCAGGGGGACGTGTTCGGCAACCTCTACCTCGCCGAGAAGGCCGACGGGACGCCGTTCGACCTCGACGACGAGCGGGCCGTCGTCGCGCTGGCGACGATCGCCGGCGGCGCGGTCGCCGTCGCACGCCTGGGGGAGCGGACGAGCGAGCTGGTGCTGACGCGGGAGCGCGAGCGGATCGCGCGCGACCTCCACGACACCGTCATCCAGAACCTCTACGCCACCGGCCTCGGCCTCGAGTCGGCGCGCCGCGTCGCCGCCGGGCTGCCGGACGCCCCCGCGGCGGTCCTCGAGCGGCTCGAGCAGAGCATCGACCGCATCGACGGCATCGTCCGTGAGATCCGCGCCACCATCTTCGCGCTGCACGACGGGCCGACGGACGGCGACGGGCTGCGCGGCCGGGTCGTCGCCGTGCTCGAGGAGCTGACACCGCTGCTCGGCCTGACGCCGCGGCTCCGCTTGGACGGTCCGATCGACACGGCCGTCCCGGCGGACCTGGCCGACACCGTGCTCCCGGTCCTCCGCGAGAGCCTCGCCAACGTCGTGAAGCACGCCGGTGCGGTGACCGCCGTCACCGTGACGGTCGCCGTCGCCGACGGGGCGCTCACCGTCGAGGTGGTCGACGACGGGGACGGGCCGGGGCGGACGCCCGGGCGTCGCGACGACGGCGGGGGCCTGGGGCTCGCGAACCTGCGCGCGCGGGCCCATGAGCGCGGTGGGCGGCTCGAGTTCGGGTCAGCCCCGGGGGGCGGGACCCGCGTGCGCTGGCGCGCCCCGCTCTGACGCGGCGTCACGGAGGGCCGCACCGACGTCCCTCAGCAGGTTCTCCCCGGTGACGCGCGCGACGCGGTGGAGCGCGACGGCGTCCACGGCGGCACCGAGCAGACCACCGGGGGGCTGGTACCGGGCGTCGAGCACGAGCGTCGGTCGGCCGGTGTCGTCGACGTGGAGCCCGAGCTCGCCGTCGAGGGTCGGCAGGACGCGGACCGGGTGCGCCCCGTCGCCCTCGCCGCTGACCGGCTCCCAGGAGAGGGCGCGCCAGGCCGTGCGCGAGGCGTGCCACGGGGCGCCCAGGGAGGCCCGGACCCGACGCTCCAGCCCGCCGGCCCGCACGGTCATCCCGACGCCGTCCCCGGAGGGGGTGGCCGCCGGCAGCCAGGCGGCGGGGTCGCCCTCGAACACGGCGCCGACGGCGTCGGCATCGCCCTCGAGGGGCTGGAACACCCGCAGCTCCCGTGCCACGTCACCCCTCCCCGTCGGGCGGACGCTCCGACACGCCCGACGTGGTCCGGAGGACCGTACGTCCCCACGGCGCACGGACGGGGGTGCCGGAGGTCCCCGGTCGGGGGGACCCCCGTCGCACCTACCCTCGACCCGTGCTGACCCTCCACTGGGACGTGACGGCCCCGGCGGCCGCCCTGGCGGTGCTCCGGTGCCAGCGGCTGGCCGACGCCGGCCGGCCCGTCGCGTTCAGCGGGATCGACGTGCTCGGGGTCGAGGCGGCCCTGCCGGTGACCCTGGACCAGCTGGCCGGCCTCGAGGCTGCCGCGGCTCCGGCGGCGGCGCTCGGACTCGAGCTGCGTCGTCCGACCCGACGGGTCCCGACCCTCCCGGTGCACCTCGTCGGGAGCCTCGCCGAGGCGGCCGACCTCGGCGCGGCGTGGCGACTGGCGGTCCTCCGCGCCTACTGGACGGACGGCGCCGACGTCGCCGACGCCGGGGTCCTCACGACCCTCGCGGTGGGGATCGGGCTGGACGCGGCCGCCGTCACGGCCCTCCTGGACGACCGGGGGGCCGCGGCGGACCTCCGCGGCCGCTTCCTCGCGCTCCGGCGGCGGGGGGTCGGTGGGGTCCCGGTGCTCGAGGTGGACGGCACGCTGCTGCCCGCCGACGTCGACGACGCGACCCTGCGCGAGCTCGCCGCCCTCTGAGGCGCGGCGGCCGGACCCCCTCGTCGCGGCGAGTAGCGTGGGGGCATGACGAACCCTGAACAGCTCGAGGAGCGCCTCGCGGTCTTCATCGACCACGAGAACGTCGCCATCGGCGCGCGCAGCGTCGGTCTCCGCTTCGACCCGAAGCCGCTGATGGACGCCCTGGCCGAGCGCGGCCGGCTGATCGCCCGCAAGGCCTACGCGGACTGGAACCTGTTCCGCGAGGACCGGCGGGGGATGGTCGACGCCAACGTCGAGCTGGTCGAGATCCCGCAGCGCTCGGACTCGGTCCGGAAGAACGCGGCCGACATCCAGATGGCGGTCGACGCGATCGAGCTGGCGCTGACCCGCGACTTCGTCTCGACGTTCGTCATCGTCTCGGGTGACAGCGACTTCACGCCGCTCGTCGGGAAGCTCCGCGAGCTGAACCGCCGGGTCATCGGCGTCGGGGTCAAGGGCTCGACGTCCGCCATGCTGCCGGGGGCCTGCGACGAGTTCCTGTTCTTCGACCGCCTCGACGGTGTCCAGCGCCTGGACGGTCGCAGCTCCTCCGCGCCGTCCGACGGCGCGGGGCGCTCGGGCCGGGGACGCTCGAAGAAGGCGGCCTCGCGGCGCGGTGGGGACGGCGGTGCGGTGCCGGCGGCCGAGGGCGACCTCCAGGCGCTCGAGCGTCTGGTGACGCGGACCCTGTCGGGGCTGCAGGGCTCGTCGACGGACGGCGTGGTCCTGTCCTCGAACCTGAAGCGGGCGCTGCTGCGCAAGGATCCGACGTTCGCCGAGCAGGACTACGGCTTCCGGGGCTTCCGCGAGATGCTCCACCACCTCGCCGAGCAGAAGGTCCTCGTGCTCTCCGAGGGGACGGCGCAGGGCGACCCGCAGGTCGAGTTCGCCGAGCGCTCGACCGGCGTCGACGAGGCGTTCGACCTGCTGCGCCGGACGGTGGCCGAGCTCGCCGAGGAGCTCGGCGGCGACCCGCCGCTCTCGGGGCTGAAGGACCAGGTCCGGAAGCGTCAGCCCGGGTTCAGCGAGAAGGACCTCGGGTACGGCGGGTTCCTCCAGTTCTGCAAGGCCGCCGTCGCGCGCGGGGTGCTGCGGATGGACTGGGAGCAGGAGGACGAGGAGTACTACCTCTACGTCCCGTCGGGCGACGACGCCTGAGTCCCGGCGGGCCCGGCCCGTGGAGACGCTGGCGGCGGGTCGAGCAGTTCGGAGAGGTGTCCGACGCCGCGCACGCGGATCGGTCGGTCGGTCCGGACCGCCCGGGCCAGTTCCTCCTGGTCGCGCGGCACCAGGATCTCGGTCGCGCCGGACCGCACCGCCGCGCCGACCTTGGGGCCGATCCCCCCGACCGGGAGCACGGTCCCGTCGGGGCCGACCCGCCCGGTCGCGGCGACCGTGGCCGTCCCGAGGTCGAGCACACCTTCGGCGCGGAGGACCGCGACGGCGACGGCGAGCCCGTGGCTGTCACCGAGATGGAGCCCGGCGGTCAGGCGGCCGAGGTCGAGCGGGCCCGCGCGGAGGGTCAGTCGGGCGGTCGCCGCGGCGTCCGCGGGGAGCCCCGCGGCCGCGAGTGCGGCGGCGGTGACGGCGGGGACGGCCACGCCCGACGTCGTCGCCGCGTCGCCCCGCAGGAGGGGGACGCCCGTCGCTCGACCCGTGACGACCTCGCGCACCCGCTCCCCGAGCAGCTGCGGACGACCCGCGGCCAGCCAGAGGACGGTCCCCGGCGGGTCCACCGGCTCCTCGGCGATCTCGAGGCGACCGTCGAGGCGCCACGCCGTCCCCGGACCCGCCGACGGAGGAGCGGCGCGCCATGGCAGCGGCAGCAGGGGGAGGGCGACGAGCAGGGCGAGCGGCGCGAGCCGGTGCCGCGAGCGCCCCGGCATCAGTCGGGCCGCACAGGGACGTCGGAACGCCGCGGTTACGAGCCGCTGTGCGCCGCGACGACCTCGTCGATGAGGCCGTAGTCCTTCGCCTCGGCCGCGGTCATCCAGAAGTCGCGGTCGGTGTCCTTCTGGATGCGCTCGAGGGTCTGCCCGGTGCGGTCGGCCATGATCTCGTTGATGCGCTCGCGCATCCAGACGATGTTCTTGGCCTGGATCTCGATGTCCTTCGCGGTCCCGCGGGCACCGCCGAGCGGCTGGTGGATCATGATCCGGGCGCTCTCGGTCGCGGCCCGGGTCCCCGTCCCGGTGCAGAGCAGGAACGCGGCGGCCGAGGCCGCCAGCCCGATGCACCGGGTGTTCACCTTCGAGCGCAGCAGTCGCACCGAGTCGTACAGCGCGAACATCCCCGTGATGATCCCGCCGGGGGAGTTCACGTACAGGGTGATGTCCTCGTCGGACTCGGCGTCGAGGGCCAGGAGCTGGGCGACGAGGTTGTCCGCGACGTCGTCCTCGAGGGGGCCCTTCAGGAACAGGATCCGGGACTCGAACAGCTTGTCGTAGGCCCTGCGGGAGCCGCCGATGAGGCGCTCGATGTCGTCGGACACGTCGGGATCCTGGTCGTCGGGGGCACCCGAGAGGCTATCGCCGGTCCCCCGACGGCCGGCGCCGACCTGCGTCGCGGCGGCGCGGGTCGGCGAGGGACTCCGAGCGGAGGTCGGCCGAGAGGGCCGCGAGGTCGGCCGGGGTGTCGACGTCGGGCGGCCGGGGGCCGTCGATCGCGACCTCGCCCACCGACGACGTCGCCAGCAGCGGCGCGGCCCCGCGGTCGCCACCGGCGGCGGTCGCGGCCTCCCAGAGGGCGCGGGGGAGGACCACCGGGTGGCCGGGTCCGTCCTCGTACCGCGCGCGCTGCGGCCGCGCCGGGTCCGCCCGCCAGGCCGTCACGACCGCCCGGATCGCGGCGGGCGCGACGTCCGGCTGGTCCCCGAGGAGCACGACCGCGGCGGCGGTCGTGGCCGGCAGCGCGTCCAGTCCGGCCGCGAGGGAGGAGGAGAGGCCGCGGTCGGGGTCGGGGTTCACGACGACGTCGGCGCGGGCGGCCCCGGCGATGTCGCGGGCCGGACCGTCCGGGGCGACCACCACCACGACGTGGAGCCCCGCCGCCCGGGCGGCACCGATGGTGTGCGCGAGCAGCGGTCGACCCCGGAGGTCGGCGCCGAGCTTCGCGCCGCCGAACCGGCGGGCGGCGCCGGCGGCGAGGACGACCGTCGTGACCGTCGGGTCCGCGCCGTCCGTCACGTCCGGCTGGGGAGGTCCGACGGCGCGTGGAGCGGCCCGTCGAGGTCGCGGAGCGGGAGGCCGGTGGCACCGCTGCGCAGCTGCAGCAGCTCGGCGGCGACCGCGACCGCGGTCTCCTCCGGGGTCCGCCCCCCGAGGTCGAGCCCGATGGGGGAGCGGAGACGCTCGAGGGCCGCCGTGTCCAGCCCGGTCGCGCGCAGCCGTTCCACCCGGTCGGCATGGGTGCGCCGGGACCCCATGGCACCGACGTACCCGGCGGAGCCCGTGAGGGCCGCTCGGAGCGCCGGGACGTCGACCTTCGGGTCGTGGGTCAGGACGCAGATGGCCGCGCGGGCGTCGAGATCCGCACCCTCGATCACGCGATGGGGCCAGTCCGCGACGACCAGGTCGGCGTCCGGGAAGCGCGCCGCCGTCGCGAACCTGGCGCGCGGGTCGCAGACCGTGACGTGGAACCCGAGGAACCGTCCGATGCGCACGACCGCGTCCGCGTGGTCCGCGGCGCCGACGACGATCATCCGCGGACGGGGCGTGAACACCTCGACGAGGACGCCGACGTCGAGTCCGAGCTCCTCGCCCGCGCCACCGAGGCGCCGGAGGCCGGTCGCGCCGGCGGCGATCGCCGCCCGGGCCGCGCGGACGACGGCTGCGTCCAGTTCCGTGCGGTCGCCATCGTCCCCCGCGAGGTCACCGGATGTTCCATCCGGTCCGACCACGACCGCGGCGCCGACCAGGTCGGGCCGGTCGGCGTGCTCGACGACCGTCGCGAGCGCGGCGGGGGCGTCCGCGGTGACCAGCGCCCGCAGGTCGCCGAGGGGGGGTGCGTCACCGACGGCCCGGACCAGCACCTCGATCGTGCCCCCGCAGGTCAGTCCGACCGCCATCGCGTCGGCGTCGGTGATCCCGTACCGGCAGCGCTGCGGGACCCCGGTGCGCAGCACCTCCGTGGCGACCTCGACGACGGCCCCCTCGACGCAGCCCCCCGAGACGCTGCCGACGATGCGGCCGTCCGGATGCAGCGCCAGGGCCGCACCGGCCGGGCGGGGGGCCGACCGCGAGGTGCTCGTCACCGTGGCCAGGGCGAAGCGCTCGCCCACGGCCTGCCAGTCGGCCAGCGTGCCGATGATGTCGCGCACCAGCGTCTCCTGCGCCGCGGGCCCTCGGGGACGGGCGGGGAGGGGCGAGACGGACCGTACCGCCGGCGCGTCGCGGGCGACCCGGGGCCACGACCGCACTTGACCGTGCGCGGCGCGCGCGCGACACTCCCTGGTCCGTCCGCGGCCCCGCGGGCCGTCTGGAGTCGGCGTGGTCACCCCCTCCGAGCGTCGACCTGCGGCGCGCGCCGCGGCGCCGCGCCGCGCGGCCGCCGAGAAGCGGTCCGCGACCGAGAAGCGGTCCGCGGCCGAGCGCGCCCCCGAGCCCGAGCGCCGGGCCGCGACGCGGGGCGGCGGCTCCCGGACGCTCTCGCGGGGCCTCGTCGTCCTGAAGGCCCTGGGGGGCGACGCCGAGGGCGCGACGGTGTCCTCCCTCTCGGAGGCCACCGGCCTCGACCGCGCGGTCCTGTACCGGCTCCTCGAGACGCTGGCCGAGGAGGGGTTCGTCACGCGGGACCCCGAGTCGCGGCGGTACCGGCTGGGCCTCGCGATGCTCGAGCTCGGCGTCCGCGCCGCCCAGGGGCTCGAGGTCCGACGGCTGGCCGGGCCGGCCCTGCGGGCGCTCAGCGACGACACGAACGAGACCGCCTGCCTCGCCGTCCGCGACCGCGAGGACGTGGTCGTGGTCGAGGTGATCGAGCCCGACGGCCGGTTCGTGCAGGTCAACTACCGGGTCGGGTTCCGCCACCCGCTCGGCATGGCCGCGCACGGCAAGGCGCTGCTCGCCTTCCTGCCCGACGGCGAGCGCCTCAACGAGCTGCGTCCGGTCCGTCAGCGCGGCGTCGCGTACACGCGTGACGAGATCGAGCCCGGTGCCGCCGGCGTCGCGGCGCCCGTGTTCGACCACACCGGTCGCGCGGTCGCCGCGGTCGGCATCGTCGCACCGACCGCGCGGCTGCCCGAGCCCGAGAACGTCGCCCTCCGGGTGCTGCGCAGCGCCCGCGAGATCTCCGAGCGGCTCGGGTGGCGCCCGCGCCGGCCCGGGGACGGCGGACGGTGAGCGCCGTGCGGGACCTCGCCGTCGCGGAGCTGCTCGGCGTCCTGGCGTACGGGCAGCTGCGGTCCTTCTCCGCGATGTCGACGGCGGTCCGCCACGCGCCGGACGCGCGCAGCGCCGACCGTGTCGCGACCTTCGCGCGGCGCGAGCACGACGCGTACGAGGCGCTCCGCGGCCGCCTCGGCGAGCTGACGGACCTCCCCGAGGCCGCGATGGACCGCCAGAAGGCGCTGTTCGACGCGTTCTTCGACCGCGCGCCCCTCGACGACTGGTTCGGTGCGTCGGTGTTCTTCGCGTTCGGCATCCCGCTCGCGCGCGACTTCGCGCGGACGGTCGTGCCGCTGCTGGACGCGCGGAGCGCCGAGGTCCTCGTGCGGACCCTGGACGCCCGGGAGGAGGCCGAGGCGGCCGCCCTCGCCCTGCTGCGCACGCAGCTCGGGGACGCCGCGGCGCGCCGGCGCGCCCGTGGGCTCGTCGCGGACCTGCTCGGGCGGGCCCTGACCGCGTTCCAGCAGGGTGCGGAGCGGACCGACGCCCTCCGCGTCCTGTTCGAGGGGGCCGCGTCCGGGGGGGACCGCGTCCGCGAGCTCGCGATGGACCTGCTGGCGCGGCACCGGGCGCGGTTGGTCGAGCTGGGGCTTGAGGACGTCGAGGACCTCGCCGATCCGGGCGACCCGACGAGCGGCGCGCCCGGCGCCTGAGGTCGGGTGGCCGGACCCGGCGTCGGTCGTCCGCTCGGCTCAGCGCGCCCGCGGGGCGCGGAGGGGCTCGGACGCCGTGGCCAGGTCCTCGAGCCCGGCCAGCAGGCGCGCGACGACGGGGTGGGCGCCGTCCCCGGCCGCGACGGCGGTGCCGTCGACGCGCCGCACCGGACGCAGCCGCCGCACGGCCGAGCTGACCAGGACGAGGTCCGCCGTGTCGAGGTCCGGGCGCGCCAGGTCGGCCTCGCGGACCGTCAGCCCCAGCCCCGGCGCGAGGTCGAGGACGAGGCGCCGGGTGACGCCGGCGAGGATGCGTCCGTCGGCCGGCGGCGTCGTCAGCGTCGTGCCGTGGAGCGCCAGCACGTTCCCGTCGGCCGCCTCCCGGACGGCGCCGTCGTCCTCGAGCAGCGCCACCTCGGCCCCTCGGGCGCGCGCTCGGCGCTGCGCCAGCACGGATCCGGCGTAGGACGTGGTCTTCACGTCGCCGAGGCCGGCCGGTGCGCGCGGGCCGGCGACGACGACCGCGTCGACGGCGGGGGCGGGCAGTGCCGGGGCGGGGCCGCGGGTGACGAGGACGCGCGGGCGCCCGGCCGGGACGGGGGGCCAGTCCGGCGCCGCGTCGCCGGCGGTCACCGTGATGCGCACCAGCAGGTCCACGTCGGGGGCGCCGTCGAGCACGGCGGCGATCCCCGCCAGGACCGCCCCGCGGTCGACGTCGATCCCGAGCCGGTGTCCACCGTCCTCGAGCCGGGCCAGATGCAGCTCGGCGCCGGCGGCCCGCCCGGAGCGCACGCGGAGCGTCTCGAACACGCCGAGTCCCTGTCGCAGACCGAGATCGGTCGCCGGGAGGGCCGCCGTCGCCGCCGGCAGGACCGTCCCGTCGAGCCAGGCGCGCGCGTCCGCGCTCACGTGCGGACCCACCGGGCCGCCCGCGGCGCCGCGGGCGCGACACCCGTCGCCCCGACCGCGCGGAGGAACGGGACCGCCTTGTCCAGGGACTCCGCGACCTCGGCGTCGGGCTCGCTGTCGGCGACGATCCCGCCGCCCGCGCCGTAGGTCGCGGTGCCGTCCGCGTGCAGCGTCGCGGTCCGGATCGCGACCGAGAGGCCCGCCTCGCCGGCACCGAGGAACCCGACCGCACCGCAGTACCAGCCCCGGCGCACCGGCTCGAGGCGCCCGATGGCCCGCATCGCCGCCAGGCGCGGTGCGCCGGTCACGGACCCGCTCGGGAAGGTCGCCCGCAGCAGCGCCCCGTACCCCGTCCCCGGCCGCAGCGTGCCGGTGACCGTCGAGACGAGGTGCCAGACGGTCGGGAGCGCCCGCAGCTCGAGGAGCGCCGGCACGCGGACGCTGCCGGGGAGGCAGACGCGCCCGAGGTCGTTGCGCTCGAGGTCGACGACCATGACGTTCTCGGCCCGGTCCTTCGTCGCGGTCGCGAGGTCGTCGGCCAGCGCGGCGTCGAGGGTCGCGTCGTCCGCCCGCGGCCGGGTGCCCTTGATCGGCTCGGTCACGACCCGGCCGCCGCGGACCTGCAGGAACCGCTCCGGCGAGGCCGACGCGAGGCCGAGGTCGGGGAGCAGCGCGGCGTGACTGGCCGGCGAGGCCGCACGGAGGCGTCGGTACAGGGCGGTCACGTCGGCCGGCCACCGCGCGAGGAGGCGCTGCGCGAGGTTCACCTGGTACGCGTCGCCGGCCGCGATGAGCGTCAGCGCGGCCCGGACGGCCGCGACGTGGGCGGTGTGGGGCAGGGAGGTCGTGACCGTCGACGGGGGGACCGCGACCGGCGGGTCGGGGACGACCGGGGTCGCGAGCCGGTCACGCAGGGCGGCGACGACCGGGCCCGGCTCGCGGGCCAGCAGGCCCCGGTCGAGGACGAGGACCGCGCGGTCGCGTTCCCGCGGGACGGCGACGAAGACGCCGGTGAGCCGGAGGGCCAGGTCCGGCACCGCTCGCGCCGCGGCGTCCGGCGCCGGGGCGGGGACCGGTCCCGGGGCGAGGCGGGCGCCCAGCTCGTAGGCGAGGGCGCCGACGAGGCCCCCTCGGAACGGCATCGGGACGTGGGCGGGTGGCGTCGCGGTCGGATCGAGCCCGAGCCGAGCGCACGCGGCGTCGAGGGCCGCGGCCGGATCGGGGCCGAGGTCGACGGGTGCGTCCCCCGGCGATCGCAGGACGATCCGGCCGTCCTCGTCCCGGAGCGTCCCGCTCGCGGCCGCGTGCGGGACGAGGGAGGACCAGCCGGAGCGGTCCGCGCTCTCGAGCAGGTCGACCGGTCCCAGGCGGTCGGCGAGCGCGTCGAGGTCGACGATGCCGTCCCGACGGGGCGCCTCCGGCAGCTCGACGACCTCGACGGCGCCGGCCCGGGGGGTCATGCGTCGGCCGGGACGCGGTGCGCGCGGCGGAACGCCGCGTCATCCAGGTCGTCGAGGTCGCGCTCGAGCCGCGCGACGAGCTCGGCGGCCTGCGCGGGATCCGAGAAGGTCTGCGCCCAGACGAGGGCACCGGACCGCCGGATCTGGAGCTGGACGTCGACGACGGGACCTCCCCGTCCGACGTCGCGGTGCCGCTGGAGCACCCGGAACGAGCGGCGCGGCGAGGGCGGCGGCAGCGGTCGCGGTGCCGGGCGGGCCGCGGGGACGGCCTCGACCGGGGCCTTCTTGGCGGGAGCCTTCTTCGCCGGGGCCTTCTTGGCGGGAGCCTT
>JAFMLG010000022.1:27915-29685 GCA_017852335.1 Actinomycetota bacterium | reverse complement strand
GTCAGCGGCTCGACGTACGTCGCGTCGGCCACCCCGGGATCGGTCATGATCGTCGCGGGGTTCGAGTTGACGAGGACGACCCGGAGGCCCTCCTCGCGGAGCACCCGGCAGGCCTGGGTGCCGGAGTAGTCGAACTCCCCGGCCTGCCCGATGACGATCGGGCCGGAGCCGAGGACGAGGACGCTGGCGACGTCGGTGCGCCGCGGCATCAGCGCACCCCCTGCGGGTCGAGCTCGGCCGCGCTGCGGACCCGGCCCGATCGGACCCCGTCCATCAGCGCGGCGAACCGGTCGAAGAGGTACCGGGCGTCGGAGGGGCCGGGCGAGGCCTCCGGGTGGTACTGGACGCTGAACGCCGGCAGGTCCCGCGCCACGAGCCCCTCGCAGACGTCGTCGTTGAGGTTGACGTGGCTGACCTCGACCGCGCCGTGATCGGCGGACGCGTAGGTCAGCTCGCCCGTCCGCTCCCCGAGGGTCGCGGGGTCGACCGCGAAGCCGTGGTTGTGGCTCGTGATCTCGACGACGCCCTCGCGGCGCCGCAGCACCGGCTGGTTCACGCCGCGGTGGCCGAACGTCAGCTTGTAGGTCGACGCGCCGAGGGCCCGGCCGAGCAGCTGCGACCCGAGGCAGATCCCGAACACCGGCACGTCGCCGAGGAGCGCCCGCAGCGTCGCGACCGCCGGGCCGACCGTGGCCGGGTCACCGGGACCGTTCGAGACGAACACGCCGTCGGGGGCGAGCGCGCGGACGGCGTCGGCGTCGGTGGCGCCGGGCAGCAAATGGACCTCGGCGCCGACGTCGTTGAGGTACCGGACCATCGAGCGCTTGATGCCGAGGTCGAGCGCCGCGACCCGGAACCGGACCTCGCCGTCGGGACGGTGCACGACCGGTTCGCGGACACCGACCTCGCTGGCGAGCTCGCGGCCGAGCATCGACGGGCCCGCGGCGGCCATCGCGACCAGCGCGTCGGCGTCGAGGACCTCGGTGGAGACGGCGGCGCGCATCGCACCGGCCGAGCGCAGGTGGCGGGTGAGGTGCCGGGTGTCGACGCCCTCGATCGCGACGACGCCGGCGGCGCGCAGCGCGTCGGGCAGCGACCCGACCGAGCGCCAGGACGACGGCCGGTGGGCCATCTCGCGGACGACGAACCCGGCGACCTGGAGGGCGTCGGACTCGGCGTCGTCGGGGTTCATGCCGTAGTTCCCGACGTGGGCCGCGGTCATCGCGACGATCTGGCCGCGGTAGGACGGGTCGGTCAGGACCTCCTGGTACCCGGTCATCCCGGTGTTGAACACGGCCTCGCCCAGCGCCGTCCCGGTGGCGCCGCAGGCGGTGCCACGGAAGACGGTGCCGTCCTCGAGGGCGAGCAGCGCGTCGGTCATCGGGTCACCTCCCCGTCGCGGAGTGTGGCGCGTCCGGCGAGCAGCACGTGCCGCGTCCGGCCGACCAGCTCCCGGCCGGCGTACGGGGTGTTCCGGGCCCGGCTGCGCAGGGCGGCCGGATCGACGGTCCAGCGGGCCTCCGGGTCGAAGACCTGGAGGTTCGCGGGCGCGCCGGGGACCACCGGGCCGCCGTGGCCGCGGGTGTCGCGGACCGACGCGGGGCCCGTCGTGAACCGGGCGACGGCGGTCAGCGGGTCGAGCGCGCCGGCCAGGACCAGCTCGGTGTGGACCAGCGGGAACGCGGTCTCGAGCCCGAGCATCCCGCAGGGGGCGTGCTCCCAGGGCTGGCGCTTGTGCTCGGCGCCGTGGGGCGCGTGGTCGGTCGCGAC
>JAFMLG010000022.1:22878-27578 GCA_017852335.1 Actinomycetota bacterium | reverse complement strand
GCGTCGGCGGTCAGCGCGACGTCCTGCGCGTGGTTCGCGATGACGACGTCGAACGCCCGCGCGTACTGCAGCGCCCGGCGCATGACCAGGCTGTCGGCCAGCGGGACGCCGTCGTCGCTGAACAGGTCGACCCGGGCGCCGGAGGCGTGCAGCTCGCCGAAGGGGGTCAGCTCGGTCCCGGCCATCCCGCGCGTGATCGAGCCGACGGGCAGGACGTCCACCAGCCCGACCTCGCGGCCCCGTCGCTGGACCAGCTCGACGACGACGGCGGTGTCGGCGACCGGGGTGGTGTTCGCCATCGGGGAGACGACGGTGTAGCCGCCGGCCGCCGCGGCGGCGCTGCCGGTCGCGATGTCCTCGGCGCCCTCGCCACCCGGCTCGCGCAGGTGCGTGTGCAGGTCGACGAAGCCCGGGGTGACCCAGCACCCGGTCACGTCCAGCGTCTCGACGCCGGTCCGCTGCGCCGCCTCGGCCGCCGCGGCGTCCCCGACGGCGACGACGGCGCCGTCGGCGACGAGCACGTCCGCGTCCCGGTCGACGCCCGAGGCCGGGTCGAGCAGCCGGCCGCCGCGCAGGAGGACGCCGCTCACACCGTCACCTCCCGGGCCGCCTCGGACCGCGGTCCGGCGAGGAGCCGGTACAGGCAGGCCATCCGCACCGCGATGCCGTTGGTGACCTGTTCCTGCACGAGGCACCGCGGGTCCTCGAGGGCCGCGGAGGACAGCTCGACCCCGCGGTTCACCGGCCCCGGGTGCATCAGCAGCGCGTCGGGCCGCATGGAGGCCAGCCGGGCCGGTCCGATACCCCAGGTCGCCGCGTACTCCCCCGTCGGCGGCAGGAAGGCGCGGTGCATCCGCTCCTTCTGGAGGCGCAGCACGTAGACGACGTCGAGGTCCGGCAGCACTCCGTCGAGGTCCGCGGTGGTCGTGACCCCCCAGGCCGAGACGTCGGTCGGCAGCAGCGTCGGCGGGGCGACCAGCGTCACGTCGGCGCCGAGCAGGCGGAACAGCTCGACGTCGCTTCGGGCGACCCGGCTGTGCAGGACGTCCCCGACGATGAGGATCCGCGCACCCTCGAGGATCGGACGGTGCTGCAGCAGCGTGAACGCGTCCAGCAGCGCCTGCGTCGGGTGCTGGTGCCAGCCGTCGCCGGCGTTCAGCACCGGGATGTCGAGCTGCCGCGCCAGCTGCACCGGCGCGCCGGCCGACGAGGTCCGCAGCACCACGAGGTCGACGCCGAGCGCCATCAGCGTCTGCGCCGTGTCGAGGAGCGACTCGCCCTTGCTGACCGACGAGCCCTCCGCGGTGAAGGCGACGACGTCCGCGCTGAGCCGCTTCGCCGCCAGGTCGAAGCTCAGGCGCGTCCGGGTCGAGTCCTCGAGGAAGAGGTTGCAGACGATGCGACCGCGCAGCGTCGGGACGGTGGCCCGCTCGCGCCGGGCGATCGGCAGCAGCTCGGCGGCGACGGCCAGCAGGTCGTCGACCTGCGCCCGGTCGAGGTCGCGGATGGCGACGAGGTCGGTCAGCGGCGCCGGGGCGGACACGGTGGGGGCGGTCGCGGCGGTCATGGGGCGGGCTCCACGACGACCTCGTCGACGCCGTCGACCTCGTCGACCCGCACGACGACCCGCTCGCCGGGGGCGGTCGGCAGGTTCTTCCCGACGTGGTCGGCCCGGATCGGCAGCTCGCGGTGCCCGCGGTCGACCAGGACCGCGAGGCGGACCCGGGCCGGCCGACCGAGCGCGCTGACCGCGTCGAGCGCAGCCCGGATGGTCCGGCCGGTGTAGAGGACGTCGTCGACGAGGACGACGGTGCGGTCCGCGACGTCGACGGGGACCTCGGTCGCACCCAGCGGCAGCGGGCCCCGACGGTCGAGGTCGTCGCGGTACAGCGTCACGTCGAGGCCGCCGACCGGCGGCACCGTGCCCTCGATGCCGCCGATGGCGTCGGCGAGCCGCTCGGCGAGGGGCACGCCGCGGGAGGGGATGCCGAGGAGGACGAGGTCGTACGCACCGCCGGCGCCCTCGACGATCTCGTGGGCGAGGCGACGGAGCATCCGGGCGACGTCGTCCGCGTCGAGGAGGCGCCTCACGGTCGGCGCCCCGTCACGGCGTCGACGACGGTCGACGGGCGGGCGCGCACGGACACCGGGGCCTCCTTCCCGGCCTCACGGGACCGGTCGTTAAAGGACGCTGCGGCGCGGACCCTAGCGGGTCACCGGCCGGCGTCGACGCAGGCCGTCAGGAGGAGGGTGCCGGCGGGACCTCGTCCTCGACCGGGACGGCGTCGACCGCCCGTCCGAGCTCCTTCACGACCGCGACGAGAACCCCGTTCACGTACCGGCCGGAGTCGTCGGTCGAGAGCTCCTTCGCGAGCCGGACCGCCTCGTCGAGCACCACGGGGACGGGCGTCGGCTCGGTCAGCAGCTCGTGGACGGCGAGGCGCAGGAGGTTGCGGTCGACGACCGGCATCCGGCCGACCTTCCAGCCGCGGGCGTGGCGGGCGATGCGGGCGTCGAGGTCGTCCCGCGCCGCGGCGACACCCTCGACGAGACTGCGGGCGAAGGCGTCGACGCGGACGTCACCGAGCTCGGGGTCCTCGGCGTCGCCGGTCGCGCGCAGCCGCTCGGCCGGCGCGTCGGCGGCGACGCGGCGCTCGAGCGCGACCAGCGGGTCCTCGCCGCGGACGTCCGCCTCGTGGAGGACGCGCAGCGCCGCAAGCCGGGCCGACCGGGGGTCGTGGGTGTCGGTGCGACGCGACATCAGCCGCGCGAGATGTAGTCGCCGCTCCGCGTGTCGACCTTGATCTTCTCGCCCTGCTCGATGAACAGCGGGACCTGGACGACCTTCCCGGTCTCGAGCGTCGCGGGCTTCGTCGCGGAGGTCGCGGTGTTGCCCGCGTGGCCGGGGTCGGTCTCGGTGACGGTGAGCACCTTCGACGCCGGGATCTCGACGCCGATGATGCGGCCGTCGTAGACGCTGACGCCGAGCTCGTCGCCCTCGAGCAGGTAGTCGATGGCGTCGCCGAGCACGACGACCGGGGCGGGCTGCTGGTCGTAGGTCTCGTTGTCCATCAGGATGACGTCGTCGCCGTCGCGGTACAGGAACTGGAGGGTCCGGCGCTCGACGATGGCCTGCTCGACGTCCTCGCCGGCGCGGAAGGTCTTCTCGACGACCTTCCCGGTCTGGACCTCGCGGAGCTTGGTCCGCACGACGGCGCCGCCCTTGCCGGGCTTGTGGTGGTTCCAGTCGACGATCTGCTGCAGCTTGCCGTCGATCAGCAGCGTCATGCCGTTCTTGAGGTTGTTGGTCGAGACCACGTCGGCTCCTGGGTCCTCGGGCGGCTGTCAGGCGCCGAGGGGCCGGCGGTCCATGACGGTCAGCACCTCGGTCGCGTCCGCGCCGACGGCGAGGGTGTCCTCGACGCGGGCGCCGCCGACGCCGGGGAGATAGATGCCCGGCTCGACCGTGACCGTGGTGCCGGGGCAGAGGGTAGCCGTGCCCCCCGCCGCGACCAGCGGCGCCTCGTGAACGTCGAGGCCGACGCCGTGGCCGGTGGGGTGCACGAACGCCTCCCCGTACCCGGCCTCGGTCACGACCCCGCGGGCGGCCGCGTCCACCTCGCCGACGGTCGCGCCGTTGACGGCGGCGGCCCGGCCGGCGGCGTTCGCGGCCTCGACGACGGCGTGGACCTCGGCCATCCGACCGGTCACGGGGCCGGCGGCGAGGGTCCGGGTCATGTCCGCGCGGTACCCGTCGACCTCGGCCCCGCAGTCGACGGTGACCAGCTCGCCCAGGGCGACGGGCCGGGCGGTCGGCTCGTGGTGCGGGGATGCCCCGTTGACGCCGGCGGCGACGATCGTCGGGAACGCGACGCCGTCGGCGCCGAGGGCGAGGAACCGGGCCTCGAGCGCACGGGCGAGGTCCCGCTCGGTCACGCCCCCCACCGGCTGCTCGCCCAGCCACGCCAGCGCCGCTGCGGTGATGGCGCAGGCAGCCGCCAGGCGCGCGACCTCGGCTGCGTCCTTCTCGACGCGCAGCCACGCGCATGGTGACGAGGCGGTGACGAGCGTCGCGCCGTCGGAAAGCGCCGCTCGAAGCCGCTCCCCCGCGGCCAGCGTCAGGTGCTCGGCGTCGACGGCCAGGCGGACCGGGCCGAGATCGGCGAGCACCTCGGGGACGCGCCGCGCCGTCTCGACGTGCGGCAGCGCGAGGTCGCGGACGCGCTCGCGGTAGCGGCCGTCGGTGATCAGCAGGTCCGCGTCGGGATCGGCGCCGAGCAGGACGGTGCCGTTGGACCCCGCGAACCCGGTCAGCCACCGGACGTCCGACGGCGCGGTGACGAGGACGGCGTCGGCACCGAGGTCCGCGAGACGCCCGCGCAGCCGGTCGCGATGGCCGGCGTGGTCGAGGGGTGACAGGTCGCCGACGGCCGGCGCCGGGACCGCGGGCGTCACGCCGCGCGCTCCTCCACGAGCGCCAGCGCGGCCCGGACGGCCAGCTCGTAGCCATGCGCACCGAGTCCGGCGACGACGCCGTCGCAGACGCCGGCGAGCACCGACGCGTGCCGGAACTCCTCGCGGGCCTGCGGGTTCGAGAGGTGCAGCTCGACCTTCGGCACCCGGGCGATCTCGAGCGCGTCGCGGAGCGACAGGCCGTAGTGGGTCAGCGCTCCGGCGTTCACGACGATCGCGTCGGCCGG
>JAFMLG010000022.1:0-22580 GCA_017852335.1 Actinomycetota bacterium | reverse complement strand
CGACCCCCCGCAGCACGGGCCGGCCGACGTCCTCCAGCAGCACGAACCGGACCCCGTCCCGGGCCTTCTTGTCCCGGGCCAGCGTCGCGTGCAGCGCCGCCCGGTCCAGCCGCGGGACGGCCGTGGGCAGCCCCAGGGCCCCCAGCAGCGCCCGGACCCGATCGACCAGCGCCCGCGGGGTCACCCCGAGATCTGCGCCCAGCTCCAGCGCCACGACGAGGCCCACCGAGACCGCCTCGCCGTGGAGGTACGTCCCGTACCCGGTCAGGGTCTCGAGGGCGTGGCCGTAGGTGTGGCCGAGGTTCAGGTGCGCCCGGGCGCCGGCCTCCCGCTCGTCGCCCGCGACGACCTCGGCCTTGATACCGGCCGCCCGCAGCACCAGCATCCGGGTCAGCTCGGGCTCGCCGGCCCGCACGCCGGCGGGGTCGCGCTCGAGCCGCTCGAGCAGCAGCGGGTCGGCCAGCAGCGCGGCCTTCACGATCTCGGCCGCGCCCTCGATCCGCAGCCGCTCGGGCAGGGTCGACAGCACGGACGGGTCGACGGCGACGGCGAGCGGCTGATGGAACGCGCCGACGAGGTTCTTGCCCTGCGGCAGGTCGATGGCCGTCTTCCCACCGATGGCCGCATCCACCATCGCGAGCAGCGTCGTCGGCACCTGCACGACGCCGACGCCGCGCATCCAGGTGGCCGCCGCGAACCCGGCGAGGTCGCCGACCACCCCGCCGCCGACGGCGACGATCACGTCGTCGCGGCCGAGCGGCCAGTCGGCGCAGGCCGCCCAGATCCCGGCGAGGACCTCGGCCGACTTCGCGACCTCGCCGTCGGGGACGACGTGGCGGCGGACCTCGAGGCGGGCGTCGACCAGCGCCCGCTCGACCCGCGGTGCGTGGCCGTGGGCGACGAGCGGCGGCTGGGTCACGACGAGCGCCCGCCGGGCGTGCAGCGGCAGCGGGACCTGGGCGCCGAGGTCGTCGAGGAGCCCCTCCCCCACGACGATCTGGTAGGCGCGGTCGCCGAGCTCGACCTCGAGGCGGGACGGGGCGCTCACGTCATCACCTGCTCGTGCTCGCTCGGGGTCAGCACGTCGCCCGCGCCCAGCGCCCACTCGAGGACGTCCTGCGCGACGTCCTCGGGGTCGCGGGCGCCGTCGACGCTGAGGTCCGCGACCTCCCGGTACCGCGCCCCGCGCCGGGCCAGCAGTTCACCGAGGACCTCCCGGAGCACCGCGGCCCGGGCCGGCTCGTCGGCCGCGACCGCGGCGGCACGCGCGGCGAGCAGCGGCCGCTCGTGCCACTGGTGGGCCAGCCGCTCGGCCAGCACGTCCACCGGCACGTCGAGGTGGACGATCACGCCGGTCAGCAGCAGATCCGCGACGGCGTCGTCGGCGAGGACCGCCCCGCCGCCGAGCGCGACGACCAGGTCCGGTTCGCGGGCGACCTCGGTCACGACCTGGCGTTCGAGGTCGCGGAACCGGGCCTCGCCCTCGGCGGTGAAGATGTCGGCGACGCTGCGGCCGGTCCACCGCTCGACCTCGCGGTCGGTGTCGACGACGCTGCGGCCGAGGCGCCGGCCGAGGACCTCGGCGACGGTGGACTTGCCGGAGCCCATCATCCCCGTCAGGTGGATGCTGCGGCTCATCGGGCGGCGACGTCCGCGAGGTAGCCGGCGAGGTTGCGCTGGACCTCGGCGACGGTGTCGCCGCCGGTCTTCTCGAGGAGCGCGTCGGCCAGGACGAACGCGACGACGTGCTCGAGCACGACGCCGGCCCGCGGGACGGCGCAGGCGTCGGAGCGCTGGTTGATCGCCTTCGCCGGCGCGTGGGTGTCGAGGTCGACGGTGTCGAGAGCCTGCGGGATCGACGAGATCGGCTTCATCGCGACGCGGATGGTCAGCGGCTGGCCGGTGGTCACCCCGCCCTCGAGCCCGCCGGCCCGGGCGGTGCGGCGCGTGTACGTCGCGCCGTCGTGCTCGATCTCGTCGTGGGCGGCGCTGCCGGGGAGGTCGGCGACGGCGAACCCGGCGCCGATCTCGACGCCCTTCATCGCCTGCACGCCCATGCAGGCGGCGGCGAGGCGCGCGTCGAGCTTGCGGTCGAAGTGGACGTAGGACCCGAGGCCGGGCGGCAGCCCGTGGACGACGACCTCGACGACGCCACCGAGGGTGTCGCGGTCGGCGATGGCCGCGTCGATGCGGGCGACCATCGCGGCCGACGTGTCCGGGTCGGCGCACCGGACCGGGTCGGCGTCGATGCGCTCGAGGTCCTGCGCGCCGGGCTGCGCCGCGCCGTCGGGGACGCGGACCCCGCCGATGGCGACGACGTGGGACAGGACGGTGACGCCGACCTCGGCGAGCAGGCGTGAGGCCAGCGTGCCGGCGACGACGCGGGCGGCGGTCTCACGGGCGCTCGAGCGCTCGAGGGCGTCGCGGACGTCGTCGAACCCGTACTTCAGCGCGCCGACGAGGTCGGTGTGGCCGGGCCGGGGGCGGGTCAGCCGCTCGCCGCGGCCGGTGGCACGGATCGCGTCGAGGTCGTCGCGCGGCTCGGGGTCCATGGCGTCGCGCCACTTCGGCCACTCGGTGTTGTGGATCAGCACGGCGACGGGCGAGCCGAGGGTCCGGCCGTGACGGACCCCGCCCACGACCTCGAGGCGGTCGACCTCGAAGTCCATCCGGGGCGAGCGACCGTGGCCGTGGCGCCGCCGAGCCAGCTGGGCGCCGAGCAGCTCGGACGAGACGGCGAGGCCGGCCGGGAGCCCCTCGACGGTGGCGACGAGCGCCGGCCCGTGGGACTCCCCGGCGGTCAGGAGGCGCAGGGGCACGTCGGACCGTCCTCGTCGGGCGGGGCAGCGTAACGCCCGGAATCGGGCCCTTGGTCCCCCAGAAGGAACTTGTCCACAGGTTCGAGATTGATCTCACGGATGCGGTAGGGCTGCCCGGAGACTGCCCGCTCGGAGGTGGAACCATGGACCCCTATCTCACGCTGTCGCGCGTGCTCTGGTTTATGCACCCGCGCCAGGTCACGGAACTTTCCGAGTTCGCATTCATGTTGGTCGTCTCGCCACTTGGAGACCTGCCGGAGATCGCGACACACAGAGACCCACCCACGGTTTCCTAAACCGTGTGCGCAGGTTCGATCCCATGCGACGTACGAGGATGCGTCAGCCCGCGGCCGCCCCCCGCATCACCCCGACGGGCGCCGCCCGCCCCGTCCACCGCTCGAGCGACGCGGCCGCCTGGTGCACGAGCATCCCGAGTCCGCCGTGCGCCGCGGCTCCGCCGGCCCGAGCCGCGGCCAGGAACGGCGTCTCCTCGCCGTAGACCAGGTCGTACGCGACCTGCCCCGCCCCGAGGGTCTCGCAGGCGGCCGGCAGGTGCTCGCCGTGCATCCCCAGCGTCGTGGCGTTCACGACGATCCGTGCCTCGGCCACGCGGGCGGCGAGCAGCTCGTCGTCGGCGAGGTCGACGACGTCGGTCAGTCCGCCGAGCTCCGCGACGAGTTCGGCCAGTTCGGCGGCGGCGTCCGCGCGGCGCCCCGCGACGGTGACCCGCGCTCCGGCCCGCGTCAACGCCACGGCCGCGGCCCGGGCCGCCCCGCCGGTCCCGACCAGGACGGCTAGGACGCCGGTCAGCATCCCGGCGTCCTCGGCCAACGCCCGCTCGAGGCCGACGGCATCGGTGTTGTGCCCCTCGAGGACGCGGACGCCGTCACGGTCCCACGTCAGCGTGTTGACCGCGCCCACAAGCCGCGCCTCGTCGGTCAGCCGGTCGCAGGCCGGCATCACCGCGAGCTTGTGCGGGACGGTGACGTTCGCGCCCCGGATCCCCGCGTCGTCGAGCAGCGCCAGCGCCTCGTCCAGCGCCGCCGGCGGCACGTCGAGCGCCCGGTACCGGAGGTCGAGCCCCATCGAGGCCAGCGCCGCGGTGTGGATGGCGGGACTGCGGGAGTGCGCGACGGGATGCCCCAGCAGCACGAGGTCGCGCGGGCCGAGGTCGCCCGGCCACCCGGTCGGGGCGGACCGTGGCGCCTCGGCGGCGCTCACGCGCAGGCCCCCGCGTCGCGGGCGGCGCGGAACGCCGCGACGTTGCGGTTGTGCTCGCTCAGCGTGCGCGCGAAGACGTGGGTGCCGTCGCAGGCCGGGGCGAGGACGTAGAAGCGCAGGTCGGTCACCTCCGGGTCCGCGGCCGCCGCGAGCGACGCGCGCCCCACCCCCGAGATGGGGCCGGGCGGCAGGCCGGGGATCCGATAGGTGTTGTACGGGTGGTCCCGGGTCCGGTCCTCGGCCAGCGGGACGGCCCGGAGGTCGCCCTTCGCGTAGGACAGCGTCGCGTCGATGTCGAGCCGCATGCCGTCCTGCAGCCGGCCGTGGATCACCCCGCCGACCAGCGCGCGCTCGCCGTCGAACTGCGTCTCGCGCTCGATGAGGCTCGCGATCGTGAGCAGCTCGTGACGGGTCCGGGTCGCGCCCAGCACCTCGACGTCGCCGTCGGCGACGCGGGCCATCTCGGCCGCGGTCTGGTCGACGAGCCGCTGCAGGGCCTCCCGGGCCGTGGCGTCGGCGAACAGCTCGTAGGTCTCGGGCCAGAGCAGCCCCTCCAGCGGCTCGACGTCGGCGGCCGCCTCCGTGGGGTCCGGCCACCAGTCGGGCAGGGCGAGACCGCCGTCCTCCCCCGCCCGGGTCGCCGCCAGCACGGCCTCGAGGTCCGCGACCGCGACGTCGGGCAGCGCGTCGGCCAGCGCCGTCAGCGTGTCGGCGAGCAGCAGCCCCTCGACGACGGTGACGCGGACCGTGGGGCGCACGAGCGCCTCGGCCGGCCCGGCGGCGAGGACGGCGACGGCGGCGGCCTCCTCCATGCCGAGCGCCAGCTGGAACCGGCCGGGCCGCAGCACCCGGGCGAGGTCGACGGCGTCGGCCTCGACGCGGAACCGCAGGCTCGAGTCGATGACGCCGAGGTCGAGCAGGTCCGATCCGACGGCCGTCACCGTCGCGCCCTCGACCACCACGTACCCGACCGGATCGCCGTCGCGCGGGGCGTCGTCGGCGACCGCCGCGGGCGGCGCGGCGGCGTCACCCGTGGGCGCGTCGGTCCCCGACGGCCACAGCACCGCGGCGACCGCGGCGACGAGCAGCAGTCCGAGGACCGCGACCCCGGCCCGGGCCGCGCGGGGCCGGCCGGAGCGGCCGACGACGACGGCCTCGTGCGGGATGCGGGACAGGTCGCTCACACGGCGCCCCGCCGGTGGACGTGGGCCGCGAGGACCCCCTCGAGCAGCACGCCGGCCGCGACCCGGTCGACGACCCGGCGCCGGCCGGCCCGGGAGACGTCCGCCTCGATCAGGACCCGTTCGGCCGCGGTCGTCGTGAACCGCTCGTCGACCAGCCGGACCGGCAGGCCGGTCCGGACACGGATCGCGTCGGCGACGGCCCGGGCCTCCTGCGCGGCCTCGCCCTCGGCGCCGTCGAGCGCCAGCGGACAGCCGACGACGACGCCGGCCGCGGCGGTGGCGACGGCGACGTCGGCCAGCCGGGCGGCCAGCGCCGGGACGTCCATCGCGTCGCCCAGGTCCAGGTCCGCGACGTCGACGGTGTCGGCCGGTGCGGCCACGACCTGGTACGGGTCGCTGACGGCCACGCCGACGCGGACCCGCCCGAGGTCGAACGCGACGAGGCGGCCCGTGAGGGGCAGCTCGTCGCCGGGCCGGCGCATCAGCCGCCGCCCAGCGCCGTCCGGGCCTCGGCGGCCGCGGTCGCGAGCGCCTCGTCCAGCCCGTCCGCGTCACGGCCACCGGCCTGGGCGAGGTCGTCCCCGCCGCCGGCGCCGCCCCCGACGCGCTTCGCCGCCGGAGCCAGGACCGTGCGGGCCGAGACACCGCGCGCGACGAGGTCGTCGGTCACCGTCGCGATCAGCTGGGCCTTGCCGTCGTTCGCCGCGCCGAGCGCGACGACCGCCGCGGTCCCGAGGGCCCCGCGGACCTCGGCGGCGAGCCGGCGCAGGTCGTCACCGGCGACGCCGTCGAACCGGGCGGTCACGACCGCGACGCCGTCCTCGCGCACGGCCGCGTCGGCGAGCCGACGGGCCTCGGTCGCGAGGTCGGCGGCCCGCAGGCGGGCCAGCTCCTTCTCGGCGGCGCGCAGGCGCGCGATCAGGTCCTGTACGCGGGTGAGCGCCTCGGCGGTCGGGACGTCGACGAGGCGTGCGACCTCCTCGGCCACGACGCGCTCGCGCGCCAGGAACGCCACGGCGTCGAGGCCGGTCAGCGCCTCGACCCGGCGGGTGTTCGACCCGACGGACTCCTCGCGGACGATCGCGACGGTCCCGATCCGGGCTCCCGAGGGCACGTGGGTCCCGCCGCAGAGCTCCTTCGAGAACCCGCCGATGGTGACGACGCGGACGACCTGGCCGTACTTGTCCCCGAAGTTCGCGACGGCACCGGCCCGCTTCGCGTCCTCGAGGTCCATGATCTCGGTGGTCACGGTCGGGTCGTCGAGGACCCTGCGGTTCACCAGCTGCTCGAGCGCCTCGACCGTGTCGCGGCCGAGGGGCTCGAAGTGGGGGAAGTCGAACCGCAGCCGGCCCGGCTGGACCAGCGACCCGGCCTGCTGCGCGTGGGCGCCGACCAGCTCCTTCACGGTGGCGTGCAGGACGTGGGTCGCCGAGTGGCTGCGACCGGTCGCGACACGGCGCTCGACGTCGACGCGTGCGTGGGCGCCGGTGCCGGGCCGGACCTCGCCGGCGACGACCCGGGCGCGGTGGAGCCGCAGCCCGCCCAGGACCTCCTGGGTGTCGACGACCTCGAGCCGGCCGGTCGCGGTCTCGATGACCCCGTGGTCCCCGACCTGTCCGCCGCCCTCGGCGTAGAACGGGGTCCGGTCCAGCGCGACGAGGACCTCGTCGCCCTCGCCGGCGACCTCCAGCGTGCCGGTCGGGGCGACCAGCGCGGCGAGGGTCGCCTCGACCTCGAGCACGTCGTACCCGACGAACTCGCCGGGGCCGGCCGCGGCGCCGACCTCGCGGAGGACGTCGTCGGGGACCCCGCCGCCGCCCTTCTTCGCCCCCGCCCGGGCCCGTTCGCGCTGGGCCTCCATCAGCGCCTCGAACGCCTCCCGGTCGAGCCCCAGGCCCGCATCGGCCACGATCTCGGCGGTGAGGTCGACGGGGAACCCGAACGTGTCGTGCAGCTCGAAGGCGACGTCGCCGCGGAACGGCGTGCCGGCCGGCAGCTCGGCGATCGCGCCCTCGACCCGGGCCATCCCGTCGCGCAGCCGCGACGCGAAGTCGGCCTCCTCGGCCGCGAGCACCCGGGTGATCAGCTCGCGCTGGGCCGCCAGGTCGGGGTACGCGGCGGCCATCGTGTCGATGACGGCCTCGAGCATCGGGATCGCGACCGGCGCACCACCGCCGACGTCGACGCCGAGCAGGCCGGCGTGGCGGACCGCGCGGCGCATCAGCCGGCGCAGCACGTACCCGCGGCCCTCCTTCGCCGGGAGCACGCCGTCGCCGACCAGGAACGCGGCCGTGCGGGCGTGCTCGGCGATGACGCGGAGCGACACGTCGGCCGCGTCGTCGGCGCCGTAGCGGTGGCCGGTCAGCTGCTCGGCCCGGGCCAGCAGCGGCCGGAACAGGTCGGTCTCGAAGACGTTGTCGACGCCCTGGAGCAGCACCGCCATGCGCTCGACGCCGAGCCCCGTGTCGACGTTCTGCGCCGGGAGGTCGCCGAGGATCGTTCCGTCGGCGTCCAGCGCGTGCTGCATGAACACGAGGTTGTAGTACTCGAGGTACCGCTCGGGGTTCGCGGCCGGCCCGCCGCCGGGGCCGTACGCCTCACCGCGGTCGTAGTACAGCTCGGTGTTCGGACCACCCGGACCGGCGGCGTGCGTCCACCAGTAGTTGTCCTCGGCGCCGAGGCGCTGGATGCGGTCGGCCGGGAGGTCCGTCTCGGACAGCCAGAGCCGCTCGGCCTCGTCATCGTCCTCGTACACGGTCGCCCAGATGCGGTCCGGATCCAGCCCGTACCCGTCGAGGGAGAGCTCCCACGCCCAACGGATCGCGTCGGCCTTGAAGTAGTCGCCGAACGAGAAGTTCCCGAGCATCTCGAAGAACGACAGGTGACGGGTGGTCCGACCCACGTTCTCGATGTCGTTGGTCCGGACGCACTTCTGGAAGCTGACCGCGCGGTCGACCGGCGCCGGCTCGTCACCCATGAACCACGGCTTGAACGGCAGCATCCCGGCGATCGTCAGCAGCACCGTCGGGTCCGACGGGATCAGCGGCGCCGAGGGGAAGCGGCGGTGGCCGCGCTCCTCGTAGAACCGGAGGAACGTCTCGCGGATCGTCAGGGAGTCCACGCCGACCTCAGCGGCCGGCCGCGCCGCCGGTCCCCCGGCGTGCGGTCGGGTGCTCGATGACCTCGCCGCCGGTCCGCCACGGCGAGCGGCGGGTCGCGTCGTCCACGACGCCGACGACGCCGGCCCGGACCCGGTCGACCCAGGCCGCCGCCGCGACACCCAGTCGATCCGGGGCGAACCGCTGCTGGACGGCGTCGAGGCGGCGGACGAGGTTGCCGCCGACGACCATCCCGATGCCGAGGCCGAGGCCGAAGGAGAGGACGCGTCGCACGTGGGCTCCGTCAGTCGTCGGTCGGTCGGCGTCCGTCCCGGAGGTCCGCGAGGACCGGGCCGAGCGGGGCCTCGTGACCGCGGTCCGTCGGCTCGTACAGGACGCGGTCCTCGAGCCCCTCGGGGAGGTGCGGCTGGCCCGGGGCGACGCCGCCCGGATGGTCGTGAGGGTACTCGTAGGCCCGGGTCCGCCGGCCGTCCACGTCCCGGGACAGCCACCGCGCCATCGACCGGTGGTGCGTGTCCCGGAGATGCACCGGGACCGGACGGTCCCCCGTCTCGGCGATCAGGGCGTCGGCCGCGGCCATCGCCCGGGTCACGGCGTTCGACTTCGGGGCGACGGCCAGCGCGATCGCGGCGTGGGTCAGCGCGTACCGGGCCTCGGGCAGGCCGACCCGGTCGAGGGCCTCGAACGCGGCGACGGCCGTGGGCAGCGCCGAGCGGTCCGCCAGCCCGACGTCCTCCGACGCGAGGATGACCATGCGGCGGGCCAGGAACCGCGGATCCTCCCCCGCCGCGAGCATCCGCGTCAGCCAGTACACGGCGGCGTCGGGGTCCGAGCCGCGGAGCGACTTGATGAACGCGCTGACCTGGTCGTAGTGGGCGTCCGAGGCCCGGTCGTACCGGAACCGCTGCAGCGCGCCGGCGACGTCCGCGACGTCCAGCGTCACGACCGGCGCGTCGGGGTCGGCGAGGGTCCCGTCCGGCCCGTGCACGCCGGCCGCGGAGGCCGCGACCTCGAGGGCCGAGAGCGCCGCGCGCGCGTCCCCCTCGGCCACGGCGACGAGGTGCTCCGCGGCGGCGGGGGTCAGCACCGCCCGGCCCGCGAGGCCGCGGTCGGCGTCGGCAACCGCGCGCGCGAGCAGGACCGCGAGGTCCTCCTCGGCCAGCGGCTCGAGCCGGACCAGCTGGCACCGCGACAGCAGCGGGGCGTTCAGCTCGAAGAACGGGTTCTCGGTCGTGGCCCCGACGAGCGTCACCCACCCGGCCTCGACGCCGGGGAGCAGCGCGTCCTGCTGCGCCTTGTTGAACCGGTGGACCTCGTCGATGAACAGCACGGTCCGACGGCCGCGCTGCTCGAGGCGGGCCCGGCCCTCGTCGAGCGCCCGGCGGACGTCCTTCACGCCGGCGGTCACCGCCGAGAGCTCGACCCACGACGCGTCGATCGAGCCGACGATGACGCGGGCGAGCGACGTCTTCCCCGTCCCCGGCGGTCCCCAGAGGATCAGCGAGGACAGCGTCCCGCGCTCGAGCATCGCGCGCAGCGGTCGACCCGGCCCGACGGCCTGCGGCTGGCCGACGAACTCGGCGAGGTCGCGGGGCCGCATGCGGGCCGCGAGCGGCACGCCGACGCCCTCGAGGACGACCGCGTCCTGGCGGGCGCCCGCGTCCGCCGCGCCGGTGTCCTCGAGGAGCAGGCGGGGCGGCTCCACCTCAGCCCTGCTCGGGCGCGAGCCGCAGCCCGAGCTCGGCCAGCGCCGCGGCGTCGTAGGGCGCGGGGGCGTCGGTCAGCGGGCAGGCGCCGGACTGGGTCTTCGGGAACGCGATGACGTCCCGGATCGTGTCCTCGCCGGCCAGCAGCATGATCGTCCGGTCGAGGCCGGTGGCGATGCCGCCGTGGGGCGGGACCCCGTGCGCCAGCCCGCGCAGGAGGAACCCGAACTTCTCCTCGGCCTCGGCGTCGCCGATGCCGAGGAAGCGGAACACCCGGCGCTGCACCTCGGCGTCATGGATCCGGATCGACCCCGAGCCCAGCTCGATCCCGTTCAGGACCAGGTCGTACCCACGGGCGGTCGCCGTACCGGGGTCCTCCTCGAACCGGTCGATCCAGTCGGGGGCCGGCGAGGTGAAGGGGTGGTGGTTCGGCGTCCAGCCGCCGGTCGGCCGGCCCGCACGGTCCGTCGCCGCGTCGAACATCGGGGGTTCGACGACCCAGAGGAACCGCCACTCGCCGTCCGGCACGAGGTCGAGCGCCTCGGCCAGCGCGACGCGCAGCGCGCCCATCAGCTCGCGCGTCGGCGCGGTCGGACCGGCGGCCATCAGGACCGTGTCGCCGACCCCGGCCCCGCAGGTCGCGACGATGCCGGCGACCTCCTCGGCCGTCAGGAACTTCGCGAGCGGGCTGCGCAGCGTCGGTGCACCCTCGCCCGCCTCGACGACGCCCCAGGCCAGGCCGCCGGCGCCCCGCGCGCGGGCCCACTCGGCCCAGCCGTCGAGGTCCTTGCGGCTGAGCGTCCCGGCGTCCGCCGGGACGGCCAGCGCGACGACGCTGCCGCCGTCGGCCAGCGCGCCGGCCAGGACGGCCGCGCCCGTGCCGGCCAGCACCTCGGAGAGGTCCGCCAGCTCGAGCCCGTAGCGCAGGTCCGGCTTGTCGGTCCCGAACCGGCGCATCGCCTCGGCGTACGCGAGGCGCGGGAACGGCCGCGGGACGTCGACGCCGAGGCAGTCGGCGAGGAGCTCGACGTGCAGCTCCTCCATCAGGTCCTGGACGTCGGCCTCGTCACCGAAGGACAGCTCGACGTCGAGCTGGGTGAACTCGGGCTGCCGGTCGGCACGGGAGTCCTCGTCGCGGAAGCACCGGGCGATCTGGAAGTACCGCTCGACGCCGGCGACCATCAGCAGCTGCTTGAACAGCTGCGGGGACTGCGGCAGCGCGTAGGTCTCGCGGGGCCGGACCCGGGACGGCACGAGGAAGTCGCGGGCGCCCTCGGGCGTCGCGCGCGTCAGCTGGGGGGTCTCGACCTCGAGGAAGCCGTGCCGCTCCATCACGCGTCGGATGACCGAGAGCGCGCGGGCGCGCAGCGCGAGGTTCCGGGCCATGCGGGGCCGGCGGAGGTCGACGTAGCGGTGGTGGAGGCGGAGCTCCTCGCCGACCTCGACGTCGTCCGCGACCGGGAACGGTGGGGTCCGGGCCTCGCTGAGGACCTCGAGCCCCGCGACGGCGATCTCGACGTCGCCCGTCGGGATGCGCGGGTTGCGCATGCCGTCGGGCCGGGCGCGGACCGTGCCGACGACGCGGACGACCCACTCGTCACGCAGGCGGTGGCCGAGCTCGGCCGCCGTGGCGGCCGCGGCCGGGTCGAGGACCAGCTGGACGACGCCGGTGCGGTCCCGGAGGTCGACGAACAGCACGCCGCCGTGGTCGCGGCGGGTGTCGACCCAGCCGGCGAGGCGGACCTCGGTCCCGACGTCGGAGGCCCCGAGGGTGCCGGCGCCATGGCTGCGCATCGCGCCGTACGGGGAGATGGTCATCGCTGGGCCTCGCCGTCCGGGTGGTCGGCGGCGGCGCCGGCCGTCCCGGTCGTCGCGTCGGTGCGCGCGGCGAGGAGGAGGGCGGGGGCGTCGGCCTCGGCGACCGTGGTCTGCTCGCCGGTCGCGAGCCGCTTCAGGGTGACGCTACCGGCGGCCCGCTCGGCCTCGCCCCGGACCAGCGCGAACGGGACGCCCCTGCGGTCGGCGTGCCGGAGCTGCTTGCCGAGCCGCCCCTCCCCCGCCCAGACGTCCGCCCGGACCCCGGCCGCCCGCAGCCGCCCGGCGACGGCCAGCGCGTCGGCCGCGTCGGCGGCGTCGAGCAGGGTGACCAGCACGTCCGGGGCGCCGGCGGCCTCCTCGGAGGCGGCCGCCCGCTCGGCCAGCACGAGCAGGATCCGCTCCAGCCCGAGCGAGCCGCCGACGGCCGGCACGTCCGACCCGGAGAACATGCCGACGAGGCCGTCGTACCGCCCGCCGGCCGCGATGCTGGCGTCGAGGGCGGGGTGGGTGACCTCGAACACCGGGCCGGTGTAGTACCCGAGCCCGCGGGCCAGCACGGGGTCGTGGACGACGCGGGCGGCCGCGGCGTCGGGGAGCAGCGCCCGCAGACCCGCGATCCGGTCCAGCCCGGCGCGGCCACGGTCGTCACCGCGGACGCGCGCGGTCAGCGCCGCGACCGCGTCCTTCCCGACGAGGTCGGCGTGGAGCGCGTCGACCGCGGCCGCCGGCACCCCCCGGTCCCGCAGCTCGGCCGCGACGCCGTCGGGTCCGATCTTCGCGAGCTTGTCGAGCGCGGTCAGGGCCGAGGTCCCGAGCGCCTCCGGCACCCCGTACGCCGCGACCAGTCCGTGCAGCGCGTCGCGGTCGTTGAGGTGGACGGTGACGTCGCCGAGCCCGAGCGCGTCGAGCGCGTCGAGGACGGCGAGCAGGACGGAGGCGTCGGCGACCGGCGAGGCCGAACCGGCGACGTCGATGTCGCACTGCGTGAACTCGCGGAACCGTCCGCGGCCGGGCCGATCCGCCCGCCAGACGCTCGCGATCTGGTAGCGCTTGAACGGGACGGGCAGCTGCGAGCCGTACCGCGCGACGACCCGGGCCAGCGGGACCGTCAGGTCGTAGCGCAGCGCGAGGTCCGCCTCGCCCGTCGCGGCCTGCTCGCCGCGGCGGAGGATGCGGAAGATCAGCTGCTCGCCCTCCTCCCCGTACTTCCCGGAGAGGACCTCGAGCCGTTCGAACGCCGGCGTGTCCAGCGGTTCGAAGCCGTGCGCCTCGAACACGGTCTGGACGGCGGCGAAGGTCCGCCGGCGCAGCCGGACGTCGGCGGCGAAGAGGTCACGGGTCCCCGACGGCGGGTTGACGTCGACGCTCACGCGGCACCCCCGGCACCGGCCCCGAGCAGGAACGGGTTCGCGGCGCGCTCGCGGCCGACGGTCGTGGCCGGCCCGTGCCCGGGCAGGACCAGCACGTCGTCGGCGAGGCGGGTCATCGTCGCGGCGAGGGACCGCGTCATCGCCGTCGGGTCGCCGCCGGGCAGGTCGGTCCGACCGATCGAACCGGCGAACAGCAGGTCCCCGGCGAGCAGGACGTCCCCGTCGGCGCGCAGCGCTCCGCCGTCCAGCGTCATCGGTGCCCCGGCGAGGTCCCCCGTCGTGTAGACGACGTGACCCGGCGTGTGCCCGGGTGTGTGGTGGACGTCGAGGCGCAGCCCGGCCAGGCCCAGCCGCTCGCCGTCGCGGACCTCACGCACCTCCACACCCTCCGTGGACCACGGGCCGAACCCGGCCTGCGCGGCCAGCGCCGAGCCGCCCGGCCCGAACGCCGCGGTCGGATCGTCCCAGAGCCAGCGGTCCTCCGCGTGGAGCAGCACCGGGATGCCGTGCGTGCGCGCGAGCTCGGGCGCGGCCCAGAGGTGGTCGAGGTGGCCGTGGGTCAGGAGCACCGCGACGGGCCGCAGACCCACCTCGTCCAGCAGCGCCGGGACGTCGCGGGCCCCGTGCTGGCCCGGGTCGACGACGACCGCCTCGCCGCGGGACCGGTCCCCGAGGACCGCGCAGTTCGTCGCCCAGACGCCGAGGGCGCGGGCGGCGAGGGCGGGGCCGGGGGCCCCGGGGGTGGTCGGCACGGGGTCCTCCGGCGTCGCCGGGAGGCTAGTTCCGCTCGCCCGCGCCGGGGACGACCCGGTACGCGTCGTAGACGCCGTCGACCCCGGCCATCGTCCGCAGGGCGTCCTCGAGGTGGGCCGGGTCCGCGAGCTCGAAGGAGAACCGCAGCACGGCGACCCGGTCCGGCCGCGTCGTGACCTGGGCCGAGACGATCGAGAGATGGAGATCGCCGAGGACCGCCGTCACGTCCCGGAGCAGATGCTTGCGGTCCAGCGCCTCGGCCTGGACGGTGACGCGGAAGGTGGCCGTCCGATCGGCGGCCCACTCGACCGGGACGAACCGCTCGGCCTCGGGCCCCAGTGACGGCACGTTCGTGCAGTCCGCGCGGTGCACGGAGACGCCGCGGCCACGGGTCACGAACCCGACGATGGCGTCCCCCGGCACCGGGGTGCAGCACCGGGCCAGCCGGACCAGCATCCCGCCGGCGCCCTCGACCTCGACGGCGTCCCCAGCGGTCCGCTCACCGATGCGGATCGGGGCGGGCGCGCGCTCCGCCGGCTCCTCGTCCGGCTCGTCGGTCAGGACCGCGACGACCGCCCGGGCGACGGCCGCGGCCTGGACGTGACCCTCGCCGACGGCGAGGAACAGCGCGTCGGTGTCGACGTAGCCGAGGGTCCGGGCCGCCTCGGCCAGGTCGCCCGAGGCCATCGTCCGCGCGTACGCCACGCCCTTGCGGCGCAGCGCCCGCGTGATCGCGTCGCGGCCGCGGACGAACGTGTCCTCGCGCTCCTCACGGTTGAAGTGGCCCCGGATCTTCGAGCGGGCCCGCGAGGACACCGCCAGCCGCAACCAGTCGCGGGACGGTCCGGCGTCCTCGGCCTTCGAGGTGATGACCTCGACGGCGTCGCCGTTATCGAGCTGGTGGTCGAGGGAGACGAGGCGCCCGTTGACGCGGGCCCCGATGCAGCGATGCCCGACCTCGGTGTGCACGGCGTACGCGAAGTCGATCGGCGTGGACCGGGCCGGGAGCGAGAGCACGTCACCCTTCGGCGTGAAGACGAACACCTCGTCCGGGTGGAGGTCGAGACGCATCGACTCGAGGAACTCGCCCGGCTCGGCGACGTCCTCCTGCCACTCGAGCAGCTGCGCCAGCCACGGCAGCTCCTCGGCGTCGCTGGTGTCGCTCGGCGACTCCTTGTACTTCCAGTGCGCGGCGACGCCGAACTCGGCGGTGCGGTGCATCTCCGCGGTCCGGATCTGGACCTCGAGCTGCCGCCCCTCGGGCCCGATCACCGTCGTGTGCAGCGACTGGTACCGGTTGAGCTTCGGCATCGCGATGTAGTCCTTGAACCGCCCGGGCAGCGGCCGCCAGACCGAGTGGAGCTGGCCGAGGACCGCGTAGCAGTCGCGGACGCTCCCGACGATCACGCGGACGGCGACGAGGTCGTGGATCTCGTCGAACTCCTTCCCGCGCAGCACCATCTTCTGGTAGATCGAGTAGTAGTGCTTCGGGCGACCCGTGACGTCGCCCCGGACCCGGACCTCCCGCAGCTCGTCGCGGATGGCGGCGAGGACGCGCTCGAGGTACGCCTCGCGCTCCGGTGTCCGCTCCTCGACGAGGCCGACCAGCTCGTCGAACCGTCGCGGATGCAGCGTGGCGAACCCGAGGTCCTCGAGCCGCAGCTTGAAGTTCTCCATGCCGAGGCGGTGGGCCAGCGGGGCGTAGATGTCCAGCGTCTCCTGCGCGATGCGCTTCTGCTTCTCGCGGGGCATCGCGCCGATGGTCTCCATGTTGTGGAGCCGGTCCGCGAGCTTCACGACGAGGACCCGGATGTCGCGGGCCATCGCGACGACCATCTTGCGCAGCGTCTCGGCCTGCTGCTCCTGCTTGGACTCGACCTGGATGCGGTCGAGCTTCGTGACGCCGTCGACGAGGCGGGCGACCTCGTCGCCGAACCCCTCGCGGATGTCCTCGAGCGTCGCCGGCGTGTCCTCGACGACGTCGTGGAGCAGCGCGGCCAGCAGCGTCGCCGTCCCGAGCCCGAGCGACGCCAGCTCGGTCGCGACCGCCACCGGGTGGGTGATGTACGCCTCGCCGCTGCGGCGCAGCTGGCCCTCGTGCATCGCCCGGGCGTAGTGGAACGCGCGGACGACCTCCCGGAGCTCGGCCCTCGACTCGCGCCGGACCGCGGCGGCCAGCGGCTCGAGCTCGGGCGGGATGGCGTCGCGCGAGCCGAGCGGGAGGCGGGCCAGGACCCCGCGGACGCCGGAGGGGCGGGGCGGGGGCAGCGTCGTGGGGGCGGCCGGCGCGACCGCAGCGGTGCGCCCGCCGCCGTCGGACGGTTCGGACGCCATGCCACCGCCTCCGGTGCGGACGGTCAGCGTATCGACGGGGCGTGCGCCCCCGACGGTCCGGACCGCGGCCCGGCGAGCGGCGTCAGTAGTCCAGGAGCGAGACGTGCCGCCGCCCCTCGAGCTTCGCCGCGCCGTCGAGGAACCCGAGCTCGATGAGGAACGCCAGCCCCACGACGTGGGCCCCGAGGTCCTCGACCAGCTTCACCGCCGCGGCCGCGGTCCCCCCGGTCGCGAGGACGTCGTCGACGATCAGCACCCGGTCCCCCGGGCGGAACGCGTCCTCGTGGACCTCGATCGCCTCGGTGCCGTACTCGAGCTCGTACGCGACCGAGCGTCGGGCCGCCGGCAGCTTGCCGGCCTTCCGGGCCGGGACGAACCCGGCCCCGAAGTGGTAGGCGACGGGGGCGGCGAGGATGAAGCCGCGCGCCTCGATGCCGAGGACCTTGTCGACCTCGCCGCGGCCGAACTGCAGCACGATCGCGTCGACGGCGGTCGCGAACGCCTTCGGGTCGCCGAGCAGCGGCGTGACGTCCTTGAACACGATGCCGGGCTTCGGGAAGTCCGGCACGTCGCGCACGCGCGCGGCCAGCAGGTCGCGGTCGAAGCCGTCGTCCATGGTGCTCCCCCTGCCGGGCTCCCGGCGGTCGGTCCGTCGCGGACCGGCGGCCGGCGACCCTATCGCCGACGTCGTCCGCGCCGTCCCTCGCCGCGGACGTACTCGGTGGTGACGGGCGCCCTCCCGGCGTACGACGCGTCGATCGCGGCGGCCGCCGCCGGGTCCCCGCCGGCCTTCGCGGCGACCCGTGCGATGCGCCGGGCCTCGGCCGGCTCGCGCGCCTTCCAGTGGGCGTAGATCGGGGCGGCGAACAGGATCGAGGAGTACCCGCCGACGGCCATCCCGATGAACAGCGCCAGCGCCAGGTCCTGCAGCGTCGTCGCGCCGAGCACGCCCGCCCCGACGACGAGCAGCGCCCCGACGGGGAGCAGCGAGGTCACGGTCGTGTTGATCGAGCGGCCGATGACCTCGGAGAGCGAGTCGTCGACCAGCTCGAGGATGGTCCGGCGACCCGGGTCGCCGAGGGTGTGGAGGTTGTCGCGGACGCGGTCGAACACGACGACCGTGTCGTACAGCGAGTACCCGAGGATCGTGAGGAAGGCGATGACGGTGGCCGGCGAGACCCGGAGCCCCACCAGCGCGTACACGCCGACGCTGAGGACGACGTCGTGCGCCAGCGTCAGCAGCGCGACGACGGCCATGCGGCGGTCCAGCCGGACGGCGATGTACACCGCGACGACGACGAGGAACACGATCAGCGCCCGGAGGGACTGCTGCGTGATCCGCTCGCCCCAGCTGGGGCCGACGAACGTCTCCTCGACGGTCGCGACGCCCGTCTCGGCGGAGAGCGCCGCACGGATCCCGACCGCGACCGGTCCGTCGGGGTCGAGCGCCTCGGTCCGGACGATCGCGGCGCGGTCGGCGCCCTCGCCGCTGAGCTGCGCGACGGCCTCGACGGCACCGGCCCCCTCGGCCGCGAGGCGGAGGTCGTCGGCCGAGACGTCGGCCGGCACCCCCTCGACCCGGTAGGCGTTGCCGCCGACGAACTCGAGGCTCAACTCGAGCCCCCGCCCGAGCAGCCCGCCGAGGGCGACGGCGAGGAGGACCGCCGAGATCAGCAGCCAGCGCCGGAGGTGCGGGACGATGCGGAACCTGCGCCGGATCATGCGTCGCCTCCGTCGGTCGTGGCGGCCCGTTCCCGCGCGGCGGCCGGGACCGGGGCCGGTGCCCGGAGCCGCTCGCGCGTCAGCAGCCCCGAGGCGGCCATCAGCTGGACGACCGGCCGCGTGAACGTCGCGAGGATGAGCAGGTCGAGCAGCGTCGCCATGCCGAGCATCAGCGCGAAGCCGCGGACCGGGCCGACCGCGAGCGCGTACAGGACCGCGGCCGCCGCGAACGTCACGGTGTTCCCGGCGAGGTTGGTCCGGAACGCCGACTCGTACCCCTTCACGGCGGCGCTGCGGAGGCTGCGGCCGGCGGCCAGCTCGTCGCGGATGCGCTCGACGTACAGGATCGAGGAGTCGGCCGTGATGCCGATGGCCACGATGACGCCGGCCACCCCGGCCAGCGTCAGGGCGAACCCGACGCCAGCGAGCACCGTGATCGCGGCCACGACGAGCACGCCGAACACCAGCAGGGAGGCCAGCGTGACGACCCCGAGCCAGCGGTAGGCGAGGAACAGCCAGACGCCGACGAGCACCAGTCCGATCAGACCGGCCGTCAGCCCGGCCCGCAGCGAGTCCGCGCCGAGCGTGGCCGAGACCTGCTCGAACGTCGAGGCCTCGAGGGTGATGGGCAGCGCACCGGTCCGCAGGACCAGGGCGAGGTCGGAGGCCGCCTGCTGCTGCGCCTCGCGGTCGCCGGCGCCCGAGGTGATGACCGCGCCGTCGGTCAGCCCGATCCCGCAGACGACGTCGGGGTTCATGCTCGGTGCGGACTCGACCACGCCGTCGAGGACGATCGCGAGCAGCGCCGTCTGCCCGGCGTCGCGGAGGCAGGCCAGCTGACCCGTGATCGCGGCGAACGCGGCGTCACCCTCGGCGTCGAACGCGACCGAGGTCGTGAACCCGCCGGACTGCTCGACCGGGAACGCGTCCTCGATGCGCTCCCCCGTCAGGGCGACGGCGCCGACCAGGTACTTCGCACCGCCGATGGTGAGGACCTCCTCGCCCTCGCCGAGGACGGTCGTCGGGCCGCAGAGGAACCCGACGTCCTCGTCGGCCAGCGGCGTCCGCTCGGCGATCGGGACGGCGCAGTCGACCTCGGCCTCGGCGTACCCCGGGGAGGACGGGTCGAGCACGTCGAAGACCGGACGGAACTCGAGCTGGGCGGTCCGGCCGATCACGGCTCGGAGCCGCTCGGCGTCGGTCGCACCCGGCAGCTGGACGACGACGTCGGTCCCCGACCGGGCGATGTCCGGCTCAGCGACGCCGAGCGAGTCGACGCGGGCTCGGATGACCTCGATGGTGCGGTCGAGGACCTCCTCGAACTCGGCCTCCGGCGGGACGTCCTCGCCGAGGACCGGGACGTAGACGGCGCTGATGCCGCCCTGGAGGTCGAGGCCGAGCAGGGGTCGCGCACCCGAGGCCAGGAGGACGGCCCCGGCGAGGGTCACGACGAGCACCGCCACCAGGCGGACGACGAGCGGCCGGCGGTTCACGGGGTGCTCCGGGTCGGGGGACGGCGCCTCATCCGATCGGCGTCCCGTTGGCGGTCATCCGGAAGGTGCAGTCCAGCGTCCTCGCCGCACGACGCATCATGATCATGCGGTCGAGGAAGATCTCGAAGTACTCCAGCACGGAGGACCGCTCCGTGTCCAGTTCCAGCTCGAGGGTGATGGTGGCGGCCCGGGCGTCGACCCGGAGGAAGGAGTGGGTCACCGCGTCGTTCACCCGGTCGTGGACGTCCCGGGCCGGATCCGCGCCGTGGCGGACGCGGGAGCGGTGGACGTCCGCCTTGTCCGCGAGGATGACCGCGGCCCCGACCGGTCCGATGGCGCTGCCGTGCTGCTCCTCGTGGTTCCCGACGGCCGAGAGGACCAGGCCGATGCGGTAGGGGTCGACCTCGAGGCGGCGGAGCGCGTCGTACGCGATCCAGGCCCCGGAGAGGCCGTGGGCCGTGCGCGCGACGACGTTCCCGACGTCGTGGAGGTAGCCGGCGATCGCGGCGAGGTCGCAGAGCTCGGCCTCGACCCCGAGGTGGTGCAGGACGTTGTGCGCGATGCGGCCGACGAGGTTCGCGTGCCGGAAGCCGTGCTCGGTGAACCCCTGGGCGCCCACGAGCTGGTCGGAGAGCTGGATGAACGCGCTGACGACCTCGTCCCGCTGGAGGCGTTCGAGGACGCCGACCTCGGCCCCGGTCGCCCGACCGGTCAGCGCCCCGACGCGCTCGGCCTCGCGGACCGCGGCCGCCGCGTCGACCCCGCGCAGCAGGGCGCGTTCCGGCCGCTCGTCGCCGAGCGGGGCCGCGGGCGTCCCCGAGGCCTCCGTGACGTCCGGGGCGGGCGTCCCGGGGCGGTCCGACGCGCTCATCAGCCGGCGTCCGGCTCCGCGTCCTCCGCGCCGGCCCGCTCGACCAGACGGGCGACGGCGGCCCGGTCGAACCGGACGACGACGTCGGGGTCGCCGGCCTCGTCCCGCGACAGCACGAGGTCGACCGTGCCCTCCCCCGTCGCCGCGACCTCGCCGTGGATGCCGCCGATGGTGACCACCAGGTCCCCGTCGCCGAGCGAGGAGATCAGCCGCTGCTGCTCCTTGCGCCGCTTCGACTGGGGACGGATCAGCAGCAGGTAGAGGGCCGCGAAGAGGAGGACCGGGAGGAGCAGGCCCCCCGTCGGGTCCGCGGCCTGGGCCAGCAGGACGGAGGTGGTGGCGGGCACGGCGCTCCCCCGGTCGGGTACGGGCGGCTCTGGGGTGGATGACGGACGCGCCGTCGGTCCCCGAGCCTATCGGCGCGCCCCCGCGCCGGACCGGGGGTTCAGGTCGCGCCGTCGCCGTCGAACAGGCCCGGCGGGCCGGCCTCCGGCGGAGTCCACCCGAGGTGCCGGTAGGTGCCGGGCGTCGCGGCCCGACCCCGGGGCGTCCGCTGGAGCAGCCCGCACCGCAGCAGGAACGGCTCGACCGCGTCCTCCAGCGTCGCGGCCTCCTCGCTGAGGACCGTGGCCAGCGTGGCGACGCCGACGGGCCCGCCGTCGAACCGGTCGACGAGCGCCTCGAGGAGGCGACGGTCCAGGCGGTCGAGGCCCAGCCCGTCCACCTCGAACACCTCGAGGGCCGCCCGCGCCGTCGCGAGGTCGACCGACCCGTCGGCCTCGACCTCGGCGAAGTCCCGGACGCGCCGGAGCAGCCGGTTCGCGATGCGCGGCGTCCCCCGGGACCGCCCGGCGATCTCGGCGGCCGCGTCGTCGGCGACCGTGACGCCGAGCAGCCCCGCCGAACGACGGACGATGGTGGTCAGCTCGTCGGCCTCGTAGTGCTCGAGCTGCGCGACGAACCCGAAGCGGTCGCGGAGCGGCGACGAGACCTGCCCCGCCCGGGTCGTGGCCCCGACCAGCGTGAACGGCGGCAGCTCGAGCCGCAGCGACCGCGCCCCCGGACCCCGTCCCACGACGACGTCGATGCGGAAGTCCTCCATCGCCGGGTAGAGGACCTCCTCCACGGCCCGCGGCAGCCGGTGGACCTCGTCGACGAACAGCACGTCGCCCGGCTCGAGCCCCGAGACGATCGCGGCGAGGTCCCCGGGCCGCTCGATCGCCGGCCCCGACGTCGTGCGCAGCTCGGCGCCCATCTCCGCGGCGACGATGCCGGCGAGCGTCGTCTTCCCGAGCCCCGGCGGACCGGAGAGCAGGACGTGATCGGCCGCCGTGCCGCGCTGGCGGGCGCCGCCGAGGACGAGCTCGAGCTGGCGGCGCAGCCGCTCCTGCCCGACGAACTCCTCGAGACGACGCGGTCGCAGCGAGGCCTCGACGCCCTCCTCCTCGTCCTGGGCGCGGGGTCCGAGCAGGTCGTCGCTCACCGCGCCACCTCCGCGCCGCCGCCGAGCAGCCGCAGGGCGCGGCGGAGCAGCGCCGCCGCGTCCTCGCCCTCGGACGGACCGAGCTCGCGGACGGCGCGGGCGATCTCGGCGGTGGTGAACCCGAAGCCGGCCAGCGCGGCCCGGACCTCGGCGGTCGCGCCGGCCTCGGTCGCGGCGGCGGCCCCGACGTCGGCCGGGGCGACCCGGTCGCCGAGCTCGAGGACCAGCCGCTCGGCGAGCTTGCGACCGACGCCGGGGACGGCGGTCAGGGCCGCGAGGTCGCCGTCGGCGAGCGCCGTCCGGAGCGCCGCCGGACGGAGGGCCGAGAGGATCGCGAGCGCGAGGCGCGGTCCGACGCCGTTCGCGGAGCGGAGCAGCTCGAAGAGGTCGCGCTCCTCGGCGGTCGCGAAGCCGTACAGGGTGTGCGCGTCCTCCCGGACGTGGAGGACGGTCCGGAGGTCGACGACGCCGCCCGGTGCGGGCAGGACGGTCGAGCCCGGCACGTGGACGAGGTAGCCGACGCCACCGACGTCGACGACCACCGCGCCGTCATGGCGCTCGAGGACCTCGCCGCGGACGCGGGCGATCACGCGGCGTCCCCGCGCCGCGGGGACCCGGCCGCGGCGCCCCCGTCGCTCCGCCGGGCGGCGGCGACCGCCTTCCAGCCGCCGCGGGCCGCACGTCGGG
>JAFMLG010000021.1 GCA_017852335.1 Actinomycetota bacterium | reverse complement strand
CCGGCGACGAACGGCGCGGTCGGCCTGGCCGCCGCGGCGGTGCTGGCCGGCGCCGGGCGCGAGGTCGCGGTCGTCCCCGTCGGGCCGCCACGGGACCCCGGGGCGGAGGCGGCCGCCCGTGCCGCCGGCGCCGCGGTGCGTCCGGACCCGGGCGCGCCCGGCGCCGTGGTCGTCGACGCCGTCCTCGCCTCGGGGGCGGTGCCACCGCTGGAGGGGGCGGCGGTCGCCGCGGTCCGGTGGCTCCGGCGCCACGACGTCCCGGTGCTCGCCGTCGAGCTGCCGTCCGGACTCGGGGCGGCCTCCGGTCCGGCCGGCACCTGCGTCTCGGCGGACGCGACCGTCGCGCTGGGCCTGCCGCTGGCCGCCTGCGCGGTCCCCGCCGCGCAGGTCTTCCTGGGGGACCTCGTCGTCGCCGACCTCGGGCTCGACACGGCCGCCTGGGCGGCGGCCGGGATCACCGGGGTGCCCGACGACCTGTTCGCCGGGGGAGCGCTGGTGCGGCTGACCGAGGACGCGGCCGGCGGGGACGCCGGGACGCCGCTGCAGGTCGACTGAGGCCCGCGCGCCGGGCGCCCCGGACGTCCCGCGGTGCGGGCGGTGGGAGTCGAACCCACACTGGGAGGATTTTAAGTCCCCTTCCTCTGCCGATTGGGATACGCCCGCGTCGCCCGAGCGTAGGCTCCGGCCCCGGCGGCGGAGGTGCGACGTGGCGCGCGTCCCGGTCGCCGTGCTCGTCTCGGGGTCCGGCACGAACATGGTCGCGCTGGCCGAGGCGGCCGCCGCACCCGACCACCCCGCCCGCGTCGTCGCGGTCCGCTCGGACGTCGCCGACGCCCCCGCCCTCGCCCGCGCCCGCGCCCTCGGCCTCGACGCCGCGGCCGTGCCGTTCGACCGCACCGACCGCGCCGGCTGGGAGGCGCGCCTCGCCGACGACGTCGCGGCGACCGGGGCCGGGATCGTCGTCCTCGCCGGGTTCATGCGCGTGCTCTCCGCCGCGTTCCTCGCCCGATGGCCGGACCGGGTCGTGAACGTCCATCCGTCGCTGCTCCCCGCGTTCCCCGGCGCGCACGCCGTCGCCGACGCGCTGGCCGCCGGCGTCCGAGTCACCGGCGTCACCGTCCACCTCGTGGACGAGCAGGTCGACCACGGCCCGATCCTCGCCCAGGCGGCCGTCCCCGTCCACGCGGACGACGACGTCGCCGCGCTCCACGCGCGGCTCCGGCCCGAGGAGCACCGCCTCCTCCCGGCCTGCGTCGCCGCGCTCTGCGAGGGTCGCGTCGAGGTCGCGGCCGGTCGCGCCCGCATCCGCCCGCCCGTCCCCGCCGCCGTCCCGACCCCGGAGGTCCGCCCGTGAGCGACGTCACCCCCGTCCGCACCGCCCTGCTCAGCTGCTTCGACAAGACCGGTGTCGCCGAGCTCGCGACGGCCCTCGCCGCGCGCGGCGTCCGGCTGGTCTCGACGGGCTCCACCGCCGCGGTGCTGCGGGACGCCGGCCTCGACGTCGTCGAGGTCGCGGACCTGACCGGGTTCCCCGAGTGCCTCGGCGGTCGGGTCAAGACGCTGCACCCGCGGGTCCACGCCGGGATCCTCGCGGACCGGACCGATCCCGGGCACGTCGCCGAGCTGGCCGCGCTCGACGTCGACCCCATCGACCTCGTCGTCGTGAACCTCTACCCGTTCACCCGGACGGTCGCCTCCGGCGCGTCCGACGCCGAGGTGGTCGAGATGATCGACGTCGGCGGGCCGACGATGCTCCGGGCCGCGGCGAAGAACCACGGGTCCGTCGGCGTCGTCGTCGACCCGGCCGACCACGCCCGCGTGCTGGCCGATCTCGCCGACCACGGCGGGCTGAACGCCGCGCTGCGTCGGGACCTCGCGACGGCGGCGTTCCGGCACACGGCCGCGTACGACGCCGCCATCGCGACCTGGTTCGCCGGTCGCGACGCGGACGACGCCGCGCCACCGGCGTTCCTCGGGCTGCCGCTCGAACGGGTCGCCGCCCTGCGGTACGGCGAGAACCCGCACCAGCGGGCCGGGCTGTTCCGCGTCCCCGGCGCCGCGCCCGGCGTCGCCGGCGCGCGGCAGCTCGGCGGGAAGGAGCTCAGCTTCAACAACCTGCTGGACACCCACGCCGCCTGGTCCCTCGTCGCCGAGCTCGACGCGCCGGCCGTCGCCATCATCAAGCACACCAACCCGGCCGGGCTCGCGACGGGCGCGACCCTCGTCGAGGCGTACCGCCGGGCCCTCGAGGGCGACCCGGTCAGCGCGTTCGGCGGCATCGTGGCCTGCAACCGGCCCGTCGACGCGGCGACCGCGGCCGCGATCGTCGAGGTGTTCACCGAGGTCGTCGTCGCCCCCGGCTTCGACGCCGAGGCCCGCGGGATCCTCGCCGCGAAGCCGAACCTCCGCGTCCTCGAGCACGGCGACGCGGGCCGACCGCACGTCACGTGGCAGCTGCGCTCGATCGACGGCGGCGTCCTCGTCCAGTCGACGGACGCCGAGCCGGAGCCGTGGGAGGAGTGGCGGACCGCGGACGGGTCGCCGATCGACCCGGCGCTCGAGTCGGACCTGCGGCTGGCCTGGCTCGCGGCGAAGCACGCCTCCTCGAACGCGATCGTGCTGGCGCGCGGCGGGCAGGTCGTCGGCGTCGGCGCCGGGCAGATGAGCCGCGTCGACAGCGTCCGGCTGGCGGTCGAGCGGGCCGACGGTCGGCAGCGCGGCGGGGTCGCGGCCAGCGACGCGTTCTTCCCGTTCCGCGACGGCGTCGACGCGCTGGCGGCCGCCGGTATCGTCGCCGTCGTCCAGCCGGGCGGCTCGGTCCGGGACGACGAGGTCGCCGCGGCCGCCGCCGAGCAGGGCGTCACCCTCGTGCTGACGGGCCGCCGCCACTTCCGCCACTGACCGCCGGGGTCCCCATGACCGCCCGCATCATCGACGGCCGCGCGCTGGCCACGCGCCGCCGGGCCGAGCTCGCGGACGAGGTCGCGCGGCTCGGGGCCGAGCACGGCGTGCAGCCGGGGCTCGCGACCGTGCTGGTCGGCGACGACCCCGCCTCGCGGACCTACGTCGGGATGAAGCACCGCGCCAGCGAGGCCGCCGGCATGCGGTCGTTCCAGCACCTGCTCCCGGCGACGACGACGCAGCCGGAGCTGCTGGACCTCGTCGACCGGCTGAACGCCGACGAGGCGGTCGACGGCATCCTCGTCCAGCTGCCGCTGCCCGACCACCTCGACGCGCGCGAGGTCCAGCGCCGTGTCGACCCGGCCAAGGACGTGGACGCGCTGAACCCGGTCACGGCCGGGATGCTCGCGAACGGCGAGCCGACGTTCCTCGCCTGCACGCCGGCCGGCGTCGTCGCCCTGCTCGATGAGGCCGACGTCGCGCTGCCCGGCAGCGAGGTCGTCATCGTCGGCCGGTCGACGCTCGTCGGGCGCCCGCTCTCCATCATGCTGACGCTGCCGGGCCGTGACGCGACGGTCACGGTCGCGCACTCCCGGACCCGGGACCTCGCGGCCGTCTGCCGCCGCGCCGACGTCCTGGTCGTCGCGGCGGGCCGCGAGGGCCTCGTCACGGCGGACATGGTCCGACCGGGCGCGGTCGTCATCGACGTCGGGACGAACCGGACCGCGGACGGCCGCCTCGTCGGTGACGTCGCGTACGACGAGGTCGCCGAGGTCGCCGGCGCCATCACCCCCGTCCCGGGCGGCGTCGGACCGATGACGGTCACGATGCTGCTGGCGAACACGCTCCACGCCGCCCGGCTGCGGCGCGGTCTCAGCTGACGGGACGCGCGGACCCGATCAGCGCCGGCCCGATCGGTCCCGCGCCCGGGATGCGGTGGTCGGAGACCCCGGTGACGTCGAAGCCGGCCGCGACCAGCGCGGACCGCGTGTCGCGGTCGAGGTGGCAGCCCTGCGCGACGCGGCGCCAGGCCGGCGTCAGCCAGCGCTGCAGGCGCCGCGTGCGGCCGCCGGCCGCGACCACGTGCTCGAGCAGCAGCAGCCGGCCCCCCGGCGCGAGGACGCGCCGGACCTCGGCCAGCACGGCGGCCGGGTCGGGGACCGAGCAGAGCACCAGCGTGACGACGACCGTGTCCGCCGCGCCGTCCGGCACGGGGATCGCGGCGCCGTCGGCCGCGACCACCTCGGCCGGGGGGAGGCGTTCCGGGTCGCCCGCGCGGAGGGTCGCGAGCCGCGCCCGGAGCCGGGCCCGCATCGCGGGCGAGGGCTCGACCAGCGTGAGGGCCGTCAGGCCGCGGGGCAGGTGCGCCAGGTTCGCGCCGGTGCCCGGACCGAGCTCCACGACCCGGCCCGACGCGCCGGCCAGCAGCGCCGTCCGGTCGGCGGCGAGCCCGGCCCGCTCGGCCCCGGCGAGCACGCGGTCGTACACCGCGGCGACGACCCGGTCCCAGCCGCGTCCCCGGTCGGTCGCGACCTCCGTCCCCGCCACGCGCGACCTCCGTCCTCGGCCGGAGCGTAGGGACGCTGCCCTAGGCTGACCTCGCGTCCGTCCGGCACCTCCGTCCGGGTCCGCTCCCGCCGGACGCGCGAGGAGCCGCCATGACCACCCCCGTCCGCGTCGCCGTCACCGGGGCCGCCGGCCAGATCGGGTACGCGCTCGTCTTCCGCATCGCGTCCGGGCAGATGTTCGGGCCGGACCGGCCCGTCGAGCTGCGGCTCCTCGAGGTCGGCGCCGCCCTGCCGGCGCTGGAGGGCGTCGCGATGGAGCTGGACGACTGCGCGTTCCCGCTGCTCGCCGGCGTCGAGCTGACCGACGACGCCCGCGCCGGGTTCGACGGCGCGAACGCCTGCCTCCTCGTCGGGGCGAAGCCGCGCGGTCCGGGCATGGAGCGCAGCGACCTCCTGAAGGACAACGGCGCGATCTTCCAGGCCCAGGGCCGGGCCATCGCCGCGGCCGCCGCGTCGGACGTCCGCGTCGCGGTCGTCGGCAACCCGGCGAACACCAACGCCTCGATCGCCGCCGCGAACGCCGACGGCGTCCCGACCGACCGTTTCACGGCGATGGTCCGGCTGGACGAGAACCGGGCGCGGACCCAGCTGGCCCGCCGGGCCGGCGTCCCCGTGACCGAGGTCACCAACCTCGCGGTCTGGGGCAACCACTCGCCGACGATGGTCCCCGACGTCGGCAACGCCCGCATCGGCGGCCGCCCGGCGACCGAGGTCATCGGGGACGACGCCTGGCTCGAGGGCGAGTTCCTCACGACCGTCCAGCAGCGCGGGAAGGCCGTGATCGACGCCCGCGGTGCGTCCTCCGCGGCCTCGGCCGCGAACGCCCTCGTCGACCACATGGCGACCTGGTGCGGTGGGCGTGCGACGGCGCCGGGCGACTGGGCCTCGATGGCCGTCGCGTCCGACGGGTCGTACGGCGTCCCGGAGGGGCTGGTCTCGGGCTTCCCGGTCACGACGGACGGGGCGGGCACCTACCGCATCGTCGAGGGTCTCGAGCTCTCGCCGGTCACGCGGGCCGGGCTCGACCGCACGGTGGCCGAGCTGGTCTCGGAGCGCGACGCGGTGGCGCACCTCCTGTGACCGCGGACCCGGTCGCCGGGCGGCCCGGTCCCGCGGACCGGACGCGCGTCTTCTCGGGCATGCAGCCGTCCGGCGCCGTCCATCTCGGCAACCTGCTCGGGGCGCTGCGCAGCTGGGTGGTGCTGCAGGACGAGGCGGACTGCACCTACGCCGTCGTGGACCTGCACGCCATCACCGCGCCCGACGAGCACGACCCGGCCGCGCTGGCGCCGCGGACGCTGGACCTCGCCACGACGCTGCTCGCCGCGGGCATCGATCCGGACCGCAGCGTCCTGTTCGTGCAGTCCCACGTGCGCGAGCACGCCGAGCTGGCCTGGCTGCTGAACTGCGTCGCGACCTTCGGCGAGCTCGGGCGGATGCCGCAGTTCCGCGACAAGTCCGCGGGCCGGGACGCCTCGGTCAGCGTCGGGCTGTTCGACTACCCGGTGCTCCAGACGGCGGACATCATCCTCTACCACGCGGACCGCGTGCCGGTCGGCGAGGACCAGCGCCACCACATCGAGCTGGCCCGGGACATCGCCCAGCGGTTCAACCACCGCTTCGGACCGACGTTCACCCTGCCGCGGGCCATGCTCCCGCCGGTGGCGGCGCGGGTGATGGACCTCCAGGAGCCGACGCGGAAGATGTCGAAGTCCACGACGAGCGAGCGCGGGATCGTGCACGTGCTGGACGCGCCCGACGCGATCGCGGCGAAGTTCCGGTCCGCCGTCACCGACTCGGACGGTGAGGTCCGGGCCGACCGCGAGGCGAAGCCGGGCGTCACGAACCTGCTCGAGATCCTCGCGGCCGTCACCGGCGGCACCGTCGAGCACGCGGTCGCCGCGCACGGGGGTGGCGGGTACGGGGCGCTGAAGGCGGCCGTCGCCGAGGCCGTGGTCGAGCACCTCCGCCCCGTCCGCGCGCGGCACGCCGAGCTCGCCGCCGACCCCGCCGAGGTCGGCCGCGTCCTCGCCGCCGGCGCCGAGCGCGCCCGCGCGGTCGCGGCCCCGACGCTGGCGCGGGCCCGGGACGCGATGGGGTTCCTCGCCCCGGCCTGATCCGGCGCGGGGACGGTCGGATCCGGCCCGGTGCTACCGTCGGGCCCCCGGCGGGCGCTCCCGCATCCCGCCGGCCCGGACCGACCGGAGATCCCCGCGTGGCCACCACGACCGACGCGGCCGGCGCCACGACCCGGCCCACCCCGTTCCTGCTGGTGCTGTACCGGTCGGCGCTCGGGAAGAAGTACCTGATGGCCGTCTCGGGCATCGTCGGCCTGGGCTACATCCTCGCGCACATGCTCGGGAACCTCAAGCTGTACCAGAGCCCCGAGGCGTTCAACGCGTACGCCGAGTTCCTGCGGCGTCTCCTCTACCCGATCCTCCCCGAGAGCGGCGCCCTGAACCTGCTCCGGGCGGTGCTGGTGCTGGCGCTCGTCGTCCACGTCGTGGCCGCGGCCCAGCTGACCGCGCTGAACCGGAGGGCCCGACCCGAGCGGTACCGGTCGCGGCGCGACTACGTCGTCGCCGACTTCGCCGCCCGGACCATGCGGTGGACGGGCGTGATCGTCCTGCTCTTCCTCGCCTACCACCTCGCCGACCTGACGTGGGGCTGGGTGAACCCGGCGCCCGAGGGCGCGACGGTGTACGACAAGGTCGTCGCGTCGTTCTCGCGCACGCCGATCGCGGCCCTGTACCTCGTCGCGAACGCCGCTCTCGGCGCCCATCTCTTCCACGGGGTCTGGAGCCTGTTCCAGTCGATGGGGTGGAGCAGCCCCCGGTTCGACCCCGTCCGCCGGACCCTCGCGACGGCGTTCACCGCCGTCGTGATCGGCGGGAACCTCTCGTTCCCCATCGCCGTGCAGCTCGGCATCGTCGCCTGATCCCGCACCCGACCGCCACACCCGCCCGCCGCAGGAGGAACCGCCGATGACCGTCCTCGACGCGAGGATCCCCTCCGGACCGATCGAGCGGAAGTGGAGCGACCACCGCTTCGACATGCGCCTGGTCAGTCCGGCGAACAAGCGGAAGTTCTCGATCATCGTCGTCGGGACGGGGCTGGGCGGCGCCTCGGCCGCCGCGACCCTCGGCGAGCTCGGGTACCGCGTCAAGGCCTTCACGTTCCACGACTCGGCGCGGCGGGCGCACTCGATCGCGGCGCAGGGCGGCATCAACGCGGCGAAGAACTACCACGGCGACGGCGACTCGGTCTACCGGCTGTTCTACGACACGGTGAAGGGCGGGGACTTCCGCTCGCGCGAGGCGAACGTCTACCGCCTGGCCGAGGTCTCGAACAACATCATCGACCAGTGCGTCGCCCAGGGGGTGCCGTTCGCCCGCGAGTACGGCGGGCTGCTCGACAACCGCTCCTTCGGCGGCGCGCAGGTCAGCCGGACGTTCTACGCGAAGGGGCAGACGGGGCAGCAGCTGCTGCTCGGCGCGTACCAGGCGCTGTCCCGGCAGGTGAAGGAGCGGACGGTCGAGCTCCACACCAACATGGAGATGCTGGACCTCGTCGTCGTCGACGGGCGGGCCGTCGGGATCGTGACGCGGGACCTCCGGACCGGCGAGATCGCCTCGCACGCCGCCGACGCAGTGGTCCTGGCCACCGGCGGCTACTCGAACGCCTTCTACCTCTCGACGAACGCGATGGCCTGCAACACGTCCGCGATCTGGCGGGCGCACCGGCGGGGCGCGATGTTCGCGAACCCCTGCTACACGCAGATCCATCCGACCGCGATCCCGGCCAGCGACGAGTTCCAGTCGAAGCTGACCCTCATGTCCGAGTCGCTCCGCAACGACGGGCGGATCTGGGTCCCGACGGACGCCGACGAGGCCCGGTCGGCCGCGGACATCCCCGAGGACGCGCGCGACTACTTCCTCGAGCGGCGGTACCCGGCGTTCGGCAACCTCTCGCCCCGCGACATCTCGTCCCGCGCGGCGAAGGAGCGGGTCGACGCCGGGTTCGGGGTCGGGCCGCTGAAGAACGGCGTCTACCTCGACTTCTCCGAGGCGATCGGGCGGCTGGGCCGGGACGCCATCGCGGCGAAGTACGGCAACCTCTTCGACATGTACCAGCGCATCACGGGCGAGGACCCGTACCTCGCGCCGATGCGCATCTATCCGGCGCCCCACTACACGATGGGCGGCCTCTGGGTCGACTACGAGCTCCAGACGACGATCCCGGGCCTGTTCGCGATCGGCGAGGCGAACTTCTCCGACCACGGGGCGAACCGCCTCGGCGCGTCGGCCCTGATGCAGGGGCTGGCCGACGGGTACTTCGTGCTGCCGGCCACCATCGGGAACTACCTCGCCCCGATGCTCGGCAGGCCGAAGGTCGACACGACCGCCTCCGAGTTCGCGCAGGTCGAGGCCGACGTCCGGGCCCGCGTGGACCGGTTCCTCGGCAGCCGCGGCACCCGCTCGGTCGACTGGTTCCACCGCGAGCTCGGCCGCATCGTCTGGGACCACTGCGGCATGAGCCGGACGAAGGAGGGCCTGGAGAAGGCCCTCTCCGAGATCCCGGCGCTCCGGGCCGAGTTCGAGTCCGACGTCCGCGTCCCCGGGTCCGGTGACACGATCAACTCGTCGCTCGAGAAGGCCGGCCGCGTCGAGGACTTCTTCGAGCTGGCCGAGCTGATGTGCCGCGACGCGCTGGTCCGCGAGGAGTCCTGCGGCGGCCACTTCCGCGAGGAGCACCAGACCGCGGACGGCGAGGCCCTGCGGGACGACGTCAACTTCGCGCACGTCACGGCCTGGGAGTGGAGCGGCGACAGCGCCGCGCCGGTCGAGCACCGTGAGCAGCTCGAGTACGAGAACGTCGAGATGGCCACGAGGAGCTACAAGTGAACCTCACCCTCCGCGTCTGGCGTCAGGCCGGCCCCAGCGAGCCGGGCCGGTTCGAGACCTACGAGGCGACCGACGTCTCGGAGGACTCGTCGTTCCTCGAGATGCTCGACCTCGTGAACGACGGGCTGATCCGGCGGGGCGAGGAGCCGATCGAGTTCATGCACGACTGCCGCGAGGGCATCTGCGGCACCTGCGGCATGATGATCGACGGCCAGGCCCACGGGCCGCAGGCCCGCACGACGACCTGCCAGCTCCACATGCGGTCGTTCTCGGACGGCGACGAGATCGTCATCGAGCCGTGGCGGGCGGCCGGGTTCCCGGTCCTGAAGGACCTCGTCGTCGACCGCTCGGCCTTCGACCGCATCGTCGAGTCCGGTGGGTACATCAGCGTCGAGACCGGATCCGCGCAGGACGCCAACCTCACGCCGATCCCGAAGGACGACGCGGACCGCGCGATGGACGCCGCGGCCTGCATCGGGTGCGGCGCCTGCGTGGCGGCCTGCCCGAACGGCGCGGCCCAGCTGTTCACGTCGGCGAAGCTGGCCCACCTGAACCTCCTGCCGCAGGGCCAGCCCGAGCGGAGCCGCCGGACCCTCGCCATGGTCGGGGTGATGGAGGAGACCTTCGGGTCCTGCACGAACTACGGCGAGTGCGAGGCGGCCTGCCCGAAGGGCATCTCGATCGACTTCATCGCGATGATGAACCGCGACCACCGGCGGGCGCTGATGACCGAGCGCCGGGGCGCCTGACCCGGATGGCCAGCGACCCCGACGCGGGGGAACGCCGGACCGTCAGCGGACTGCCCCTCCGGGCCGTGTACGGCCCCGGGGACCCGCCCGGCCTGGATCCGGACCGCGACCTCGGCGCACCGGGGACGTTCCCGTTCACGCGCGGCGTCCACCCGACGATGTACGCCGGCCGCCCGTGGACGATGCGGCAGTACGCCGGGTTCTCCAGCGCCGCCGAGTCGAACGCGCGGTACCGCTACCTCCTCGAGCAGGGGACGAGCGGGCTCTCGGTCGCCTTCGACCTCCCGACCCAGATGGGGTACGACTCGTCGGATCCCATCGCGGCCGGCGAGGTCGGGAAGGTCGGCGTCCCGATCGACACCGTCGAGGACGTGCGGGCGCTCTTCGACGGCATCCCGCTCGATCGCGTCTCGACCTCGATGACCATCAACGCCCCCGCCGCGCTGCTGCTGCTCATGTACGAGATCGCGGCCGAGGAGCAGGGGGTCGCCCCCGCGGCGCTGCGCGGGACGATCCAGAACGACGTCCTGAAGGAGTACATCGCCCGCGGGACCTACATCTTCCCGCCGGCGCCGTCGCTGCGGCTGATCGCCGACACGTTCGCGTACTGCGCCGAGCGGCTGCCCGAGTTCAACACCATCTCGATCTCGGGGTACCACATGGCCGAGGCCGGGGCGACGCCGGTCCAGGAGGTGGCGTTCACGCTGGCGGACGGCATCGCGTACGTCGAGGCGGCGCTGTCCCGCGGCCTCGACGTCGACACCGTCGGCCGCCGGCTGTCGTTCTTCTTCGTCGCCCGGACGTCGTTGCTCGAGGAGGTCGCGAAGTTCCGGGCGGCCCGCCGGGTCTGGGCCGGCATCATGCGGGACCGGTTCGGCGCGACCGATGCGCGGGCGATGATGCTGCGGTTCCACACGCAGACCGCCGGCGTGCAGCTGACGGCGCAGCAGCCCGAGGTGAACCTCGTCCGCGTCACCGTCCAGGCGCTCGCCGCGGTGCTCGGGGGCACCCAGTCGCTGCACACGAACGCCTTCGACGAGGCGCTGGCCCTCCCGACCGAGCGCAGCGCCCGGCTGGCGCTGCGGACCCAGCAGGTGCTGACCCACGAGACGGACCTCACGGCCACGGTCGACCCGTTCGCCGGGTCCTACGCGGTCGAGTCGATGACGGCGGACGTCGTCGCAGCCGTCGAGGCCGAGCTGGCCCGCATCGACGCCGCCGGCGGGGCCGTCGCCGCGATCGAGGACGGCTACCAGAAGCGCGAGATCGAGCAGGCCGCGTACGACCTGGCCCGGCGCATCGACGCCGGCGACGAGGTCGTCGTCGGCGTGAACCGCTACCAGCTGGACGAGGAGGTCCAGCCGCAGCTGCAGCGGGTCGACGAGCGGGTCCGCGACGAGCAGATCGCCCGGACCGGGGCGGTCCTCGCCGCCCGTGACGACGCCGCGGTCGCCGCGGCCCTCGCGGACGTCCGGAGCGCCGCGGCGGGGACGGAGAACCTGCTCCCGCCGATGCGGGAGGCCCTGCGGCGGCGGGCCACGCTGCAGGAGGTCTGCGACGTCCTGCGTGGCGAGTTCGGTCGTCACGTCCCCCGCGAGACGCTGTAGGCGGGGCTCAGTCCGGTCGGACGACCGCCAGGAGCGTGCCGGCGTCGACGACGCTGCCGGGCGCGACGTCCAGGCCCGTCACCGTGCCGTCGCCCGGGGCGCGGAGCGTGTTCTCCATCTTCATCGCCTCGAGCGTCACGATCGCGTCCCCGGCGGCGACGCGCTGGCCCTCGGCGACCGCGTACCCGATGACGGTGCCCTGCATCGGCGCCCGGAGCTCACCCGTCGCGGCCGCCGTCGCGGCGCCGGCTCGGGTCGCGCGCCGGCGCGGGGCGTCGGCCGCCGGGGCGGCCGTGATGACCCGGACCTCGAAGCGTCGGCCGTCGACCTCGACCGTCACGTCCTCGGTCCGCCGCGCCCCCTCCGCCCCACCCTCGGCGGGCGCGGCCGGTTCGAGGTCGGAGAGGTCCCACTCGCGCTCGACCGAGGACGTCGCGTGGGCGACGGCGAGGAACTGCGGGTGGGCGACGGCCAGCCGGTGGAAGGGGACGGTCGTCGGGACGCCCTCGACGACCAGCTCGTCCAGCGCGGCACCGAGCCGCCGGCAGGCCGTGTCGCGGTCCGGCGCCCAGGCGACGAGCTTCGCGATCATCGAGTCGTACTCCCGCGGGATGCTGCCGCCGCTGCGGACGCCGCTGTCGAGGCGGACGCCCGGTCCGGTCGGCGGGTCCAGCCGCAGGACCGGCCCGGGGGCGGGGACGAACCCGGCGCCGGGGTCCTCGGCGTTGATGCGGGCCTCGACCGCGTGGCCGCGGACCGTGACGTCGTCCTGCGTGAACCCGAGGCCCTCGCCGGACGCCACGCGGAGCTGCGCGTGGACGAGGTCGATGCCGGTGACCAGCTCGGTCACCGGGTGCTCGACCTGGAGGCGCGTGTTCATCTCGAGGAAGTAGAACCGCCGGCCGTCCTCGTCCAGCAGGAACTCGCAGGTCCCGGCGTTCACGTACCGCATCTCGCGGCTGACCAGCACCGCGGCCTCGTGCAGCGCGGACCGGACGTCCGGTGCGAGGCCGGGGGCCGGCGCCTCCTCGATCAGCTTCTGGTGCCGACGCTGCAGCGAGCAGTCGCGATCCCCGAGGTGGACGACCGTGCCGTCGACGTCGCCGACGACCTGGACCTCGACGTGGCGGGGACGCTCGAGGTACCGCTCGAGGTAGCACTCCGAGCGCCCGAAGGCGACGCCGGCCTCGCGGGCGGCCGAGCGCATCGCGTCCTCGAGCTCGCCGGCGTCACGGACGACCTTCATCCCGCGGCCGCCGCCCCCGAACATCGCCTTCACCGCGACCGGGTAGCCGTGCTCCTCGGCGAACGCGCGGGCGACGTCGACGTCGTCGGTGGGCTCGGCCGTGCCCGGCACGACCGCGACCCCGGCGGCCGTCGCGACGGCCCGGGCCGAGAGCTTGTCGCCCATGCGCTCGATCGCCTCGGGGGACGGGCCGACGAAGGTCATGCCGGCGTCGGCGACCGCCCGGGCGAAGGCCGCGTTCTCGGCGAGGAAGCCGTACCCGGGGTGGACGGCCTCGGCGCCGGAGGCCCGGGCGACGTCGACGACCCGGGTGATGTCGAGGTAGGAGGCCGAGGGGGCGGCCGCCCCCAGGAGGTGCGCCTCGTCGCAGGCCCTGACGTGCGGGGCGTCGCGGTCGACCTCGCTGTAGACGGCGATGCTCCGGACGCCCAGCTCGCGGCAGGCCCTGGCCACGCGGACCGCGATCTCGCCGCGGTTCGCGATCAGCACCGACTCGAACACGGCCCGTCTCCCGCACCGGGGCGCGACGGTCCGCGCCGAGGTCGCGGGAGCCTAGTCGCGCCGCCCCCGGCCCCCGAGGGGGATGCGGCTATCCTCCCGCCCGACCCGTTCGACGCTCCCGAGGTGAACGTGCGCCTGCGCTCGCTGCCCGCCCTCGCGGTCTCGGCCGCCCTGCTCGCCGGCTGCTCGGCGGTCCCGGAGGGGGCCGTCTCGGCCGCCGCGCTGGTCTGCCCACCCGGCGACCTCGGCTGCGACCCGGTCCAGCCCGTCGGCCCCGGTGGCGACCTGGCGCTCGACATGGGGAACTTCTTCTTCGACGTCACCGACGCGTTCGCCGCGACCGGCGCCGTCGAGGTCACCGTGACCAACGTCAGCGACGCCTACCACAACGCCCAGTTCCTCGGGGCCGCGGACGGCTCGGACCTGCCCGAGGCCGACGGCGGCGCGACCGGGACGGGGACCGTGCTGCTGTTCCCGGGCGAGTGGACCGTCATCTGCACCGTCCCCGGCCACCGCGCCGCCGGGATGGAGACGACGATCACCATCTACGCCACGGGTGACGAGGCCGTGGCGGCCGAGGCCGCCGCCGGGGACGCCCCGGCGATGTGACGTCGGACGGACGCGTCAGCCGCGTCCGTCCGGTCGGATCTCGGGTGCGCCGCCGACGCCCTCGCGCAGGGCCGCGCGCCGCCAGGCCGGGGTGACCGCACCGCTGCGACCGGGCGCCCCGCGTCCGGCCAGGACCGACCGCACCGCGACCGCGATGGCGGCGGTCGTCACCGCGTCGGGGCGGCCCCCGCCCACGATCTCGACGCGGAGGTCGTCGCCGGCGGTGCGGGGTCGGCTCACAGCGGGATGTTCCCGTGCTTCCGGGACGGCGGCGTCTCGCGCTTGGTGCTCGTGAACCGCAGGCCCCGGATCAGCTCGCGCCGCGTCTCGGACGGACGGATAACGGCGTCGACGTAGCCGCGCTCGGCCGCCCGCCACGGGTTCGCGAGGTCGCGGGCGTACCGCTCCTCGAACTCGGCGTGCAGGGCGGCCGGGTCCTCGGCCGCGTCCAGTTCGCGTCGGTGCAGGATGCTGACCGCGCCGCGGGCGCCCATGACGGCGACCTCGGCCATCGGCCAGGCGAGGTTCAGGTCCGCCCCGACGTGCTTCGAGCCCATGACGTCGTACGCGCCGCCGTAGGCCTTGCGCAGGATGACCGTGAGCTTCGGCACCGTGGCCTCGGCGTACGCGTACAGCAGCTTCGCCCCGTGCCGGATGATGCCGTCGTACTCCTGCTCGGTGCCGGGCAGGAACCCGGGCACGTCGACCAGCGTCACGATCGGGACGTTGAAGGCGTCGCACGTCCGCACGAACCGCGCGGCCTTCGTCGACGAGTCGATGTCGAGCACCCCCGCGAGGTGCTGGGGCTGGTTCGCGACGACGCCGACCGGCCGACCGTCGAGCCGGGCGAACCCGATCACGATGTTCGGGGCCGCCTCGGCAGCGACCTCGAGGAAGTCGCCGTCGTCGACGATCGCGGTCACGACGTCGCGGACGTCGTAGGGGACGTTCGAGGTGGCCGGCATCATCGCGTCGAGCTCGGGCACGAGCCGCTCGGGGTCGTCGACCGCGTCCGTCCGCGGCGGGTCCTCGAGGTTGTTCGACGGCAGGAAGCCCAGCAGGACCTTGATGTCCTCGATGCAGGCCCGCTCGTCCTCGGCCGCGAAGTGGGCGACGCCGGAGCGGGCGGCGTGCGTCATCGCGCCGCCCAGCTCCTCCATCGTGACCTCCTCGCCGGTCACGGTCCGGATCACGTTGGGTCCCGTGACGAACATGTGCGAGGTGTCCTTCACCATGAACACGAAGTCGGTGATGGCCGGCGAGTACACGGCGCCGCCTGCGCAGGGACCCATGATCGCGCTGATCTGGGGGACGACCCCGGAGGCCCGGACGTTGCGGAGGAAGATCTCGCCGTACCCGCCGAGGCTGACGACCCCCTCCTGGATGCGCGCCCCGCCGGAGTCGTTCAGGCCGACGACCGGGACGCCCATCCGCACGGCCATGTCCATGACCTTGATGATCTTCGCGGCGAAGACCTCGCCGAGCGAGCCGCCGAGGACCGTGAAGTCCTGGCTGAAGACGCAGACGCGACGGCCGTCGACCGTCCCGTGGCCGGTCACGACCCCGTCGCCCGGGATCCGGCGGTCCTCCAGGCCGAACCCCGTGGCCCGGTGGACGGCGAGGGCGTCCGTCTCGACGAACGAACCCTCGTCCAGGAGCAGGTCGAGGCGCTCCCGGGCCGTCAGCTTCCCCCGTTCGTGCTGCCGGGCCACCGCGTCGGGGCCGCCGCCGGTCAGGGCGGCCTCCCGGCGGCGGTCCAGCTCGTCCAGGGCGGGGTGCACACCGTCCACGATGGGGCCTCCGGGGTCCGTCGCGGCGGGTGGTGGCGACCGCGGCCGGCGGGAGCCTAGTGTCGTCACCGGGAGTTCCCAGGGGCAGGGATCCCACGGTCGGGCGGCATGGGGGCCGCCGGCCGCGGCCGATCGGGCGCGTCGTGGGTCAGGGTGACGGGGTTGCGGGGGCGGACGCGCTCGTCTGGCGCGCGGCCGGTGAGGACCCGACGGTGCGGGCGGCGCTGGCCGCCGCGACCGCCGTCCGCGGCCTCGAGGTGGTCGGCGCGGTCGGGTCGACGCAGGACGTCGCGCGGGCGCGCGCCGCGGCGGGCGCCCCCGCCGGCACGCTCGTCCTGGCCGAGCGGCAGACGTCGGGGCGGGGTCGCGTCGGACGGGTCTGGGACGACGACCCGCGCCCGGGCGCGAGTCTCGCGGCCACGCTGCTGGTGGCCCCGGGACCGTCCGCGTCGCTCGTCCCGCACGCGGTCGGCCTCGGCGTGCGCGACGCGGTCGCACCGTGGCTGGGCGAGCGCGCGCGGCTGAAGTGGCCGAACGACGTCGTCGTCCGGGTCGACGGCGCGCCGCGGAAGGTGGCCGGCCTCCTCGTGGAGTGGGTCGCGACCGGGGCCGCCGACGGCGGCCCGGTCCTGCTGGCCGGGATCGGCGTGAACGTCGACCGTCGGCACCTGCCGCCGGCGGACGACCGGGCCGGCGTCGCGGACCTCGCCGACCGCGACGTCGCGCCGGCGGCGCTGCTGGCCGGCCTGATCGGCGGTCTCGACGCGGCGCTCGGGCTGCTCGACCGGGGGCCGGCGGCGCTGCTGCCGCGGTACCGCGCGGTCTCGGACACGCGCGGCCGCGAGGTCGACGTGGCCCTCCCCGGTGGCGCCCGGATCTCGGGGACCGCGGACGTCGACGACGAGGGCCGGCTCGAGCTGACCTCGATCCTCGGGCGGCACACCGTGATCACGGGCACGGTCCGTGACGCCGGCGCCGCGGTCGACGGGGCGTAGCCTCCGGCGCCCCGCCCCGGAGCCGCGCATGGCCGACCGCCCGTCCTCGTTGGTCGCGCTCCGCCTGGCCACCGCCGTCGACGTCGCCGACGTCATCGCGGCCGCCCGGTCCGCCGGGGACCTCGACCGGACGTCCCCCGTCGGGACCGCCGGATCGGCGGCGCTGGTGCACTGGGGCGGTCGCCCCGGTCCGGCCGCCGTCCGGGCGGTCGTCGACGAGGACGGGGCGGACCTGCTGCGGACCGAGCTCGACGTCGGCGGCGACGGACTCGTCGCCGGCGTCGCCCGGCAGGCGGGGCTGCTGGTGGCGCTCGCGCGGCACGTCCCGGGTGGGGTGCTCGGCGTCCGCGACCTCTCGGCCCGGGTCGAGCGGGACCTCGCGTGGCTCGACCGGGCCGCGGCGGGCGGGACCCGGCGCCCGGACGCCGTCGCGACGGTCGTCGCGGCCGCGGGCGGGCGCCGGCCCGGCTGGGTCCGGACGCAAGGCGCGGCGCGGTTCGGCGTCCCCGACCTGGAGCTGTACGGACTCGTGGCGGGGGCCGAGGACGCGGCGGTCGCGGCGCTCGGCGGGGTCCACGACGCGCTGCTCGCCGGCGGGATGGCCGCACCGCTGGCGCTGCCCGACGGCACGGCCGTCCGGCTGGTCCCCGTCCTCGAGGCCTGGTCCCGCCTCCCACTGGACTGGCCGGGCATCGGCCGGGCGGGCGAGGTCCGCGGGCCGGGGCTGGACGGGCCGCGGGCGACCCTCTCGGTGCTGCACCGGGCCCGGCTGGGTCGGCACCGCCTGGACCTCGCCGGCGTCACCGCCCGACTGGGGCCGGTCAGTCCTCGGTGAACCCGAGGTCCTCGGTCGGCCGCTCGTCCCCGCAGAAGCCGCGCAGCAGCGCCGCGCCGTCGTAGGGGCCGATCGCGAGCAGCCGGTCACCGGGGGCCACCGTCCGGGTCCGCGGCGGGCGGTACTGCCACCGGCCGGCGCGCTGGACGGCGAGGACCTCCATCCCGGTCCGCTGCTGCAGGCGGAGCTCGCCGAAGCTCCGACCGGCCGCCTCGCAGCCGTCGGCCACGTGGACGTCGATCGCGATCTCGTCGGCGGCCGCCAGCGCGTCCGCGATGACCGGGTGCGCGCCGGCGCCGTCCTCGACGATCCGGCACATCGCCCGGGCCGCGTCGACGATCCGCTCGGACGCGGCGGCGAGGTGCAGGAGTCCGCGGAGCACCTCGGGGTCGGGCACGCCGGCCGCCGCCCGCAGCGTCCAGCGCTCGAGGTCGTGGAACAGGCGGTCGGACGTCGCCTCGATCGCGCCGACCTCGTGGGCCAGCGCCGGCTCGTCGAGGAGGATCGCCGAGTACGCCAGCCCGACCGCGACCTCCGACACCTGCTTCAGCTCGACGACCAGATCGACCGCGCGGTCGAGATCGCTCGGGACCGGCCCCTCCGGCGGCGGGGCCGGCTCGCGGGTCGGACTGCCGGCCAGCGCCCGTACGAGGTCGACGCCCTCCCGGGGGCCCTGGATGAACAGCACGTCGTCGACGCGGATCGGTTCGTCACCGTCCGGGTCGAAGACCCAGTCGCGCTCGCGCCGCACCGCGATGACCCACATGCCGGTCCGGGTCGGCAGCTCGACCTCGGCCAGCGTCCGCTGCGCCAGTTCCGAGCCCTCGTGGACCTTGGCGCGCGCGGTCACCTCGGTCGCGTGGCGCAGGTCCTCGCGCAGCTGGGCGGGGACGCCGAGCTCGCGGGTGACGACGTGGGCGATCTCGTCGGCGGCGTCGGCGATGCCCTCGATCGCGACGGCGGTCGCGAGCACGCCGGCCAGCTGCTCGGCGTCCTCCCGCGTCCGTGACGCGACCATGCAGACGGTCCGCAGCTCGTGGAGCAGCTCGCCGACGCGGCCCTCGAGGCGGACGACCTCGCGGGCCAGCGCGTGGTCCTCGAAGAAGATCGCGGCGTAGGAGAGGTCGAGCATCAGCTCGGCCGCCTCCTTCGCGCCGAGGAGCAGGTCCTTGACGGTCCGGTTGCGCATCAGCCTCCCACCTGCAGCAGCGTGACCGCGGCGACCAGGCAGAGGACCCCGGCGAGGTCCATGGTCGCGGTCACGATCGGGATCCCGTGGTTGTCGGGGTCGAGTCCGTGCCGGAAGGACACGGTCGCTGCGGCGTAGGCCACGGTCGACAGTATCGGCACGGCGAACGCGCCCGCGAGGAGCGCGACGGCGATCGTCGTCGCGAGCGGCAGCGCCGCGACGTCGGGGACGAGCGTCGCGGCCAGCCATGCGGCGGCGCCGACGCCGACGAACGTGAGGGCCGCGAACAGCACCGTCAGCGAGACGTCCAGCCGCGCCTGCGCGCCCGGCCACCGGCTCGGCGCCAGCGTCCCGACGTGCAGCTTCGAGGACAGCCGGCTCGCCAGCATCCCGCCGAGGGCCCCGCACTTCGCCACGAACGGCGGGAGCATCACGAGCAGCGCCGCGGTGGTGAACTGCTGCTCGAGCCGGGCCTCGATCGCGACGCCGGCGAGGACGTCGACGCCGACCGCGAGGGTCAGCACCGCCAGCGACTCGCGGAGCAGGCGGCGCAGGCGCGGGTCCGGGTCGCGCACGCCGAGGACGGCCGCGACCAGGCCGACCGCGACGCCGATGCCGCCGACGGCGTCCGCGACGCCGGCACCGGCGTCCAGGACCGTCGTCGCGGCGAGCAGCGCCGGCAGCGTCACGAGATCGCCGGTCGCGCTGACGACGGGAGCGGCGACGTCGTCGAGCGACCAGCCGCGCCGGCTGGCGCGCCGGGCCAGGCCCAGGACCACGGCCAGCAGGACCGCCGAGGCGGCCAGGCCGCCGAGCAGCGAGACCGCGACGAGCGCGAGCGGACCGACCGTCGGCAGCCCGACCGCGGCCGCGACCAGCCAGGCCAGGAGACCGGCCTGGGCCGAGGAGACGACGCTGAGCACCGTCACGGCCCGGACCTGCCGGCCGAGCCAGCCCCGTCGCAGGGCGCCCGGGCGGTACTCGCCGGTCAGGATCCCCGTCGAGAGGCGCGAGCCGAACGCCCCGAACGTCGAGCCGCGCATCCCGATCGCCGCCGGGATCAGGGCCAGGAGGCCGGGCACCGCGGTGATCCGATCCGCCGACGCGGCGAGCACGCCGCCGGCGACCAGCGTCGCGAGCAGTCCGACGGCCAGCGCGGTCAGGCTGGCCCGGACGCTCGCGGCCTCGGCCCGCCAGTACGCGACGTACCCCGTCCGGACGCGGCGTCCGCCGCGGTCGTCGGAGGCCCGGTCACGACCCGCGCGCGCCATGGGGCCCCCTCGCACCGGCGGACCCCACCGGCGGGGTGCGAGCCTACGCTCGGGGCATGGACCGCTACCGCCCGCCGCTCGACGACATCCGCTTCAGCCTCGCGCACGAGGTGCCCCTGACCCGGCTCACCGCCGAACCGGCCCTCGCCGTCGCCGACCCCGACACGGTCGCGGGGCTGCTCGAGGAGGCCGGCCGGTTCGCGGCCGAGGTCATCGCCCCGACCGACCGGGTCGGGGACCGCGAGGGGGCCCGGCTGGTCGACGGCGGCGTGGTCCTGCCCGAGGCGTTCCGGACCGCGTACGCCCAGTACGTGGCCTCCGGCTGGGGCGCCGTCCAGCATCCCGAGGCGTTCGGCGGGGGCGGGTTCCCGCTGCTCGTCGCCACCGCGGTGAAGGAGCTGATCACCACCGCGAACATGGCGTTCTCGCTGGGGCCGCTGCTGACGACCGGCGCCGTGCACCTGCTGACCCACCACGGCTCCGAGGACCAGCGCGCGCGGTGGCTGCCCCGGATGGTCACGGGGGAGTGGACGGGGACGATGAACCTCACCGAGCCGCAGGCCGGCTCGGACCTCGGCGCCGTGACCGCGCGCGCCGAGCCCGTCGGCGACGGGTCCTACCGCGTCTTCGGGCAGAAGATCTACATCACCTACGGCGACCACGACCTCGCGGAGCAGGTCGTGCACCTCGTGCTGGCACGCCTGCCCGACGCACCCCCGGGGACGAAGGGCATCTCGCTGTTCATCGTCCCGAAGCGGATGGTCGGTCCCGACGGCGCACCGGGCGAGGCGAACGACGTCCGCGTCGTCTCGATCGAGCACAAGCTCGGCATCCACGCCTCGCCGACCTGCGTCATGGCGTACGGCGAGGGCGGTGACGGCGCCTGGGCCGAACTGGTCGGCGACCCGCACGACGGCATGCGCCAGATGTTCACGATGATGAACGACGCGCGGCTCGGCGTCGGGCTCCAGGGGCTCGCGGTCGCGGAGCGCGCGGTGCAGCGGGCCGAGGCGTACGCCCGCGAGCGCACCCAGGGTCGCGCGGTCGGGACCCCGCCGGGGACGCAGTCGCCGATCGTCGCGCACCCCGATGTCCGCCGGACGCTCCTGGAGGCGCGGGCGCAGATCGACGCGATGCGGGCGCTGTGCTACGCGAACGCGCACGCGCTCGACCTCGCGCAGCACGCCGGGGACGCCGACGAGCGCGCCCGGCAGCAGGCGCTCGCCGACCTGCTGACGCCGCTGTCGAAGGCGTGGTGCACCGACCTCGGTGTCGAGCTGACCTCCGAGGCGCTCCAGGTCTTCGGCGGGATGGGGTACGTCGAGGAGACCGGCGTCGCCCAGCAGTTCCGCGACGCCCGCATCGCCCCGATCTACGAGGGCACGAACGGCATCCAGGCCATCGACCTCGTCGGCCGGAAGCTGCCGATGGAGGACGGCGGGCTGGTCGCCCGCGTGCTCGACGGGCTGCTGGCGGAGCTCGACGGCGCGCCCGACGCGGTCGCGGAGCTCGTCCCGCCCGTCGTCGCGGCGGCCGACCTGGCCCGGGACCTCGCGGCCGAGCTGCTCGCGATGCGCGACGACCCGCGCGACGCGCTGGCCGGCGCGACCCCGTACCTGCGGGTGCTGGCCACCGTCATCGCGACGGCGCTGGTCGTGCGCGGACTGGTCGCGGCCGAGCGCGCGCGGGCGGCCGGGGAGGCCGTCGACGCCGGCCTGCTGGCGGCGCGGACCGCCCGGGCCCGCGTCCTGGTCCGACGCGTCCTGCCGCGGGTCCACGGACTCGCGGCGGCGGTCCGTGCGGGAGCGGCGGACCTCTACGCCGAGGGGACACCGGCGGCGTGACCCCTCGCCGATGACGGGGCCCGCCCGGCCGTGCAGGACGTCGAGCGTGACGGGTTCCGCCGCGACCGAACGGTTCAGGCCCACCGGACGATGCGCTCGGCAGCGGTGACCGGATCGGCTGCGACCCCATCCGCGACGACGACCGTCGCGGCGCCGGTGACGAGGGGACGGCCGGCGAGCGCGCCGATCACGGGGAGGGAGGGTCGCTCGACGCCACCCCGCAGCCCGAGCACCCCCGCGTCCTCCCGCCACGCGGTCAGGAGCTCCCGCTGGGTCGTGACCGCGCCGTCCCCGTCGATCACCGCGGCGAGGTCGGGCTCGGCACCGGGCGCCGGCGGCCGGTCCGGGTACGGGATCGCCGCCGACGTCCAGGCCTCCCCGCGCGACGGCGCGGACAGGGGTCCACCGTCGACCGCGTCGCCGAGCCACAGCACCTCGCCGCCGGGATCGGGGCGGCCCTCGTGCAGGACGGCGGGGCGACCGGGTGCGACCGGCCCCAGCGCGACGCCGGCCCACCACGCGGCCAGCGCGACGGCGGCCAGCGGCCAGGACGGCGGGGCGTCGACCCCGAGCACGTCCCCGGGCCCGAGGTCGAGCTCGTCGCGCAGGAGGTGGGCGCCCTTCGCGGCCCACCCGGCCAGCGAGGCGAACCCCTGCTCGTGCCGAGCGTCGGGGAGCAGCACGGTCACCGCCGGTCGCTGACCGAGGGCGGCGACGGCCGCCGTCAGTGCTGTGGCGACGTCCTCGGACGGTCCCGGGCGGGGCGCGAGCGGGCCGAGCCGCATGCCCACCTCCGTCCGGTCCGCCGCGGGGTGCCGATGCTACGGTCGTTCGCGCGCCGTCCGACGGTCGCGCCGCCCCGTGCGCCCCCGCGTCCATCGGAGTCGACCGCCGTGCCCGCGTCCGAGTCCGGCTTCGCGCTCCGGCCGCGCCGCTCGCCGGCGCGGTTCCTCCGGGCCGGCCTCCGGGTCGTCGTCGTCCTCGTGGTGCTCGCGCTGCTCTGGGGCGCCGCGCTCGGGACGCTGTGGCTGTACGGCGCGTCGCGGCTGGAGCCGGCGCCGTTCGCGGCCCTGCGCGACGACGTCCTCCTGCTCGGCGCCGCCGGCGCCCGCGCGCCCGACGACGCGACGACCCTCCTGCTCGTCCCGGTCGAGGCGATCGACCCGACGGTCCCGCGACCGCCGGCGCTGGCCGCGCCGCCCGTGCTGCTCCAGGTCGTCCCCGGCCGGGACGAGCCGAGCGCGCTGATCCTCGAGCCGAGCGTCGAGGTCGTCGTCGACGGTCGCGGCGCGATGACGCTCGAGGCGGTGCAGCGCGAGCTCGGCGCGGACCGGCTGGCGCGCGCCGTCATCGACTACACCGAGGTGCGACTCGACCACGTCGTGGTCGTCTCGACCGAGCTGCTGCCGGGTCTGGTGCGCGAGCTCGGCCCGCTCGAGGTCTGCGGCGGCGACGGCTGCAGCGTCCCGACCCCCGACGACGTCCGCGCCTGGCAGCGCGACCCGGACCCCGCCGAGGTGCTGCGCCGCGGGGCGGACGTGCTCCGCGCCCTGGCGGGCTCGATCGACGCCCGCGACCTCGCCACGGCACCACTGACCGCACGGCGGGCCGTCGACGTGCTCGCGGGGCAGCTGGTCACCGACGCGGACCTCGGGCCGGGTGGGGTGCTCGCGCTGCTCCCGGCGCTGTCCGAGGCCCGACGGCTCGACGTCGACACGCTGCCGCTGGTGCGGAACCCCACGACGGGCGAGCTGGTCGTCCTGGCCGAGTCGGCGCTGCTGCGGTTCTCACGCCTGCAGGAGGGGCTGCCGCTGGCCGGCATCGACCCGTCCGAGGACCTCGAGCGGCTGCGGTCGGTGGTCGACGTCGCCGTCCTCAACGGCGCCGGCGTGGTCGGCCTCGCGGCCCTGGCCGAGGCGGACCTGACCGCGGCCGGGTTCGAGGTGGCCGGGACGGGCAACGACGTCCGGTTCGACCGGCAGGAGACGGTCATCTCGTACCGTGCCGGCGACGCCGAGGCCGAACCGGTCGCGTTCCTCCTGGTCGAGCAGCTGCCCGGCGCCCGGGTGGAGGCGGTCGACCGCGAGCTCGAGCTCGACGGCCGGCCGGTCTCGATCGTCGTCGTGCTGGGGCAGGACCGCATCGCGCCGGAGGACGCCGGCGGGGCCGGGGAGGACGGATGAGCGCCGCCGCACCCGCCCGTCGTGGCTGGGGCCGCGAGGTCGTCGGGGGTCGCCGTCGGCGCGGCCTGCGCCGTCTGGGGACGCTGCTGGCCGCCGGCGTGGTGCTGGCCGGGTCGGTGACGGGCGTCAGCGCGGCGATGCTGCTGCGGCAGGCCGACGCCAGCCTGACCCGGATCCCCGTACCGGGCCTCGACGTGGTGGCCGAGGCCGCGCTGCCGAACTCGTTCCTGATCGTCGGCTCGGACTCACGGGCCGGGCTCAGCGCGGCCGACCGGGCCGACCTGACCCTGGGCGACTTCACCGGCCAGCAGTCCGACGTGCTGATCTACGTCGCGATCTCGGAGGCGCGCGACGCCGTCACCCTCGTCAGCCTGCCACGCGACCTGCTGGTCTTCGACGCCGACGGCACGCCGCGCAAGCTGACCGAGACGTTCGCCGGGGGTCCCGAGCCGCTGATCCTCGCGCTGCGGCGGAACCTCGACCTCCCGGTCAACCACTTCGCGATGGTCTCGCTCGGCGGGTTCATCGAGGTGGTGCGGACGCTGGGCTCGGTCCGCATCTGCCTCGAGCAGCCGCTCTCCGACGTCAAGAGCGGCGCGGACTTCGACGCGGGCTGCCACGACATGGACGCCCGCGAGGCGCTGTCGTTCGTGCGGTCGCGGTCCGGACCGCGGGCCGACTTCGAGCGCATCGATCGCCAGCAGCAGTTCATCCGGTCGGTCCTGGCCGGGCTGATCGACTCGCGCCTGCTCGCCGACCCGGGTCGGGTCTACCGCCTGACCGAGGACGTCGCCTCCACGCTCGTGACCGACGACCTGCTGCGGCTGGACGACATGGCCGCGGTCGCGGTCGAGCTGCTGCCGGTCGTGCGCGACGGGCTGCCGATGATGACGCTGCCGTCCTACCCGCGGACCATCGGTGGCCGCGCCTACGTGCTGCCGTACGGGCCGGGCGCCCGGGCGCTCCTCGACGACCTCCGCGCCGGTCGGTCGCCGGAGCCGCGGGGCACCGCCGAGGCGCGGCGCGGCACGACCGTGGCGCTGTACTCGGGTGGTCGGCAGCTCGGCGCCGAGATCGTCCAGGACACGCTGCTCACCGCCGGGTTCCGGAGCCTCGGGACCATGGGGACGGGGCCGGCCCGGCTCGACGCGCTGGGGACGACTACCGTCTACGCCGCGCCCGAGGAGGAGGTCCGGGCGGCCTGGGTCGCGGCCGTGCTCGGCGCGCCCCTGCTGCCGCTCCCGGAGGGCTTCCGCCCGCCGGGGGGCGCCGTGGCGGTGGTGGCGATCGGCGACGACGCGACCTCCTGAGGGTCGCGCGTGCCGCGCGGGACCCCGGTGGCGCGGGGGAGGACCGTGGCATGAGGGCGCTGGTGCTCGCCGGTGGGTCCGGCAGCCGGCTGCGGCCGATCACCCACACGAGCGCGAAGCAGCTCGTGCCGGTGGCGAACAAGCCGATCCTGTTCTACGGCCTCGAGCAGATCCGCGACGCCGGCATCACCGAGGTCGGGATCATCACCGGCGACACGGGCGCCGAGATCCGGGCCGCGGTCGGGGACGGGTCGGCGTTCGGCATCACGACGACGTTCATCCCGCAGGACGCGCCGAAGGGGCTGGCGCACGCCGTGCTCACCGCCGAGGAGTTCCTCGGCGGTGACGACTTCGTCATGTTCCTCGGGGACAACCTCATCGAGGGCGGCATCCGGCACGTCGTCGAGGCGTTCGAGCGCGACGCCCCGGCCGCCCAGCTGCTGCTGAAGCGCGTCCCCGATCCGCATCGGTTCGGCATCGCCGTCCTCGACGCCGAGGGCGCGATCGTGCGACTGGTCGAGAAGCCGAAGGACCCGCCGTCCGACCTCGCGCTGGTCGGCGTCTACCTCTTCACCCCGGCGATCCTCGACGCCGCCCGCCGCATCGAGCCGTCCTGGCGGGGCGAGCTCGAGATCACCGACGCGATCCAGCTGCTCGTCGAGGAGGGCCGGTCCGTCCGCGCCTCGACCGTCGAGGGCTGGTGGCTCGACACGGGGAAGAAGGACGAGCTGCTGGAGGCGAACCGCATCGTGCTGACCGGGTTGCGCGGTCGCGTCGACGGCGAGCTCGACGCCGCGTCCAGCGTCACCGACGACGTCGTCGTCGAGGCCGGGGCGCGGCTGGTCCGCTCGACGGTCCGCGGTCCGGCCGTCATCGGCGCCGGCGCGCACCTCGAGGACGTCCACGTCGGCCCGTTCACGTCGGTCGCCGCCGACTGCCGGCTCGAGCGGTGCGAGGTCGAGTACTCGGTGCTGATGGAGCGGTGCGAGATCACCGACGTGCCGCGGCTGGAGGGGTCGCTCCTCGGTCGCGACGTCCGCGTCGGGCGGACCGAGCGGCGCCCGGCGGCGCACCGGCTGCTGCTGGGCGATCACGCGCAGGTCGAGATCTCGGAGGGACGCCTGTGAGGCTGGTCGTGACCGGCGGGGCCGGGTTCATCGGGTCGAACTTCATCCGGTACGTCCTCGGGGCGACCGACGACGTCCGCGTCACGAACCTCGACGCCCTGACGTACGCCGGCAACCCGGCCTCCCTGGCCGACGTCGCCGAGGATCCGCGGTACGACTTCGTCCGGGCCGACATCCGCGACCGCGCCGCCGTCGACGCCGCCGTCGCGGACGCCGACATGGTCGTGAACTTCGCGGCCGAGTCGCACGTCGACCGCTCGATCGACGGTCCGGCGGCGTTCCTCGACACGAACGTGACCGGGGCCGGCGTGGTGTTCGAGGCCTGCCGGCGGGCCGAGGTCCCGCGGGTCCTGCACATCTCGACCGACGAGGTCTACGGCTCGGTCGCCGAACCGGACTCGTTCCGGGAGGGCGACGCGCTCGAGCCGAACAGCCCGTACTCGGCCTCGAAGGCCGGGGCGGACCTGCTGGCCCGGGCCTACGGCGTGACGTACGGCTACCCGATCTCGGTGACCCGGACGGCGAACAACTTCGGGCCGTACCACTACCCCGAGAAGATGATCCCGCTGTTCGTGACGAACCTCATCGACGGCGGGGAGGTCCCCCTGTACGGGGAGGGGCTGAACGTCCGCGACTGGACGTACGTCGAGGACAACGCCGCGGCGCAGTGGCTGGTGCTGACCGAGGCGGAGCCGGGGTCGCTGTTCAACGTCGGGGCCGGGAACGAGCTGACCAACCGCGAGCTCACGATGCGGCTGCTGGAGCGGTTCGGCGTCGGGGAGGAGCGCATCCGCCGCGTCCCCGACCGGCCGGGGCACGACCTGCGGTACTCGGTCGACACGACCCGGATCCGGGCGCTCGGCTGGCGGCCCCGGGTCGACCTCGACGAGGGGCTGGACCGGACCATCGCGTTCTACCGGGAGCGGGAGGACTGGTGGCGTCCGCTGAAGGACGCCGGTGCCTCGGACCGCCGCGGCACGGCCGGCTGAGGCGGGTCGGGTGCGGGTCCTCGTCACCGGCGCGGGCGGCCAGCTCGGCCGCGACCTCGTCGACGCGTTCGCCGACCACGAGGTCACCGGGCTGACCCGGGCCGACCTCGACGTCCGCGACGAGGCGGCGGTGACCGACGCCGTCGCCGGGCTGCGGCCGGCGCTGGTCGTGAACGCCGCCGCGTGGACGGACGTCGACGGCTGCGAGGCCGACCCGGACGACGCGCACCGTGCGAACGCGCTGGGCCCGTGGTGGCTGGCCCGGGCCTGCGCGCGGACGGGCGCGACCCTCGTCACCTTCTCGACCGACTACGTCTTCGGCGGGACCGCGCCGTCCGGACCGGACGGCGCCCCGCGCGGCTGGACCGAGCAGGACCCGACGGGGCCGCTCGGCGCGTACGGCCGGAGCAAGCTGGCGGGCGAGGCGCTGGTCCGCGAGGCCCTGGACGCCCACCACATCGTCCGGACCGCGTGGGTCAGCGGCGCCCGCGGCCGGAACTTCGTCCGCACGATGCTGCGACTCGCGGACGAGGGCGGACCGGTCCGCATCGTCGACGATCAGATCGGATCCCCGACGACCACGCGGGACCTCGCGGCGGCGGTCCGCCGCCTCGCCGTCTCGGGCCGGTACGGGACCGTCCACCTCGTGAACGAGGGGCGGTGCTCGTGGCACGAGCTGGCGGCCGCCGTGTTCGAGGCCGCCGGACGGACGGTCGACCTCGCCCCGCAGTCGACGGCGGAGGCCGCGCGGCCGGCGCCCCGGCCGGCCTGGTCCGTCCTCGACACGACGCACGCCCGGGCCCTCGGGCTGGAGCTGCCGTCGTGGCGCGACGGGCTGGAGCGGCTGCTCGACGAGCTCGGCGCCCGGACCCGATGACGGCGGCCGGCGTCGTCGTCGTCGCGCACCGCTCGCGCGACGACGTCCTCGCGCTGCTCGGCGACCTCGACCCCGCCACGCCCGTGGTCGTCGTCGACGCCGGATCGGAGGACGGGACCGCCGACGCCGTCCGGGCGGCCGGCGCCGACCGGGAGGTCCGCGTCCTCGAGCTGGTGAACGCCGGATACGCACGGGCCGCGAACGCCGGGATCCGCGCGCTGCCGCCCGACGTCGGCTGCGCCGTCGTCGTCAACGCCGACGTGCGTCTGGCGGCCGACGTCCCGGCGCGCCTGGCCGCCGTCCTCGCGGCCCACCCGGACCTCGGCGCCGTCGGACCCCGCGTCCGGTACCCGTCGGGCGCGCCGCAGGCCTCGGCCCGGCGCCTCCCCGGGCTCGGGACGGCCGTCGGGCACGCGCTGCTCGGGTGGTGGTGGGCCGGGAACCCGGCGACCCGGGCCTACCGCGCCGACCCGGTCGGGGCGGTCGGCGCCGAGGGCGTCGTGGACGTCGACTGGGTCTCGGGCTGCGCGGTGGCGCTGCGCCGCGGGGCCGTGGTCGCCGTCGGCGGGTTCGACCCCGGCTACCCCCTGTTCGTCGAGGACGTCGACCTCTGCGACCGGCTCGCGGCCGCGGGGTGGCGGGTCGGGCTGGCCCCGGACGTCGTCGTCACCCACCGGGTCGGCGGTGCGACGGTCGGACGGCCGCTCCGGGCCCGCCTCGCCCACGCCCGCGGGCTGGAGCGGTTCCTCGCGCAGCGCGTCCCGGCCCCCGCCCGTTCCGGCGTCGTGCTCCTCCGGCCGGCGCTGCTCGGCTGGGCGCTCGCCGTGACGGTCGCCGGCCGGCTGCGCCCGGCGCGCAGCTCGACGGGGGAGCGCCGGGCCCCCGCGGCGGTCGCGCCGTGACCGACGTCGACACCGCGCTCGTCCTGGCCGGGGGCCGGGGGACCCGGCTGCTGCCGCTGACCGCCCGGACACCGAAGCCGATGCTGCCGTTCTGCGGCGCGTCGCTGGTGGCCGGGATGGTCCGACGGCTCGCGCCGCACGGCGTCCGCCACGTGATCCTCGCGGTCGGGGCCGAGGCCGGGCCGTTCGCGCCGCTGGCCGGCGAGGTCGCGACCGACGGTCTCACGGTCGAGGTCGTGACCGAGGAGGTGCCGCTCGACACGGCCGGCGGGGCCCGGCTGGCGCTGCGCGGGCTGGACCGGCCCGTGCTGGTCCTGAACGGCGACGTCCTGACCGACCTCGACGTCGGGTCGGTGCTGGCGCGGCACCACGCCGAGGCGGCCGACGCGACCCTGGCCCTCACCCGGGTCGTCGACACCTCGACGTTCGGCGTCTGCCTCCTCGACGGCGTCCGCATCACCGGGTTCGTCGAGAAGCCACCGCCGGGCACGCTGCCCGGCCACGACACGGTGAACGCCGGGACGTACGTCCTCGGCCCCGGCGTGCTCGACGGCTTCCCCGACGGTCCGCTCAGCCTCGAGCGGACCGTGTTCCCCGGCCTCCTCGCCGCCGGCCGGCGCCTCGTCGGTCACGTCGCCGAGGGGGTCTGGAGCGACCTCGGCACCCCCGAGCGCCTGCTGGACGGACAGCGGACCGTCCTCGACGGCGGGGTGGCCTGGCCGCCGCTGGCCGACCTGCCCGCCGATGCGGGCGGGGTCCGGGTCGGCGCCGGCGCCGAGGTGGCGCCGGACGCCGTCCTGCGCGGGCCGGTCGTGCTCGGGGCCGGGGTCCGGGTCGCCGCCGGTGCCGTCGTCGGGCCGTACGCGGTCATGGCGCCCGGGGCCACGGTGGGGGCGGGGGCCCGGGTCGCCGACGC
>JAFMLG010000020.1:18259-30384 GCA_017852335.1 Actinomycetota bacterium | reverse complement strand
GGCCGCGGTCACGGCGGCGCTCGGCGCGGCCGCGACGGCCGACGCGGACGTCGTCGAGGTCGCGGCGCCCGGCGACGCGGCGCTGCTCGCGGTGCTCGGACCGGCGCTCGCCGCCCACGACGTCGTGCTGGCCGAGCTGCGGGCGGGGGCGCGGACCCTCGAGGAGGTCTACCTCGCGCTGGTCGGCGCCGACGCGGCGGCGGACCCGGACGCCGCGGGGGAGGGCGACGCATGACCGTCCGCGCCGTGCTCGCCCAGGCCCGGCTCGAGACCCGGCTGCTGCTGCGCTCCTCCGAGAGCCTGCTCGTCACCCTCGGCGTGCCCCTCGGCGTGCTGGCGTTCTTCGCCGCGGTCCCGGTGCTGCCGACCGGGGACGCCGAGCCGGTCGCGTTCCTCGTCCCCGGCGTGCTCGCCCTCTCGGCCGCGGCGACGGGGCTCGTCGCGAGCGCGATCCAGACCGCGTACGAGCGGAAGGCCGGCTCGCTGCGGATGCTGGCGGCGGCGCCGCTGGGCCGCGGCGGCTTCGTCGCCGCGAAGCTCGCCTCGGTCGTCGCGATGCTGCTCGTCCAGGCGGTCCTGGTGCTGGGGCTCGGGCTGGCGCTCGGATGGCGGCCGGCCGGCGGGGTGGCCGGTGCGGTCGCGGCCCTCGGCGGGGTCGTGCTCGCCGGCCTGGCCCTCGCGGGACTGGGCCTCGCGATCGCCGGGCGGATCTCGGCCGAGGCGACGACCGCCGTGACGAACGCCGTGTTCCTGGCGCTGCTGCTCGTCGGCGGGGTCGCGGTCGACCCCGGGGTCCTGCCGCCGGCGCTGGCGGCGCTCGGCGCGGTCTCGCCGGTCGGGGCCGCGGCGGCGCTGCTCCGGGCGCTCCTCGACGGGACGGGCGGGGCGGCCGCCGCCGCACTCGCCGTCGTCGTGTGGGGCGCCGTCGGTGCCGCGGTCGCGGGTCGGACCTTCCGGTGGGAGGCCTGAGCCGGGTCGGCCCGTGGTGGGGTCCTGCGGGCACGCCGCTACCCTCGGCGCAGCACTCGAGGTCCCTCCGCGGCCGCCACGGCCGCCCGGCGGCGCGTCCGCCGGTCCCGGCGACGGGGACCCGCTCCCGAGGAGGACGCCGGTGACCGTGCGGGACGCGACCCCGGGCCGTCGGCCCACCACCGGCCGCCGTGCCCGTCGCACCGCGCTCGCCGCCGCGCTCGCCCTCGTCCTGGCCGCCTGCTCCGGCGAGCAGAACGCGCTCGACCCGGCCGGCCCCTACGCCCAGGCGCCCCACGACCTCATCATCTGGGTCTTCGGCATCGCCGTCGTCGTGTTCGTCCTCGTGCAGGGCCTCATCCTGTTCACGACGTGGCGGTTCCGACGGCGCGAGGGCGACGACGCCATCCCGGCCCAGACGCACGGCAACACCAAGCTCGAGGTGCTCTGGACCGTCATCCCGGCCCTGATCCTCGCCGCGATCTCGGTCCCGACCGTCCAGCTGATCTTCGAGCAGATGGACGAGCCCGAGGCCGAGTACCTCACCGTCGAGGTCATCGGGCACCGGTGGTGGTTCGAGTACTACTACCCGGACTACGACATCTACACCGCGAACGAGATGGCGATCCCGGTCGGCGTCCCGGTCCGCCTCGAGATGACCGCGACCGACCTCGCCCGCGCCGCCGACCTCGGAGTCATCCACTCGTTCTGGATCCCGCGGCTGGCCGGCAAGCAGGACCTCGTCCCGGGCCACACGACCTACCTGAACCTCCAGGCCGACGAGCCGGGCCGGTACCTCGGGCAGTGCGCCGAGTACTGCGGCCTCTCGCACGCGAACATGCGGGCCCGCGTCGTGGCGCTGGACGCCGGCGACTTCGAGGCCTGGGTCGCCGACCAGACCACGCCGGCGGACGTCCCGGCCGAGGGGACGCTCGAGGCCCGCGGTCGCGAGCTGTTCGGCGACCTCGGCGCGCGGCAGGCCTGCGCCTCCTGCCACGCGGTCTGGGAGGGCGACGGTCCGCGCGGTCCCGGCCAGGGTCCGGACCTCACCAACCTGTTCAGCCGCGAGGAGTTCGCCGGCGCCATCCACGACCTGACCCCGGACATGCTGCGGGCCTGGCTCGCGAACCCGAACGAGCTGAAGCCGATGCAGTACGACGTCAACGGCATCGGCATGCCGAACCTCAACCTCACCGACGAGGAGCTCGACGCCCTCGTCGCCTACCTCATGACGCTGGACTGAGGAGGAGCACGCGATGGCGATGACGACGACGCCGACGACCGGGGCCCCGACGCCCCGGTTCCGTCCGTCCAGCCGCGAGGGGATCCTCAGCTGGATCGGGACGACGGACCACAAGCGCATCGGCATCATGTACTTCTGGACCGTGCTGGTGTTCTTCGCGTTCGGCGGGACCCAGTCGGGCCTGATCCGGGCGCAGCTGGCGCAGGCCGAGCAGTCGCTGATCACGGCCGAGATCTACAACCAGATGTTCACGATGCACGGCATCACGATGGTGTTCCTCGTGGTGATGCCGTTCGCGGCGGCGTTCTTCAACTACCTGCTGCCGCTGATGATCGGCGCCCGTGACGTCGCGTTCCCCCGCCTCAACGCGTTCAGCTACTGGTTCTACCTCTTCGGCGGCGTCTTCCTCTACTCCTCCTTCCTCCTCGGCGGCGCCCCGAACGGGTCCTGGGTCGGGTACGCGCCGCTCTCGGCGAACGCCGTCTCGAACATGGCGTTCTACGCCGTCGGCCTGCAGATCCTCGGCGTCTCGTCGCTGGCCTCGGCCATCAACTTCATCACGACCATCCTGAACATGCGGGCGCCCGGCATGACGTTCATGCGGATGCCGATCATGGTCTGGATGACGCTGGTCACCAGCTTCCTGCTGCTGTTCGCCGTCCCGATCATCGCGGTCGCGCTGTTCATGCTGCAGTTCGACGCGGTGTTCGGCGCCCAGTTCTTCCAGCCGGCCTCCGGCGGGGACCCGCTGCTGTACCAGCACCTGTTCTGGCTGTTCGGGCACCCCGAGGTCTACATCATGATCCTCCCCGCGATGGGGGTCGTGTCCGAGGTCATGCCGGTCTTCAGCCGCAAGCCGTTGTTCGGGTACGCCGCCATGGCGTTCGCCGGCGCCGCGATCGGGTTCATCGGGTTCGGCGTCTGGGCCCACCACATGTTCACGTCCGCGATCGGCCCGGTGCCGCGCGCGGCGTTCTCGGTCGCGACGATGTTCATCGCCGTCCCGACCGGGATCAAGATCTTCAACTGGGTCTTCACCATGTGGGGCGGCAAGATCCGGTTCACCACCGCGATGCTGTTCAGCGTCGGGTTCGTCTCGATGTTCACCATCGGCGGGCTCTCGGGCGTCATGCACGCCGTCGTCCCGCACAACGCCCAGCAGCACGACACCTACTTCGTCGTCGCCCACTTCCACTACGTGCTGTTCGGCGGCGCCCTGTTCGGGTTCATCTCGGGCGTGTACTACTGGTTCCCGAAGGTCACCGGGAAGCTGATGGACGAGAAGCTCGGGAAGCTCCACTTCTGGACCTGGCTGCTCGGCTTCAACCTCACCTTCGGTCCGATGCACCTCTCGGGGCTGCTCGGCCAGCCGCGCCGCACCGCGGTCCTGCCCGAGGAGCTCGGCGGCACGGTCGAGCTGTACAACCTGCTCTCGTCGCTCGGCTTCGTGGTGCTGTTCGGTTCGGCGCTGGTGTTCCTCTACAACCTGATCAGGAGCCTCCGCCGCGGCGAGGTCTCCGGTGACGACCCGTGGGACGCCCGGACCCTCGAGTGGATGACCGCGACCCCGCCGAAGCCGCACAACTTCGACGAGATCCCGACGATCACCGCCCGGGACGAGTTCTGGCACCGGAAGTACGCCGAGGACGAGCAGCACGTCCCCGTGCCGGTCCCGGCCGGCGCGTCCGTCGACACGGACGAGCACGCCGGACACGGCGAGCACATCCACATGCCGGACGCCTCGGTCTGGCCGTTCATCCACACGATGGGCGTCCTGCCCCTGGGGTACGGCCTCGTCTACGCGAACTGGTGGCTGATCGGTGCCGGCGTCGTCTGGATGGTCGCCGGGTTCTTCGGCTGGATCATCGAGCCGCTGGCCGAGGGTGACGACGACGAGCCGGCGACGGCGCTGGCCGCCCACTGACGCTGGGGACCGTGGGGCGAGCCCCGCGGACGAGGAGGACGCCGTGAGCGTGGCGACGCACGAGACGTCGATGGGGCTGGACCACCGCAAGCTCGCGATGTGGATCTTCCTCGCGTCCGAGTTCCTCTTCTTCGGCGCGTTCGTCTCGGCGTACCTGCTGTACCTCGACACGACGAACCGCGGCCCGGGCGTCGAGATCTTCGACATCCCGTTCACCTCGGTCAGCTCGTTCGTCCTGCTGATGAGCTCGCTGACGATGGTGCTGGCGCACAACAGTCACGTCCGCGGCGACATGCGGGGGATGCGGCTCTGGATCCTCGCGACCGCCGGTCAGGGCATGGTCTTCCTCGGCGGCCAGGTCTACGAGTTCACCGTCTTCTTCCGCGAGGGCCTGGACCTGACGCAGTCGCCGTTCGCGTCGTCCTTCTTCTTCCTGACCGGGTTCCACGGCGCCCACGTCTTCATCGGGGTGCTGATCCTGCTGGGGCTGTACAGCCTGTCGCTGACCGGGAAGGTCAAGGTCGGGCAGGACGTCAAGACCGAGATGGTCGGCCTGTACTGGCACTTCGTCGACATCATCTGGGTCATCATCTTCACGGTCGTCTACCTCATCCCCGAGCTCCGGGTCGGCGGCTGAGCGCGGGAGGCGCGACGATGGCGGACACGACGCAGGCGGGCGCCCCGGCCGAGGCCGAGGGCGGGGCCGACGGGCACCACCCGACCCAGCAGGAGTACATCCGGATCGCGGTCGTGCTCGCGATCCTGACCGCGCTCGAGGTCTCGACCTACTACTTCGAGTTCGGTCGGGCGGCGCTGCCGCTGCTCATCGTCCTGATGGCGATCAAGTTCGTGATGGTCGCCGGGTTCTTCATGCACCTGCGGTTCGACACGAAGCTGTTCGGCCGGTTCCTGTACACCGGCCTGGCGTGGGCGGTCGTGCTGTACACGCTGACGCTGCTCGTGTTCGTCGTCGACGCGAACCAGTAGGGGGCCGCGATGTCCGCCAACGTCCGCACGCGGGTCCTCGCCCCCGTCCTCATCCCCGTCGCCATCGTGCTCGTCATGGGCGGGTTCATCGGGACCGTGGCCGGGCTGCTGCTCTGGAACACCAAGACCGGCTCGCTGGCGCTGGCGACGATCGCGGCCGGCGGCATCCTGTTCGCCGCGTCCGTCGCCGCGTCCCGCGACCGTCTGGACCTGCGGGCGAAGGTCGTGCTCGGCCTCGCGGTGCTGCTGCCGTTCGGGCTGGGCGCCGGCGTCGCCGTCGGTGCGATCGGCGACGTCCCCGACGAGGCGCGGATGATCAACGTCCCGCCGCTGATCACCGTCCCCGAGGACGCGCCGCGGCTGGCGGCCGAGAACTCGCTCGAGTACTGCCTGCCCCAGGAGGACGGTTCCTGCGCGCCGACGCGCACCTGGGACGTCGTCCCGGGCGAGGGGCTCGAGACGATCTCGTTCGTGTTCGAGAACCGCGAGGCCGCGGTCCCCCACAACATCGTCATCGCGCAGTTGGACGGCACGCCGGACATGCCGCGGGCCGGAGAGGTCATCGCCGAGTCGACGCTGATCACCGGTGTCCGGGACGAGTACTACGTGGCCGAGACCGCGACCTGGGACGACCTGCCCGAGCAGTGGTACTTCTTCTGCCGCGTCCACGCCAACATGAACGGCGTCGGGACGGTGCTGGCGGCGCAGTAGCGCGACGCCGGCGTCAGGCCGGCGTGGGGAGCCCTCCCGTCACCGCGTCGGCGACCGCCGGGCCGACGGCGGCGTGCGCCTCGGCCGGCCAGTGGATCCCGTCCGGGTTCAGCCGGTCCGCGACCGGCTCGACCAGTTCCCAGACCGGAATCGCGGTCCAACCGTGGGCGCGGATGAGGTCGAGCTGGCGGGTCTCGGACTCGGCACGACGCGGGTGGCGGCCGCCGTGCTGCCGGGCCCGGTGGCTCGTCGGGCCGAGCGCGACGCAGGTCGCCCGGCCCATCGTCAGCCCCCTCGCCTGGTCCAGGACGCGGCCGTAGCGGGCCGCGAAGACCCTCGGTGGGGTCCGGACCCCGCGGACGCCGCGCGCCCGGACGATCCACGGGTGCCATGACCGCACCGCCCGGCGGACGGCGTGGCGAAGCCGGATCGGCCGCAGCCGCGGCAGCACGTGCTCGACCATCGGCGGGATGCCGCGGGGCGCGTGGTCGAACGACCCGACCGCGAGGACCACGACGTCCGCCGGGCCGACCACGTCGTACATCAGGTGCCGGTCGCGGGTCAGCGCCAGCCAGGCCTCGAGTGCGTCGGCGGACGGGCGGGCCCAGACGGTCAGCGCCACCTCGCGGCCCGTGCGTCGCTCGAGCTCGCGCACCATGACGTTCGGCCAGAGGTCCGGGTGGTCCGGCAGCTGCGGGCCGGTGGCGTCGGTGAAGGTCAGCGAGTCGCCGATGACGGCGACCCGCAGCGGCGCCGTCACGCCGCCGCGCCCAGGCGGTCCACCAGTGGCCGCCGCGCCGCGACCAGCACCCGCATCGCCGCGACCCAGACGAGTGTCGCGCCGAGGAGGTGCAGCGAGACCAGGCCCTCCGGGATGCCGAGCGCGTACTGCAGGTATCCCACGCCGCCCTGCGCGACGGAGACGCCGAGCAGCACCGCCAGCGCCCGGGCCAGCCGCGGCCGCTCGGCGTGCCGCGCGACCAGCAGCGTCGCGACGCTCAGGCCGAGCAGTAGCCAGACGCCGTCCGCGTGCGCGATGGCGAGCAGGCGCAGGTCGACGGCGAGCCGCGGCGCGGTCGCGTCCCCGCCGTGCGGGCCGGCCGCGGTCACGAACGTGCCGAGCAGCAGCACCACGAACGCGACGCCGGTCACGGCGGTCGCGGCCCGGGCGGGTCCGCGCGGGGACGGTGCCACGGCCGCCGGGTCGCCGGCGTCGGTCCGCACGAGGTCGACGAGCACCACCGCGACGCCGATCAGGATCATCGAGGCCATGAAGTGGACCGAGACCGTCCACCAGTGCAGGCCGGTCAGCACCGTCACGCCGCCGATGAGGGCCTGGACCAGCACGCCGACCGGCGGCACCCACGCCAGGCGCGTCACGACGCGCGGGACCCGGGTGGTCCGGGCCGCCCGGCGCAGCTCCCAGAGCACGCCGATCGCCGTCGCGAGGACGGCGAAGGTCAGCAGCCGGTTCCCGAACTCGATGGCGGCGTGCCAGCTCTCGGAGATCCCGGCCGTCGGGACGAACGAGTCGCCGTCGCACCGGGGCCAGTCGGGGCAGCCGAGCCCCGAGCCGGTGATCCGGACCAGCCCACCGGTCAGCACGATGCCGACGTTCGCCGCCAGCGCCACGCGCGCGGCGGTCAGCAGGCGGGGGTGCGCGGCGGACAGCGGGCCCGCGGAGGATGCGGGGGAGGCGGCCGACGCCGGGAGCGTGGTCGTCATGTGGAGGAGGGTACCGGCGGGCCTACCCTCGGCCTCCGGCGGACCGTGACGCGCGGACGTCCGGAGCGCCGGCGGCGCGGACGTGGAGGCGGGATGGACGGGCAGGGCACCGCCGTCGCGCCGGAGCCGGCCCCCGAGGGGCCGGGGCCGCTGCACCCCGGCGACGCGCGGCCGCTCGGCGGCCGCCGGGCGACCCTGCGTGCCTACGTGCTGGTCACGAAGCCCCGCATCATCGAGCTGCTGCTCGTCACGACGGTCCCGACGATGGTCGTCGCCGCCGGCGGGTGGCCGTCGACGTGGCTGGTCGTCGCGACCGTCATCGGCGGGACGCTCTCGGCGGCCAGCGCGAACACGCTGAACAACCTCATCGACCGCGACGTCGACCGACTGATGTCCCGGACCGCGTCGCGGCCGACGGTCAGCGGCGCGGTCTCGCCGCGCGGGGCGCTGACGCTCGGGCTGGTGCTCGGCCTCGCCGGGTTCGCGTGGCTGTGGCTGCTCGTCGATCCGGTCGCGTCGCTGCTCGCGACCGGGGCGATCCTGTTCTACGTCTTCGTCTACACGCTCGGGATGAAGCGCAGGACGCCGCAGGCGGTCACCATCGGCGGCATCGCCGGCTGCGTGCCGGTGCTGACCGGGTGGGCGGCCGTCACCGGCGGGGACCTCGCCGACCCGCGGCCGTGGCTGCTGTTCGCGATCCTGCTGTGGTGGCAGCCGCCGCACTTCTGGGCGCTGGCGATGCGCTTCCGCGAGGACTACGCGCGGGCCGACCTGCCGATGCTGCCGGTCGCGTACGGGAACGACGAGGCGACCCGCCAGATCCTGCTGCACTCGTACCTGCTGCTCGCCGTCGTGGTGCTGGCCGCGGCCGGGGCGTTCACCGGCGCGGCGTTCGTCGTCCCGGCCGTCGGGCTGACGGCGTGGTGGCTGGTGCTGGCGCACCGGCTGCGCCGACACCGCACCGTCGCCGAGGCGCAGGCGCTGTTCGGGTTCTCGACCGTGCACCTGACCCTGGTGTTCCTCGCCGCCGCCGTGGAGGCCGTCCTGTGACCGAGCCAACGACCCGTCCCCGCATCGGCGTGCAGCTGCACCCGCAGGCCACCACCGTCGCCGCGCTCCTCGACGCGGCCCGTCGGGCCGAGGAGGCCGGCGTCGACAGCGTCTGGACCTGGGACCACTTCTACCCCCTGTACGGCGACGCCGACACGGCGCACTTCGAGGGGTGGACCCTGCTGACGGGCATCGCGATGGTGACGTCGCGCGTCCGGGTCGGACACCTCGTCGTCTGCAACTCGTACCGGAACCCCGACCTGCTCGCGGACATGGCCCGGACGCTGGACCACCTCGCGGAGGGGCGGTTCACCCTCGGGCTCGGTGCCGGCTGGTTCGAGCGCGACTACGTGGAGTACGGCTACGAGTTCGGCACGGCGCCGTCGCGGCTGCGCGACCTCGCCGCCGCGCTGCCGCGCATCCGGGCCCGCCTCGACGTCCTGAACCCGCCGCCCGTCGGCGACGTGCCGCTGCTGATCGGCGGCGGGGGCGAGAAGGTCACGCTGCGGCTGGTCGCCGAGCACGCCGACGCCTGGAACGGGTTCGGTCCGCCCGAGAACTTCGCGCACAAGTCCGCGGTGCTCGACCGGTGGTGCGCCGAGCTCGGCCGCGACCCGGCGGCCATCGAGCGGACGGTGCTGATCGACGCCGAGGACGCCGGACGGCTGGAGGAGTACGTCGCCGCCGGGGCCGAGCACGTCATCGTCGGCCTGAAGGACCCGTTCGACCTCGGACCGGCCCTGGCCCTGCTGGAGGCCGCGGAGGGGCTTGCCTGAACGGTTGTTCAGTCCTACGCTGAACGCATGTTCAGTCCCGACGCACCGTCCACCGCACCCGCGTCCTCGGCGCCGCCCCCGGCCGGCGGGGCGTGGTCCGAGGTGCCGGGCGGTCGCGATCGCATCCTCGCCGCGGCGTTCGCGCGGGTCGCCGAGCACGGTGCCGCGGGCGCGAGCGTCCGGTCGATCGCCGGGGACGCCGGGGTCTCGCCGGCGCTCGTCCTCCATCACTTCGGATCGAAGGACGGGCTGCTCGCGGCCTGCGACGCGCACCTCGCGGATCTGCTCCTCGCGCTGAAGTCCGACGCGATGGCCCGCGGTCCCGGGCTGGACGTCGCCGCCGCGGTGGCGGCGGCCTCCACCGAGGTGGCGCCGCTGGGTGCCTACCTCGCGCGGCGCCTCGTGGAGGGCGGCGCGGCCGTGACCGAGCTGGTCGACCGGCTCGTCGCGGACGCGCACGGCTACGTCCGGACCGGGATCGAGCGCGGCCTCGTCCGACCCAGCGCGCGGGAGCGCGAGCGGACCGTCCTCCTCACCCTGTGGTCCCTCGGCGCCCTCGCGCTCCACCGGCACGCCGGTCGGCTGCTCGGGTACGACCCGACGGACGGCCCGGAGGCACTGGCGCGGTGGTCCGCGCTCGCGACCGAGGTCCTCGCGACCGGGATCCTGACCCCCGCGGCGCTCGCCGGCGGGATCGACGCCGAGGCGGGCGCCCACGGCGCCGCGGAGGAGGGACGACGATGACGGCCATCGCCCTGGACGGGCTGGTCAAGGACTACGACGGGACGCGCGCGCTCGACGGCGTCGACCTCGAGGTCGCGCCCGGTGAGGTGTTCGGGTTCATCGGGCCGAACGGCGCGGGCAAGACCACGACGATGCGCATCCTCGTCGACCTGCTGCGACCGACCGCCGGCACCGCCCGCGTCCTCGGCGAGGAGCCCCGCGCCGGTGGACCGGCGCTGCGCGCACGCCTGGGGTACCTCCCGGGCGAGCTGGTCCTCGACGAGCGGGCCACGGCCCGCGAGCTGCTCGCGCACGTCGCCACCGTCCGGGGGCGCGGGGCCGAGCGCATCGCACCGCTGGCCGAACGGTTCGACCTCGACCTCGACCGCCGCATCGGCGAGCTCTCGAAGGGGAACAAGCAGAAGGTCGGGCTGGTCCAGGCCGTCATGCACCGCCCCGAGCTGGCGCTGCTCGACGAGCCGACCAGCGGCCTCGATCCCCTGCTGCAGCGGGAGTTCCTCGCGCTGGTCCGCGAGGAGCGGGACGCCGGCACGACCGTGTTCCTCTCCTCGCACGTCCTCAGCGAGCTCGAGGACGTCGCCGACCGCGTCGCGCTGATCCGGGAGGGGCGCATCGCCGTCGTCGACGACGTCGCCGGCCTGCGGGCCGCCGCGGGGCAGCGGCTCGACGTCGAGTTCGAGGGCGCCGTCTCGGCCGGGGCGATGGACGGGCTCGACGAGGTCCGGATCGACGGCGCCAGGGCGTCCGGGGTGTGGCGCGGCGCGCCGACCCCGCTGCTGGCGCGACTGGCCGGACTGCCCGTCCGTCACGTGACGCTGCGCGACCGCAACCTCGAGGAGATCGTCCTCGACGCCTACCGGGGCGACGCATGAGCGCCGCCCTCCGCGAGGCCCGGTGGCAGATCCGTCGCGCGCGGCGCGGTCTCGTCGGCTGGGCCGTCGCGCTGGCGGCCGTCGCCGGCGTCTACATCCCGTTCTACCCGGCCATCGGCGGGGACCAGCTGCAGGGCATGGTGGACGCGCTGCCGCCCGAGCTGTCCCAGGCGCTCGGGTACGACCGCATCGGGAGCGCCGCCGGGTTCGTGACGTCGACCGTCTACGGCCTGCTCGGGATGGCGCTGCTGCTCGTCCTCGCGGTCGGGACCGGCGCCCGGACCGTCGCCGGGGAGGAGGAGTCGGGGCTGCTCGAGCTGTCCGTCGCGGCACCCGTCCGGCGCACCGCCCTCGTCGACGGACGGGCGCTCGCCCTCGTGCTCCGGACCGCCATGCTCGTCCTGGTGCTGTTCGCGGCCTCGGCGGCGCTCGTGCGCGTCAGCGACATGGACGTCGCGGTCGGCGGCCTCGCCGCGGGCAGCCTCCAGCTCTGGCTGTTCACGACGGCCGTCGGACTCGTCGCGCTCGCCGTCGGCGCCGCCACCGGGCGGAGGGTCGTCGGCGTCGCCGTCGGGGCCGGACTCGCCGTCGGCGGGTACGTCGCGGACGCCATCGCGGGGCTCGTCCCCGACGCGGCATGGCTGGCCGACGTCAGTCCCTACGCGTGGTTCCTCGGTGGCGACCCGCTCGTCGCCGGCGTCGATCCGGGCGGCGTCCTGCGTCTCGTCGCGCTGGGTGCCGTCGCGTGGCTGACCGGCCGGACGCTCATCGGTCGGCGGGACCTCGGCGTGTAGCGTCGGTCCGCGCCGCGGTACCCGAGCGGCGCACGCCGGGACGGCAACGGCCGTCGGTACGACGGGGAGCGACCGCATGCGGGGTCCGGTGCTGCGCCGTGCCGCACGGACGTCACGCGTGCTCGCGGCGGTGCTCGTCCTCGCCGGGGCCGTCCTCGTCGCCGCGCCGGCCGCCCCCGCGGCCGCCGCCGCGCCGGGCGATCCCTGTCCCGCCGGGACGTTCAGCGACGACGGCCTCGTGCCCGAGGGCGGGACGACCTGCACGCCGGCGCCGCCGGGGCGGTACGTGGCCGGGACCGGCGCGACCGAGGCCACGCTCTGCGAGCCCGG
>JAFMLG010000020.1:0-18161 GCA_017852335.1 Actinomycetota bacterium | reverse complement strand
CCGGCACCTACCAGCCGACCCCGGGCCAGACGTCCTGCCTCGACATCCCCGCCGGCTCCGGCGCGACCGACGCCGAGGAGGACGGGACCGCCGCGACCGCGATCGCCGCCTGCGCCGCCGGGACCTACCGGGCCGCCGGCGCGACCTCGACCTGCACGACCGTCCCGAAGGGCAGCGTGCCGTCCGGCGCCGGCGACGACGGGACCGGGGCGACCGGCATCACCGCCTGCGCCGCCGGGACGTACAAGGACGCCACCGGGGCCGGGACCTGCCGGACCGTCCCCGAGGGGTACGCCGCCGCGGGGGCCGCGTCGGACGGCACGGGGGCGACCGGCATCACGATCTGCGCCGCCGGGACCTACCGCGAGGGGACCGGCGGCGGTCCCTGCATCGCCGTCCCGGCCGGGTACTTCCCCGTCGGCGCGGACTCCGAGGGCCGCGGCGCGACCGACATCGACCCCTGCGCGCCGGGCACCTACAAGGCGGCCGGCGCCGGCACCTGCACGACCGCCCCGGCCGGGCAGGTCACCACCGGTGCGCGGGGCGACGGGTACGCGGCGACCGGCGTGCAGGCCTGCGCGGCCGGCACCTACAAGCCGACGACCGGCCTCGGGCTCTGCATCCCGGCCCCGGCCGGGTCGTACGTCCCGACGACCGGTGCCTCCGCCGCGGCGCTCTGCCGACCGGGGACGTTCAGCGCGACCACCGGCGCGACCGCCTGCACCGCGGCCGAGGTCGGGTCCTTCGTCCCGAGCCCGGGAGCCACCTCGCAGCGCAGCTGCCCGACCGCGACCGAGGCCGGCTCGACGACGTGTCCCGCGGCCACGCCGGTCGCGCCGACCCCGTCGACGACCGAGGAGTCGTCCGACGACCTGCCCGAGGCCTCGGCGCCGGCTGGCGACGGCGACCCCTGCCCGATCGGGTCCTGGTCCGTGACCGGCACGGTCCCGCGCGGTGGTCAGTGCACGCCGGCCCTGCCCGGGGCGTTCGTCGCCGCGCCCGGCGCGACCGCCGAGGAGCTCTGCCCGCCGGGGACGTTCACGGCCGAGTTCGGGGCGACGGCCTGCCTGCCGGCCCCCGTCGGGACCTACGTCCCGGTCGCCGGCACCGCCGACCCGCTCCCCTGCGACTCGGCGACCTCGGAGGGCGCGACGACCTGCGCCGAGCCGGGGGCGGAGGAGGGCGCGGTCGCCGCGCCGGTGGCCGTGGAGGCCGCCGCCGACGCCTCCGGCGGGGCCGGATGGGTCATCGCCCTGGTGGCGCTGGCCGTGGCCGTGCTCACCGGGTTCCTCCACGTCCAGGGCGTCATCGCGCTGCCCGGCGTCCCGGGTGGTCCCGGTGCGGCGCGGGTGCCGCGACCGGGGTTCGGCGCACGGCGTCGCCCGCGTCCGGTCGACCGCGCCGGCCGTCCCGCCGCGCCGACGGCCGCGCCGGCGGACGTCCTCGAGTGGTCCGAGTACGACCCGGCGCTCGACGACGTGCCGCCGGACGCCGAGCCCCCGCCGGCCCCGCGGGGCTGAGGCCGGCCCCGCGTCCCCGGCTACTGCCAGTCGGCGAACGCGTGCGGCACGTGACCGGTCAGCCGTCGGTGCAGCCGGGCCGCCCCGTCGTCGGTCAGGCCGCCGACGTGGTCCGCGACCAGCCGCAGCGCCCGGACGCGGTCGCCCGCGGCCTGGGTCGCGCCGAGCAGCGGCGTCAGCTCGGGCTGGAGGTCGCGGGGGAAGATCGCGACGTCGCCCGCCTCGACCGCGGCGACGTGCAGCTCGAGGAGGTCGGTCACGACGCGGCGCTGGCCGTGCTGGTAGGTCGCCATGCGCGGGTGCTCGATGACGAACAGCCAGAGCAGGTCCCGCAGCACGTCATCGATCAGCCGGACCCGCAGCGGGATGACGAGGTCGTTGCGGTGCCGGACGAACGGCGCGTCCGGGTCGGCGGGGCGCACCGCGTCGAGGAGGTCGCCGATGAGCCGTGTGCGCATGCGGCGCAGCGCCCGGCGGTATTCGACGGAGCCGTCGTACTCACCGGTCAGGGTCCGGAACCCGGCGAAGGGTCCGTCGGGGTCGGCGAACAGGTCGGTGAACGCGGCCGCGAGCTCGTCGGCGGTGTACCGCGGGGACTCGAACGGGAACCGGCCGAGGTCGCCCGCGCCGCCGGGCGCCTCCGCGCCGCCCTCCGTCGCGTCCGCGAGCTTCCCCCGGCGGCCGCGACGGGCGACCAGCTGGGCCGCCACGCGCTCGCGCGCGGTGGCCGACTGGGCCAGCAGCGCCAGCGGGATGGCGCCGTCCTGGGCGAAGTCCTCGATGTCGTGGACCGCGTACGCGACGTCGTCGGCCCAGTCCATCACCTGGGCCTCGACGCTGCGCTGCCACCGGCGCTCGACCGGGACGCCGTCGCGGACGCGCGCGGCCTCCTCGGCCTCGGTGGGGTAGAAGCACCACTTCGCGCGGCTGACCTCGCCGCGGGCCCAGGGGTACTTCAGGGCCGCGTCCAGGGTCGCCCGCGTCAGGTTCAGCCCCGGCAGGTCGCTGTGGCCGGTCAGGCGGGAGGTGACGAGCCGGAACGTCTGGGCGTTCCCCTCGTACCCGCCGACCGCGTCGGGGTCGAGCCCCCACCGCACGGCGACCGCGTCGATCGCGTCGCAGAGCGCGTGCTCACCGACGTGACCGAACGGGGCGTGCCCGACGTCGTGCATCACGGCGGCCGACTCGCAGACGTCGGGTGAGGCGCCGAGCCGGTGACCGAGCCGTCGGGCCAGCTGCGCCACCTCCAGCGTGTGGGTCAGCCGGGTCCGGAAGTGCTCGGACTCGCCGGGGGCGACGACGCCGGTCGTGCCCTGGAGGCGCCGGAAGGCGCTCGTGTGGACGAGGCGGTCGTGGTCGCGCTCGAAGGGGTGGCGGTGGTCCGCCGGATCCTCGCGGTCCGGGCGGCGGGCCACGTCGTGCGGGCCGTACGCCGCGGTCGTCGCGTCGGCATCCGCGCTGCGTCCCATGGCGACCTCCCGGTGGGGCGAGGCTAACGGTGGCCCGCGACTATCCTGCGGGGAACGGCGCCGCACGGAGCGGTGCCGGGCTCCCGGACCGGAAGGTGCCGCCGTGGCGCAGGCCTCCGACGCCTGGGACCGCATCGTCGCGGTCCTGACGACCGGGGACGTCACGGACGTCCTGGACCTGTACGGGGCGAACGCCCTGTTCCTCGAGCCGTACAACCCGCCGCACCGCGGGAACCTCCTCATCCAGAGCTACCTCAAGGACTGGATGGGCGGCAAGGAGGACGTCGCCGTCGACGAGCTGATCCGCGTGGAGTCGCCGGACGGGACCGCCGTCGGCGTCGAGTGGACCATCTCGTACACGGCCGCGGGTCGGCGGTGGAAGGCGCTGCCCCGGGCGTCGTTCGTCCGGCTGGGCGACGAGGGCCTGGTCGCGTACCACCGCGACTACACCTGAGGCGTCGCCGCGACGCGTGACGGGCCGGCCCGCGGGGCCGGCCCGCGTCGTCCACAGGGTCGGACGCGACCGACCCCGCGCGACCGGGCCTCCGTAGCGTCCGGCGACATGTCCGCCGACGTGCTCCCCGCGCTCCCCGTCGCGCTGACCCTGGCGCCGCACCGCCTCGCGGGCGCGCGGCGGTGGCTCGAGGGGGCGCTGGGCTGGCAGGCGGTGGAGGACGCCGCCGACGCACCGGTGCCGCCGGTCCTGCGCATCGCGGACGTCGCCGGAGCCGCCGCGCGGGGTCTCGGCGGACCGGAGGACCAGGCGGCGCCGCTGCCGACCCTGCTGCTCGTCGGGGACGACGACCCGCCGGTGCTGGCCGCCGACGTCGGCCGCGTGCTGCGACCGGCGGCGGTCTGCCGGTGGCCGGCCGAGCGGGACGCGGTGCCGCGGCTCGCGGCGGCCGCGCTGCGCGCGCCGCGGCGGGCCCGGACCGAGGGGCGGGTGCTCCGCGTCGGCGGACTCGCCGGCGGGGTCGGGACCACGACCGTCGTGCTGGCGCTGGCCGGGCTCAGCGCGTGGCGGGGGACCACGGCCCTGGCCGTCGTGCACGGTGCCGCCGGCGTTCGGGCCGCGACACCGGTCCCGCCCGACGCCCTCCCCGCCCCGGACCTCTGGACCCGGGCCGCGCCGCTGCCGGGGGTCGCCGGCGCGCGGGCCGTGCGGACCGGCCGCGGTCCGGCGACCTCGGTCCCCGTCGATCCGCGCATCGGGCTGGCGGTCCTCGACGTCGGGGTCGACGGCGGGGCGGACGTCGTCGTCTGCCGCCCCGACGGTGCGGCCCTCGCGGGTCTGCCCGCGACGGCCGCCGGCGCGGTGGTCGTCGTCGGCGAGGGGGTGGTACCGGCGGTCCGGCTGCGCGCGCTGGCCGGGGGTCGGCGCGTCGTCGCCGTGCCGGTCTCGGTCCGCGTCGCCCGGGCGACCCTCCGCGGCCAGGTCCCGGCCGGGCTGCCGGGGCGGTGGCTGGCGGCGCTCGGACCGGTGCTCGGCGACGCCTGAGCCGCCCGTCCCCGCCGGTCGCGTCGGTCGCGCCGTCCGGTCGTCCACAGCTCCGAGATCCACCCTCCGGGTGCGCCGAGGGCGTCCGTACGGTCCGGCACGACCGGAGGGACGGGACATGGCCATCGCGACGGCGGGTCTGCGGCCGCGGATCGCGGCCCGCCTCGCCGACGACGCCGAGGTCCTCACGGCCGGTGCCGATCGCGACGTGCTGCGCCGGGCGGTCGCCCGCGCGCTCGCGACGGAGGGCGTCGTCGCCCCGCCCGAGGTCTGGGCCCAGCTGGTCCGCGACCTCGTCGACGACCTCGCCGGGCTCGGTCCGCTCGAGGCGCTGCTCCGCGACCCCGACGTCACCGAGGTGATGGTGACCGGCGCCGACGTCGTCCACGTCGAGCGGGCGGGGCGGCTCGAGCGCGTCGCCCGGACGTTCGAGTCCGACGCGGACGTCGTCCGGGTGGTCGCGCGCATCCTCGGGCCGCTCGGTGTCCGACTGGACCGCGCGCACCCGTTCGCCGACGCGGTCCTGGCCGGGGGGCTGCGGCTCCACGTCATCCTCCCACCGCTGGCCGAACGGCCGACCCTGACCCTCCGCCGCGTCCCCCCGGTCGTGCCGACCTGGGACGACCTCGCCGCGGCGGGCACGGTCCCCGCCGACGCGGCGGCGGTGCTCGTCGAGGCCGTCCGGTCCCGACGCAGCCTCGCCGTCTGCGGCCGGGCCGGTGCCGGGAAGACCACGCTGCTCGCCCGGCTGCTGGCCGAGGTCGGGGACGACCGCGTGGTCGTCATCGAGGACGCGCCCGAGCTCGCGCACCCGGCACCGCACACCGTGCACCTCCGCACCCGGGCCGCCACCGCGGAGGGCGTCGGCGAGGTCACCGTCGCGACCCTGGTCCGCAACGCGCTCCGGATGCGACCGGACCGCATCGTCGTCGGCGAGGTCCGCGGGGTCGAGGTCGTCGACCTCCTCCAGGCGATGAACACCGGCCACGCCGGGTCGGCCACCACCGTCCACGCCAACGGCCCCGAGGAGGCGGTCGTCCGCCTCGAGGGCATGGCGCTGCTGGCCGGCCTGCCCCACGCCGCCGCCGGTGCGCAGGTCGCGACCGCCCTCGACCTCGTCGTCGCGATCGACCGCGACCGCACCGGGATGCGGCGTCTGACCGGCGTCACCGAGCTGCGCCGCGAGCGGGGACGCACGGTCACGGTCCCCCGATGGCGACCGTGAGCGTCGGGGCGCCGACGGCGACGTCGGCCGCGACGGACCGGGCCCGGCTGCGACTCGCGGCCGGAGCCCCGCTGGGTGCCGGGTCCGCGGGCGCGGTCGGGGCCGACCTCAGCCCCCGGGTGCGGCGCGCCCTCGCGGTCGCCACGGACGTCGGCGCACCGCTGCTGCCCGCCCTCGACGCGGCCGCCGCGGCGGAGGACGACGCCGCCCGGGCCGTCCGCGCCGTCACCGTGGCGACCGCCCAGGCCCGGACCGTCGCGGCGGGACTCGTGCTGGCGCCGGCCCTGCTGGTCCCCGTCATCGGCGGCCTGGCCGGCGCGGACGTCGGTGCGTTCTACGCCGGTGGCGTCGGACGGGCGGTGCTGGCCGTCGGAGGGGCCCTCCTCGCGGTGGGCGGATGGGTGGCGCGGGTCCTGGTGGGTCGGGCCCGGCGTGCCGGGACGTCGGGGCCGGATGCGGGGCTCGAGGAGGCCGTCGAGCTGGTCGCGACGGCGCTCGGCGGCGGCGCCGGCCCCGCGGCGGCGCTGCGGGCGGTGGCCGAGCGGAGCGACGGACCGCCGGCACGGCACGCGCCGCTCCTCCGGGCCCTCGCGCTGGCGCTGGACCTCGGGACGGACCCCGCCGGACCCGCCCGAGCCGCCGGCGGTGGGGCCGGACGGCTCGCCGCGGCCCTGGGGCTCGCGGACGAGGTCGGGGCCCCGGTCGGCCCGGTGCTCCGACGCCTCGCCGCCGACCTCCGCGCCGCCGAGCTGACCCGCGTCCTCGTCGCCGCCGAGCGGCTCCCGGCGCAGCTCACCGTGCCCGCGACGCTGCTCCTGCTGCCCGCCTCCGTCCTGCTGATCGCCGCTCCGCTGATCGACGCCGGCCTCCGCGCCGTCGTCGCCTGACCCGAGGACCGCCATGTCGTCCGAGACCACCCCCGCCGCCGCCCCCCGTCCGGCCCCCGACGAGGACGGCTCCCTCGTCACCGAGTACGGGCTGCTCGCCGTCGTCGCCGCGACGATCGCCGGGGTCCTCATCCAGTGGGCGACCAACGGCGCGATCGTGAACCTGTTCAACGCCCTCATCGATCGCAGCCGGGGACTGATCGGTGCCTGACGATCGCCCGGGCCCCGGGCCCGGCCCGACGGCCCCCGCGGGCGGCGAGACCGGCGCTCTCACCCTCGAGGCGGTGCTGATCCTCCCGGTGCTCGCCGTCGTCGTCCTCGGGCTGCTCCAGGTCGCGGCGCTCGGCCGCGACCTGCTGCTGCTCCACGAGGCGGCGCGGGCCGGCGCCCGCGCCGCCGCGACCACGACCGGGTCCGACGCGCCGCGTCGGGCCGCGGTCGCGGCCGCGCCCGAGCTCGGCGACCTCGCGGTGGAGGTCGTCCCCGTCGCGCGCCGCGCGGGCCAGCTCGCGACCGTCACCGTCCGCGCGACCCGGCGGCTCGGACCGGTCGCCCGCGAGCTCTCGGCCCGGGCCGTCGCCCACGTCGAGCCGACCGTCGGCGGGTAGGTGGCGACCCTCGCGCTGCCGCTGCTGCTCTGGACCGCGGTCGTCGTGGCGGTCGCGACCGTCGACGTCACCGGCTACCTGGTCGCGGCCTCACGGGCCCAGGCCGCGGCCGACGCGGCCGCCCTGGCCGCCGTCGCCGATGGCGCGCGCGCACCGCACGCGGCTGCCACGCGCGTCGCCGCGGCTGCGGGAGCATCGCTCGAGCGGTGCGACTGCGGCGGGGGTCGCGCCGAGGTCGCGGTCGCCGTACCGGTCCCGGGGCTCGTGATCCCGAGGCTCGGCGCCACCCGGGTGGTCGCGACGGCCCGCGCCGGTCTGGTCCGGCCGGGCGGATGACGTCCCGCGCGTCCGCGCGGCGGCGCCGGACGGACGCGGAGGACGACGGCATGGCGGTCGCGCTCGACCCACGGACGCGGCGGGCGATCGCCGCCTACGGCCCGGTGGCCCACCGGTACCGCGACGAGGTCCGCCTCCGTCGGCCGGTGGCGGACGCCCGGCGGTTCGCGGCGTTCGCCCGGCGCGACGACCTCGTCCTCGACGTCGGGTGCGGACCGGCGAACGACCTCCGGATGCTCCGCGACGCCGGACTCCACCCCGTCGGCATCGACCTCTCGGCCGGCGTGCTGACCGAGGCCCGGACGCTCCTGCCCCGGCATCCGCTGGTCATGGCCGACCTGACCGACCCGCCCTTCGTCGACCGGTCGTTCCACGGGCTCTGGATGTCGGGGGCCCTGACCCACCTGGCCCGGGACCGGTGGGTCCCGGTGCTGACCCGGCTGTTCCGGCTGCTCGCGCACGGGCCCGTCTACTTCACCTGCCTGCGCGGCGACGCCGACCTCCAGCCGTTCCGCGACCCGCTGCTCGGCGAGGTCGCCGTCTCGGCGGCCCCGGAGGACGAGGTCGAGCGGATGCTGTCCGCCCTCGGGGTCGTCGACCTGACGGTGGACGTCCGGCCCAACGTCCGGTTCGACCGCCGGGTCCCGGCCGTCGTCGCGCTCGGCCGCCTCAGGGGCTGACCCTCGGGGCCGAGCGCCGGGGGGTCGGGCGTCAGGGGGCGAGTCCGCGGCGACGGTCGGCGGCGCCGATGCGCTCGAGCAGCGGGCCGGCCGCGACGTGGAGCGGCCGGATCGTGACGTCGGCCCCGGCCCGTGTCAGCGCCGCGCAGTCGTCCGGATCCTCGGACGCGACGGCGATCCCGCCGGTGTAGCCGCCACGGCGCAGTGCGGTGACGAGCGTCATGTTCACGTCGTGGCTGCGGACGGTGCTGACGACCCATCGGGCCACGGTCAGCGGCAGGTGCTGGGCCAGCGTCGGGTCGTCGCCGTCGCCGTACACGACCGGGATCCCGAGACGGTCGGCCACGACGGTCCGCGGGTCGAAGTCGACACCCAGGACCCGCGTGCCGCGCTCCAGCAGCTCCTCGACGACGGTCGTCCCGAACCGTCCGAGACCGACCACGACGACCTCCGGGGTCGGCTCCTCCTCGTCGTCGACGGCCGCCCGTGGTGCGCGGCGCTCCAGCCAGCCGGCGACCGGGCCGAGCCGATCGACCAGCCACGGCGTCCGCTCGATCAGCTGCGTCGAGACCGCGATGGTGACGAGCGCCACCACCGTGACGAGGGCGGACGTCGGATCGGACAGCACCCCGAGCGAGACGCCGAGCGCGATCAGGATCAGCGAGAACTCGCTGACCTGCGCCAGCGTCAGGCCCGTCGCGATCGAGACCTTGCGGCGGTACCCGGCGAGCCCCAGCAGGGCGGCGACGATCAGCGGCTTCCCGATCAGGGCCGCGAGCGAGAGCGCGACGACCGGGCCGACGGCGGACCCCAGCAGTCCGGGATCGACGCGGGCTCCGACCTCGATGAAGAAGAAGAGCAGGAGGAAGTCCCGGAGCGGGGTCAGCCGGCCGCTGACCGCCTCCCGGTACGGGGTCGCGGCCAGCACCATCCCGGCGAGGAAGGCGCCGACCTCGGGGCTGAACCCCAGGAGGACCGAGACGCTGCCCATCGTGACCGCCCAGGCGATCGAGCCGAGGACCAGCAGCTCGGCCTGACGGCCGAGCAGATGGAGGGCGGGGGCGGCGAGGAGGCGCGAGACGAGCACGGCGACCGCGATCAGGACGACGCCGCGCAGGGCGATGCCGACGAGCTCGCCGACCGGCGCACCGCCACCGGCCGCCGCGCCGGTCAGCACGACCATCGCGATGACCACGACGACGTCCTGCACGACGAGGATGCCGAGCGCCAGCCGGCCGTGGAGCGTGTCGAGCTCGCGCCGGTCGCCCAGCAACTTCACGACGACGACCGTCGACGAGAACGCCAGCGCCAGCCCGAGCCAGACCGCCTCGGTCCGGTCCACCCCCAGCGGGAGCAGCACCACGACGCCGAGCGCCGCGGTCAGCGCCACCTGCGCCAGTCCGACCGCGAGCGCCACCGGTCCGAGCCGCGACACGATGCGGACGTCGAGCTTCAGGCCGACGGTGAACAGCAGCAGCGCGATGCCGATCTCGGCCAGCAGCTCGATCGGCTCGGTGATCTCGACGAGGCCGAGGACGCCGGGACCGAGGACCGCCCCGGCGACGAGCAGTCCGACGAGCACCGGTTGCCGGAACAGCATCGCGACGACGGCGGACGCGACGCAGACGACCAGGATCGCCGCGACCTGCTCGAACCCTCCGAGATGCACCGCGCCTCCGGGACCCGGTGCGGCCCCGTGCGCACCGGGCGCCGGACGGTACCGACGCGCGCGGGCCCGCCCCGAGGGGCGGGCCCGCGACGCGACGCGGTCCGGATCAGCTCACAGGAAGACCGGCGCGAACACCAGGGCCACGATCGTCATGACCTTGATGAGGATGTTCATCGCCGGACCCGAGGTGTCCTTGAACGGGTCGCCGACGGTGTCGCCGACGACGGCGGCCTTGTGGGCCTCGGAGCCCTTGCCGCCGTGCTGGCCGCTCTCGATGTACTTCTTCGCGTTGTCCCAGGCGCCACCCGCGTTCGCCATGAAGATGGCGACGAGGAAGCCGGTCACCAGCGCGCCGGCCAGCAGTCCGCCGAGGGCCTCGGCGCTGATGAACCCGACGGCGAGCGGGACGATGACCGCCAGCGCGCCCGGCAGCAGCATCTCCCGCAGCGAGGCCTTCGTCGAGATGTCGACGCACCGGGCGTAGTCGGCCTTCACGCCCTCACGACCGTCCCGCAGACCGGGGATCTCGGCGAACTGGCGCCGGACCTCGACGATCATGTCGTTCGCCGCGCGGCCGACCGACTTCATCGTCAGCGCCGCGAACGCGAAGGTCAGCATCGCTCCCACGAACAGGCCGATGATGACGCCGACCTCGGTGAGGTCGATCGAGTCGATGCTCACGGCCTGCGTGTAGGCCCGGAACAGCGCGAGGGCCGTCAGGGCCGCCGAGCCGATCGCGAAGCCCTTCGCGACGGCCGCGGTGGTGTTCCCGAGCGAGTCGAGCGAGTCGGTGACCTCGCGGACCTCCGGCGGGAGGTGCGACATCTCGGCGATGCCGCCGGCGTTGTCGCTGATCGGGCCGTAGGCGTCGACCGCGACGACCGCGCCGGTGGTGGCGAGCATGCCCACGGCCGCCATGGCCGCGGCGTACAGGCCGCCGCTGGCCGCCAGGTCGCCGACGAACGCCTGCGACCCGAGCCAGTACGAGCCGCCGATCGCGGCGCCGATCAGTCCGACCGAGGCGACCGTCGAGATCATGCCCTCGGCGACGCCGCCGATGATGACGGTGGCCGGGCCGGTCTCGGCCTGCTTCGCGAGGCGCTTCACCGGGCCGTAGTGGTCCGAGGTGTAGTACTCGGACGCGAACCCGATGAGGTAGCCGGCCGCGAGGCCGAGCACGATCGGCGCACCGAGGAACAGCGCGTTCTCGACCTGCGGGACGTCGCCGAAGATCCACGTCGCGGCCCAGACGGCGGCCGCGGCGGTGATGACCATCGCGACGTTCGTGCCGAAGTGCAGCTGGGACGAGAGCGAGCGGCCCGGACGGCCGCGGACCAGGAACGAGCCGAGGATCGACGCGAACATGCCGAGCGCGGCGACGAGCAGCGGGTAGAGGAACGTCGCCTCCTGGAGGAGCGTGAAGTCGTCGGCGACGGCCTTCGTCGCGGCGTCGACGCCACCGAAGAGCAGCGCGGCCAGGACCATGGGCGCGACGATCGAGCCGGCGTACGACTCGAACAGGTCGGCCCCCATGCCGGCGACGTCGCCGACGTTGTCGCCGACGTTGTCGGCGATGGTGGCCGGGTTGCGCGGGTCGTCCTCGGGGATGCCGGCCTCGACCTTGCCGACGAGGTCGGCGCCGACGTCGGCGGCCTTCGTGTAGATGCCGCCGCCGATGCGGGCGAACAGCGCGATGGAGGAGCCGCCGAGGCCGAACGCGGCCACGACCTGGAACGCGTCGGTGACGCGGAGGACCTCGACGAAGACGTAGTAGGCGAGGGCGATGCCGAGCAGGCCGAGGCCGGCCACGGTGAAGCCCATCACGGCGCCGCCGCGGTACGCGAGCGGCAGCGCGGCGTCCGCCCCCTGGCGGGCCGCCTGCGCGGTGCGGACGTTCGCCGCGGTCGCGATGCGCATGCCGACGAACCCGGCCAGCGCCGAGAACGCGGCGCCGAGCACCAGCGCGACGGAGCCCCACGGACGGAGGTCCGGCAGGACGGCGAACACGACGACCGCGAGCAGCACGACGAAGATCGCGATGGCGCGGTACTCGCGGCGGAGGAACGCCATGGCGCCCTCGCGGATGGCGGCGGCGATGCCGCGCATGGTGTCGTCGCCGGGGTCGGCGGCGTTCACGACGCGGGCGTAGTAGGCGGCGAGCAGGAGGCTCGCGAGCGCCGCGGCGACCGCCAGCAGCGGGATGTTCTCGAGCATGGGGGAGTGCCCTCCGTGGGTGGGGGGTCGTGCCGGGGTGGCGCCGGGGGCCGGGCGCGCGGGTGCGCACCGGGGTGGCCGTGGTCGACCGGGGGCCCTCGGACCGGCCCGGGCGGCGGGCGCCCGGCCGTCCCGCGGCGGCGGGCGCCGCGTCGGGAGGGTGGGGAGCCTAGCGCGACGGCCCCCGACGGCCCCCTGCGGCCGCCCCCGTGACGCCGTGCGCTGAGCGCGCGTTCGTGGGGTCGCGTGCGGGCCGGCCCGGTCGGCCCCGACCGGCCCGGTCCCGGGCCGGTCCCGGACGCGGGGGGAACGCGGTCCACGGCCCCCCTGCGGGGGACCGTGGGCGCTCCCGGGGTCGGCGCCGGACCCGCCGGTCGGCCGCCCCGCGGGCCGGGCCGGTCGCGCGCGGCGACCGGGGGGCGGCGGTCCGAGAGGTTTGACACGGCCCGCGGGGTCCGACCACCTTGCCCCGCGTCCGACCCCCGTCCGCTCCCGGTGTCCGCGCCGCGGAGGACCGGTGGACGGACGCCCCCGAGCCGAGGACCCGCCCGCGTGGCCGACAACCTGGTCATCGTCGAGTCGCCCGCGAAGGCGCGGACGATCGAGCGGTACCTCGGCTCCGGCTGGAAGGTCATGGCCTCGTACGGCCACGTCCGCGACCTGCCCCGGTCCGACTTCGCGATCGTCCGCGACGGCGCCGACTGCCACCTGACCTACGTCGTGCCCGACCGGTCCCAGAAGCACGTCACCGCGCTGAAGCGAGCGGCGAAGGGCGCGGACACGGTCTGGCTGGCCCCCGACCTCGACCGTGAGGGCGAGGCGATCGCGTGGCACCTCACCCAGGTGCTCGACCTCGATCCCGCGACGACGAACCGCGTGACGTTCGACGAGATCACCGAGCCGGCGATCCGGGCCGCGTTCGCCGACCCGCGGCACCTCGACACGGCGCTGGTCGACGCGCAGCAGGCACGGCGGGCGGTCGACCGCATCGTCGGGTACCGGCTCTCGCCGGTGCTGTGGCGGACCGTGTCCTCGGGCATCTCGGCGGGCCGCGTCCAGTCGGTGGCGCTGCGGCTCCTCGTCGACCGCGAGGAGGAGATCCGCGCCTTCGTCCCCGAGACGTACTTCGACCTGGCCGGCCTCTTCGCCCGCCCCGGGACGGACGCCGCGGCCGCGGACGTCCGGGCCCGCATGGTCCGCGTCGACGGGCTGCGGCTCGCGACCCCGAAGGACCTCGACGGGAAGGACGAGGCGCAGGCGGCGCAGCTCCGGGTCGTCCGGACCCAGGAGGAGGCCGACGCGCTGGTCGCCCGCGCCACCGGGCTGTCGTACGCCGTCTCCGAGGTCCGCCGGACCCAGCAGCAGCGCAACCCGAAGCCGCCGTTCAAGACCTCGACGCTCCAGGGCGAGGCCTCGAAGCTGGGGTTCTCGGCCCGCCAGACGATGGCCGTCGCCCAGCAGCTGTACGAGGGCGTCTCGCTCGGCGGCGAGCAGGTCGGTCTCATCACCTACATGCGGACCGACTCGCTGAACCTCTCGGACCAGGCCCTCGGCGAGCTCGGAGCGTTCGTCCGCGACGAGTTCGGTCCCCGGTACGCCCTCGAGAAGCCGCGGCGCAGCACGACCACGGCGAAGGGCGCGCAGGAGGCCCACGAGGCGATCCGGCCGACGTCGGTGAAGCGGACGCCGGACGCGGTCCGTCGGTTCCTCACCACCGAGCAGGCCCGGCTGTACGAGCTGATCTGGAGCCGGACGGTCGCGACGCAGATGGCCCCCGCCGTGTTCGACCGGGTCAGCGCCGACGTCACCGGGGCGGACGCCGCCGGCGAGGTGGTGTTCCGCGTCAGCGGCCAGGTCGAGCGGTTCGACGGCTGGCTGCGCGCGTACCGCGTCGAGCGCGACGAGGACGAGGCCGCCGACGACGAGGACGGCGACGGTCTGCCGGACCTCGAGGAGGGCGAGGCGCTGGCGCTGCACGACTGCACCGCGGAGTCGCACGAGACGTCGCCGCCGCCGCGGTTCAGCGAGCGGACGCTGGTCGAGGCGCTCGAGGAGCTCGGGATCGGCCGGCCCTCGACCTACGCCGCGATCATCTCGACCCTGGAGGCTCGTGCGTACGTCATCAAGGAGTCGCGGCGGTTCTTCCCGACACCGCTGGGCGAGGTCGTCGTCGCGTTCCTGAAGCGGCACTTCGCCGAGATCGTCGACGTCGGGTTCACCGCCCGCATGGAGGAGACCCTCGACGAGATCGCGGCCGGCCGCACCGGCTGGGGCGGGACCGTCACGTCGTTCCTCGACGAGGTCGACGAGTGGGTCTCCGAGCGGAAGCCCGAGCGGCCCCGCCTCCCGCTGCGGATCCCGACGCCGTGCCCCGAGTGCGGGGCGCCGATGGAGCGCGTCTTCTCGGGGAAGTCGAAGGACTGGTTCGCGTCCTGCAGCCGGTGGCCGGACTGCGACGGCACCCTGCCGCTCGAGCCGGACGGCACCGTCGGGCAGCGGCTCGAGGACGTCGAGCCGGACCCCGACGTCCCCTGCCCCGAGTGCGGGAAGCCGATGCAGCTGCGCGACGGCCGGTACGGCCCGTTCTACAGCTGCATCGAGTACCCGACGTGCCGCGGCGTCCGGAACCTCCAGAAGCGGGCCGTCTACATGACGGCCGAGGGCGAGGTCCGACCGTTCCGATCGGTGACCGACCCCGGGTCCTGCATGGAGCTGCGGACGTCGCGGTACGGGAAGCCCTTCCTCGGCTCGACCGGGTACCCGGCGGACGCGTTCTCGGTCTGGTCGCTGCCGCTCGCGACGCCCTGCCCCGAGTGCGGGGCCCCGCTGCGCCAGCCCCCGCGGAACCGCAGGGTCCCGACCGCGATCTGCGCGCACCCCGTGACCCAGCACGTGTTCGAGCTGGACACCTTCGACGCGCCGACGGTCGCGACCCAGACCGTCGTCGCCGGCGTCCCGAAGCTCGACCCCGAGCTCGGTGGGACGCCGATCGCGATGGACGACGTGCCGGGACCGATCCCGATGCGGCTGGTCGAGACGCGCGACGCCCCGCCGCCCCGGGCCCGCCCGGCCCGCGGCGGTCGGCGCGGCGCGGCGGCCGGCGCGGACGGGGCGGAGGACGGCACGCAGGACGGCGCGACCTCCGCCCCGGCGAGGAGTGCCGCGAAGAAGGCCACGCGGAAGACCGCGAAGAAGGCCACGAAGAAGGCGACGGAGCGGACCGCGAAGAAGTCCGCCGGGACGACCGCGAGGACGCGCGCGAAGGGGGCCGCGGGGCCGCGGCGGTAGGGTCTCCGCATGGGCGGTCCCGCAGCAGTCCGCGCACATCCCCCCGTGGCCCTGCCGGCGACCTCGGCCACCGCGCTGCGCGCGCTCCTCGGCTCGCCGCCGTTCCGGCGCATGGCCGCGGCGACGGGCACGTCGGCCCTCGGGGACTGGATCGGGTTCCTCGCGATCATCGCGCTGACCGCGGACATCCTCGGCCCGACCCGGGCCGCGGCGTTCGCCGTCTCCGGGGTCATGACGGCCCGCGTCCTCCCGAGCCTGCTGCTGGCACCGGTCGCCGGCGTCTTCGTCGACCGCTGGAACCGCAAGCGCGTGCTGATCGTGACCGACCTCGGTCGCGCGACGGTGATGGCGCTGATCCCGTTCACCGACGAGATCCTGACGCTCGTGCTCGCGACGCTCGTCATCGAGGTCCTCTCGGCGCTGTTCGCGCCGGCGAAGGACGCGGTGTTCCCGACGCTGGTGCGGCGCGACCAGCTGGTCACCGCGAACCAGATCAACCTGGTCCTGACCTACGGCGCCCTGCCGCTTGCCGGCGTGCTGTACGCGGTCCTCGTCGTCCTCGGGCAGCGGGTCGCGCCGGCGGGCAGCCTGCTCGCGCTGCGGCCGTCGGCGCTCCCCATCTGGTTCAACGCGGTGTCCTTCGTGGTCTCGGCGGCGTTCATCGCGGCCATCCCGGTGCGGCGCCACGCCGGCGCGACGCGCGAGGCCGGCGAGGCCGTCGGGGCCGCGTTCCGGGAGGGGATCGAGTTCGTCGCCGGCCGGCCCGTCATCCGCGCCCTCATCGGGGGCGTGATGGTCGCGGCCGCCACGGCCGGCGTCGTCATCTCGACCGGCGAGTTCTTCGCGGACCTGCTCAACGCCGGGCCGTCCGGGTTCGGCGTCCTCGTCGCCGCCGTCGGCGTCGGAATGGTCGGCGGGCTGCTGCTCGCCGGCCCGCTGTCGCGCCGGGTCCGGCCCGAGTGGCTGTTCCCCCCGGCGCTCGGCGGGGCCGGGCTGGGGCTGGCCGCGGCGGCCGTGACCCCCGGCATCGTCACGGCCGTCCCGGCCGCGATCGTGATGGGGGCCGGGGCCGGCGTCGTCTTCATCGTGGGCTACACGGTGCTGCAGCAGCGGGCCGAGGACCGCATCCGGGGTCGGGTCTTCGGGGCGTTCAACGCGGGCGTCCGCCTCGCCATCTTCGGCGCGACCGTCGCCGTGCCGTTCACGATCGGTCTCGTCGGCCGCGAGGCCCGCGTCGTCGGGCCCGACGGTGCGGCCGTCTACCCCTACGTGTTCGGTGGCATCCGGCTGACGCTGCTCGCGACGGCGGCGCTGGCCGTGCTCGGCGCCCTCGTCGTGGCGCGGGTCCTGCGGGCCGCCCTGCGCCGCGAGCGGCTGGCGGCAGGGGACGACCCGGCCGCCCCGGTGGTCCCCCGACCCCGGGGGATGCTGGTCGCGTTCGAGGGCGGTGACGGAACGGGGAAGTCCACCCAGATCGGGCTCCTCCGCGACCACCTCACGGCGCTCGGGCTCCGCGTGGTGGTGACGCGTGAACCGGGCGGGACCGCCATCGGCGAGCGCGTCCGCGAGGTGCTGCTCGACCCCGGATCGGCCGCGATGACGGACCGGACCGAGGCGCTGCTGTACGCGGCGGCGCGCGCGCAGCACGTGGCGGAGGTGATCGTGCCGGCGCTGGAGGACGGCGCCGTCGTGCTCTGCGACCGGTTCATCGACTCGAGCGTCGTCTACCAGGGGGCCGGCCGCGGACTCGGCGAGCCCCGGGTCGAGGCGCTGAACCTCTGGGCGACCGCCGGTGTGCTCGCGGACCTCGTCGTGCTCCTCGACCTCGACGCCGAGGAGGGGCTGCGCCGCGCGGTCGCTGACGCGGGACCCGACCGTCTCGAGGCCGCCGGCGACGCGTTCCACGGCGCCGTCCGGGCGGCGTACCGGCGCCGGGCCGCGGCCGAGCCGCACCGCTGGCTGCTGCTCGACGCGTCCCGCCCGGTCGAGGAGCTGCACGAGCGGATCCGTGGCGACGTCGCCGTCGCCCTCGCGCCGCTGCTCGAGGCGGCGGCCGCGGCCGCCGCCGTGCCGGCGGCCCCGTGAGCGCCGGGCCGCTCCCGGTGACCGGACCGTGGGCCGTCGCGGGCGCCGGTGGCGGACGCGCCGCCGCCGAGGCGCTCCACGACGCGGTCCGGCGCGACCGGTTGGCCCACGCCTGGGTCCTCGTCGGCCCCGAGGGGCTCGGCCAGCGCGAGCTGGCGGTCGCGCTGGCGGCGACGCTGAACTGCGAGGCGGCCGATCCGGCGGCGCGGCCCTGCGCGACCTGCGACACCTGCGCCCGGACGCTCCGCGACGTCCATCCGGCGCTGGTCGCGCTCGAGGCCGACGGCGCCGCCCACCGCGTCGAGGACGTCCGCGGGACGTGGACGGAGACCGCCCTGCGGACCATGCCCGAGGCGCGGCGCAAGGTGCTGCGCGTCGTCGCGGCCGATCGGATGAACGCCGCGGCCCAGAACGCGTTCCTGAAGCTGCTCGAGGAGCCGCCGCCGTCGGTCGTCTGGGTGCTCGAGGCCGAGGACCCGGGGCGGCTGCTCGAGACCGTGCTGTCGCGGTGCCGCCGCGTCGACCTGCCGCCGTGGAGCACGGCGGACGTCGCCGGCTGGCTCGCCGGGGTGCTCGGCATCCCCGGCGGCGACCCGGCGGCGCTGGACGCGGCGGACCGGGGCCGCGTCGCCGCGGCGGTCGCCGGGGCGAGGGCGTCCCGGGACCGGCTGCGCGCGCTGCG
>JAFMLG010000019.1 GCA_017852335.1 Actinomycetota bacterium | reverse complement strand
CTCGTCGCCGAGGTCGGGCGCGAGGACGGCCCGGGCCAGGCCGTGCTGTTCGGGACCACGGCGACGTTCCTCGAGCGCATGGGGCTGCCCGGGCTCGACGCGCTGCCGGCGCTCCCCGCGTTCCTGCCCGGGGGACCGGCGCCCGACGAGCCCGACGCCTCGGCGCTCTCGGAGCTCCGGCGTCGCCTGCGGGAGGGGAGCGAGCGGCTCGGCGCCGAGCCGCAGCGGCTCCCCCTCGACCCGGAGGAGGACGACACCGGCGGACTGCCGGCGCCGCGGGCCCGGCGACCCGCCGAGGACCCCGACATCGGGGACCTCAGCGACCGGCTCGAGCGGGCCGCCCGCAGCGCGATGGGGCGCCTGCGCCAGGTCCGGGCCGACGGGGAGCGGGCCGACGCGGACGGGGACGCCGGCGTGGCGCCGGACGGGGACGCCGACGATGCCTGAGCGGCTCCAGAAGGTGCTCTCGGCGGCCGGGGTGGCGTCGCGTCGTCGGGCCGAGGACCTCATCGTCGCCGGGCGGGTCCGCGTGAACGGTGCCGTCGCGACCCTGGGGGACCGCGTCGACGCCGCCACCGACGTCGTCGAGGTCGACGGTGAGCGCGTGACCCTCGACACGACCCTCCGGTACGTGCTGCTCAACAAGCCGCAGGGCGTCGTCTCGACGACCTCCGACCCCGAGGGCCGACCCACCGTCACGGACCTGATCAACCTGCCCGACCGGCTGTACCCCGTGGGTCGGCTCGACCGCGACACCGAGGGGCTGCTGCTCCTCACCAACGACGGCGATCTCGTGCACCGCCTCCTGCACCCGTCGTTCGGGGTCGAACGGACCTACCTCGCCCTCGTCCCGGGCCCGGTCCGCCGGGAGGTGCTCGGGCGTCTCCGCGCCGGCGTCGAGCTGGAGGACGGCCCGGCCCGGCCCCGCCGCGTCCGCGTGACCGAGCAGCACGCCGGGCGCGCGGTCCTCGAGGTCGTGATGACCGAGGGGCGGAAGCGCGAGGTGCGACGCATGCTGGCCGAGGTGGGCCTGCCGGTCGAACGACTGGCCCGCGTCGCGTTCGGCGGCGTGGAGCTCGGTGACCTGCGGCAGGGGAAGTGGCGGTTCCTGACGGATCCCGAGGTGAACCGGCTGCGTCGAGCGGCGGACGCGGGGGAGGTGGCGGCATGAGCGAGGACGGCGGTGGGGCGCGCGTCCGCGCCATCCGGGGCGCGACGACGGTGGAGGCGGATTCCCGCGAGCACGTCGAGGCGCGGACGCAGGAGCTGGTCCGGACCCTCCTCGACCGCAACGGGCTCGGCGAGGACGACCTGATCTCGATCGTGTTCACCGCGACGGACGACGTCCGCTCCGCCTTCCCTGCCGAGGCGGCGCGGACGGCCGGGATCACCCGCACCCCCCTCCTCTGCGCGCGCGAGCTCGACGTCGAGGGTGGGGTGCCGCGGTGCATCCGCGTCCTCGTCCACGCGTACACGGCCCGGTCCGTCGGCGAGCTCCGCCATCCGTACCTGCACGGGGCGCGGCAGCTCCGGACCGACCTCCCCGAGTGAGCGCCGCCACGACGCCGGCCGCCCCGGTCGGGCCGGTCGCGATCTGCGGCGGTGGGCTGATCGGCGCCTCGCTGGCGCTGGCCCTGAGGAGCGCCGGCACGGCGGTCCGAGTCACGGACCGCGATCCCGCCGTCCGCGCGGCCCTCGCGGCCCGGGACGCGGGGGTCACGATCACCGCGAGCTGGGAGGAGGCCGCCGCGGACGCGGCGCTCGTCGTCGCCGCGGTCCCGCCGTCGGCCGTGCCCGAGGTCCTGGCGGAGGCGGCGGCCGCGGCCCCCGCCGCGGCGCTGACGGACGTCGCGGGCGTGAAGGCGCCGGTCGCGGTCGCGGTGGCGAGGGCACTCGGTCCGGCGGTCGGCCGGTACGTCGGTGGGCATCCGATGGCCGGGAGCGAGCGCAGCGGACCCGACGCGGCGGACCCCGGTCTGTTCACCGGGGCGACGTGGGTGCTGACCCCGGGGGAGGGCACGGAGGACACCGCGCTGTCGGCCGTGGGCGCGCTGGTGCGCGTCGTCGGCGCGCGGGTGCTCGTCCTCGACGCCCCGACGCACGACACGACCGTCGCGCTCGTGAGTCACCTGCCGCAGCTCGTCGCCTCGGTCCTGGCGGACGTCGCGGCGGACGCGGTCGGCCCGGAGCGCGACGCCGTCATGGCCGTGGCCGGCCCGGGGTTCCGCGACACGACGCGGATCGCGGCCAGCGACCCGGCGCTCTGGCTCGACGTCCTCGCGGGGAACCGCCCCGCGGTCGCCGCGGCCCTCGCGGCGTTCGCCGAGCGGCTCGCGGAGGTGACCACCGCGGTCGGCGCGGGGGACGACGGCGCGCTCGCGGCGCTCCTCGGGCGGGCCAGCGCGGCGCGGCGCCGCCTGGTGCCGAAGGCCCTCGACGCCCCGATGGTGGACCTGGTCGTGCCGCTGCGGGACCGGCCCGGCGAGATCGCGCGCATCGCCGCCGCGGTCGGCCGCGCCGGCGTGAACATCGAGGACCTCGGGCTGCGCCACGCCACGGCCGCGGACCGCGGCAGCCTCGTGCTCCGCGTCCGGGCGGACGCGGCGGAGCGGGCGGAGGCGGCGCTCGCCGCCGACGGGTCGCGGCCGCAGCGGGTGGGCGACCCGACCGCATGATCGGTGTCCCGGACCGCATCCGCGTCCACCCGTCCTCGTTGGCGGGCGTCGTCCACGTGCCCGGCGACAAGTCGCTCAGCCATCGGGCGCTCCTGGTCCCGGCACGCTGCGGCGGACCCGTCACGGTCCGCGGCCTCGCGGCCGGGGCCGACGTCCGGGCGACGGCGGCGGCCCTCCGCGCCCTCGGCGTCCGGGTCGAGCTCGAGCCGGACGGCGTCGGGATGTCCGGGGTCGTCGAGGGCGACCTGGGTGCAGCGGGTCCGGGGGCCGACGGTCGGCCGGTCGCGATCGACTGCGGCAACTCGGGGACGACGCTGCGCCTGCTGGCCGGTCTCGCCGCCGGGGCCGGGCGCGCCGTCCGTCTGGACGGTGACGCGTCGCTGCGCCGGCGGCCGGTGGACCGGATCGCCGGGCCCCTCACCGCGGCCGGGGCGCTCGTCGCGGCGCGGGAGGACCGGCTGCCGCCACTCGAGGTCCGGCCCGCGGGCCGCCCGCGGGGCATCCTCTGGGACGCCCCGGTGGCCAGCGCCCAGATCAAGTCGGCCGTGCTGCTCCTCGGCCTCGGGGCGACGGACCCGACGCGCGTCCGCGCCCCGGCGCCGTCCCGCGACCACACCGAACGGCTGCTGCGTCACGCCGGGCTCCGCGTCGAGGGCGGCCCGACGGCGGACGGCGGGGAGGACGTCGTCCTCCACCCGGGGACGCCCCGGCTGACCACGGTGGACGTCGCGCGCGACCCCTCCGCCGCCGCGTTCTGGCACGTCGCCGCCGCCTGCGGAGCCGGCTCGGTCGTCACGCCGGACGTCTGCCTGAACCCGGGCCGGACCGGCGCGCTCGACGTGCTCCGCGCCCTCGGGGCCGCGGTCGACGTGGGGCCGACGAGGGACCGCACGGGGGAGCCGACCGGCGCCGTCACCGTCGCCCCGGGCGAGCTCGGAGGCGCGGAGGTCCGGGGCGGCCTCGTCGTCCGCGCCCTCGACGAGCTGCCCGTCCTCGCGCTGGCCGGCGCCGTCTCCCGTGACGGCCTGGAGGTCCGTGAGGCCGCCGAGCTCCGCGTGAAGGAGTCCGACCGCGTCCGCGGGGTCGTCGCCCTCCTGGCCGCGGTCGGCGTCACCGCGACCGAGCTGCCCGACGGCTTCGTCGTCCCCGGTGGCCAGCGACCCGGGGGCGGTCGGGTCCGGGCCGACGGCGATCACCGGATCGCGATGACGGCGGCCGTCGCGGGCGTCATCGGGACCGCCCCCGTCGAGATCGACGGGGCGGCCACGATCGCCTCGTCGTACCCGACCTTCCTGACCGACCTGGCGGCCCTCGGTGGTCGCGTGGAGGCCGTCGATGCCTGAGACCGGCGACCCCGACCACCTCCCCGGCCACGCATCGGCCGCGGTCCCCGACGCCCTCCGTGCGGCGGCGCGCGGCCTCGTCGTCGCCATCGACGGTCCCGCCGGTTCGGGCAAGTCGACGGTCGCGGCCGCCGTGGCCGCGCGGCTCGGCGCACGGCATCTCGACACGGGGGCCGTGTACCGCGCCATCGCCCTGGCCTGCCTCCGCGCCGGGGTCCTGCCGACCGACGGCCCCGGCTGCGCCGCCGTGGCGGGCCGGGTCGCGATCGGGCAGGCCGACGGCCGGACCGCCCTCGACGGCGAGGACGTCGAGGAGGAGATCCGTGGACCCGTCGTCACCGCCGCCGTCTCGGCGGTCTCGGCCCACCCCGGGGTCCGGGCGGCGCTGCTCGGGCACCAGCGGAGCCTCGCCGCGGACGGGGCGGTCGTCGAGGGGCGCGACATCGGCACCGTGGTCCTCCCGGACGCCGACCTGAAGATCTTCCTGACGGCCGACCCCGGCGAGCGGGCCCGACGGCGCGCGGCGCAGAGCGGCCGGGACGCCGAGGAGGTCGCGGCCGAGCAGGAGGCGCGGGACCGTGCGGACGCCTCCCGCGAGGTCGCCCCCCTGCGGGCGGCCCCGGACGCCTGGACGCTGGACACGACGGGGATGACCCTCGCAGAGGTCGTGGACGCCGTCGAGGCCCGTGCCCTCGGACTGGCCGCGGACCGATCCGCGTCGGGACCGGTGCCGGGGGGGACGCGCCTGCCGCGCGTCGCCGTCGTGGGGCGGCCGAACGTCGGGAAGTCCACGCTCGTGAACCGCATCATCCGCGAGCGCCGCACGATCGTCGAGGCCGTCCCGGGCGTGACGCGGGACCGGACCGAGCATCGCGCCGAGCACGCCGGGGTCGGGTTCGTCCTGGTGGACACCGGGGGGTGGGAGCGCCGCCCGGGTGACGAGATCACCGGATCGGCCGTCGCCCAGACCGAGGCCGCCGTCGCCGAGGCCGACGTCGTGGTGCAGCTGGTGGACGGCGCGACCGGGGTCCATGACGACGACCAGGCCGTGGCCCGCCTCCTGCGGCGCCGCGACGTGCCCGTGCTGCTCGCCGTGAACAAGGTCGACCGCGAGGCGGACCTCCCCGAGGCCGGCGGCTTCGTCCGTCTCGGTCTCGGCGCCCCTGTCGCGGTCTCGGCGCGGAACGGGCGCGGCCTCGACGACCTCCTCGACGCGGTCGTCGCCGCCGTCCGCACCGTGCCGGGGGAGGGGTCGGCGGTCGTCGCGGCGCCGGAGACCCCGCGGGTCGCGATCGTCGGGAAGCCGAACGTCGGGAAGTCGTCCCTGCTGAACCGGCTCCTCGGGACCGAGCGTGCCGTCGTGGCGGCGACGCCGCACACGACGCGTGACGCCGTCGACGCGCGCGTGGAGCTGGACGGTCGCGAGTGGGTGCTCGTGGACACGGCCGGGCTGCGCCGGCGGTACCGCGCGGGGGAGGACCTCGAGACCTACGCGGTGGATCGCACGCGGGCGGCGGTCGACCGCGCGGACGTCGCGATGTTCGTCATCGACGCCTCCGAGCCGATCGGGGCGCAGGATCAGCGGCTCGCGGCGCTGCTGCGCGACGCGGGCTGCGGGCTCGTCGTCGTCGTGAACAAGTGGGACCTCGTCGACGAGGAACGGCGGCTCGACCTCGAGCGCGAGCTCGACCGGCTGCTGCCGTTCGCGGCCTGGGCGCCCCGGGTCAACGTCAGCGCCGCGTCGGGGCGGGGGGTGGGGCGCCTGGCGCCCGCGCTCGGGACGGCGCTGGCCGCGCATCGCCGCCGTGTCCCGACCGCCGTCCTGAACGCCCTGGTGGCCCGGGCCGTCGAGGAGCACGCCCCGGCCCGCGCCGGCCGGCGGCCGGTCCGGATCCGGTACGCGGTCCAGGTCGCCGTCGGACCGCCGACGATCCTGCTCTTCGCGAACGGTCCGATCGACGACGCCTGGCGGCGGTACCTCGAACGGCGCCTCCGGGAGGAGCACGACCTGACCGGGACGCCCGTCGTCATCGAGGAGCGGGGCCGGGGCGGCGCCGGGGCCGCGCCGGGGTCCCGGACGCCGCGGGGCGGGCGCGAGGGGCGGTGAGCCGAGCGGTACCGTTCGGCGGTCCGGCCCCGAGCCGGCAACGGGCTGTGGCGCAGTCAGGTAGCGCACTCGTCTGGGGGGCGAGGGGTCGCCGGTTCAAGTCCGGCCAGCCCGACGACCGGCCCTCGGCCGGCGGGGGGAGCGCGTGCGGGTCTTCGACGTCGGCACGCGCGAGGACGCCCGTCCCCCCGACGGACGGGTCCTGACCCTCCCGAACCTCCTCAGCCTGTCCCGTCTGGCCGTGCTGCCGCTGCTGTGGTCGGACCTCGTCGAGGGACGCTTCGGTCGAGCGCTGGTGCTGCTCGGCGCGTCGGCCGCGACGGACTGGTTCGACGGCTTCCTCGCCCGGCGGCTCGACCAGCGCACCCGGCTCGGCGCGCTCCTGGACCCGCTCGGGGACCGGCTGCTCCTCCTGGTCGCGGGCGTCGGGCTGGTCGTCGCCGGCGTGCTGCCGTGGTGGCCGGCCCTCCTCCTCGTGCTGCGGGAGGGGGCGGTCGGCCTCGCCGGCGCCGTCCTCGTCGCGCGCGGCCGGCCGGTCCCCGCGACCAGCCGTCTCGGGAAGGTCGCGACGTTCGGGCTGCTCTGGGCGCTCCCCCTGCTCCTCGCCGCGGCCTGGGTCGGCGGCGGGGCGGCGACGCCCCAGCCGGTCCTGGCGGCGCTGGGCTGGATCGCCCTCGTCGTGAACCTGGCGCTGTCCTACGCCACGGCGGTGGACTACGCCCGGACCGCCCGTCGGACCGCCGGTTAGCATCCCCCACGAGGAGGGCGGAGCGTGGCCGAGCGGGACGACGAGGGGGCGGGGTCGCCCGACACGACGGCGGCCATCGACCCGGCCCTGCTCGGCCCGGAGGACGCCCCCGCCGAGCTCGGCGGGGTGGACGTCCCCACGCTCGTCGTGACCCGGGGCCCCGACCAGGGCGCCCGCCACCCGCTGGAGGCGACCGAGACCCGCATCGGGCGTCACCCGGACGCGCACGTCTTCCTGGACGACGTCACCGTGTCGCGACGGCACGCGCTGATCACCCGGACCGACGACGACGTCGTCCTCACCGACCAGGCCAGCCTGAACGGCACGTACGTCGGGGGCGAGCGCGTCGACAGCCGCGTCCTGACGCACGGGGACGAGCTCCAGGTCGGACGGTTCCGGTTCGTCCTGCTCCTCCCGGACGGTGGGGCGGACGAGGGATGAGCGGCGAGCCGCTCACCATCGGGGACGTCCTGACCCGGCTGAAGGCCGAGTTCGACGACGTCACCATCTCGAAGATCCGGTTCCTCGAGTCCGAGGGACTGATCGCGCCCCGCCGCTCCGAGTCCGGCTACCGCCAGTTCGACGACGCCGACGTCGAGCGGCTGCGGTACGTGCTGCGCGCGCAGCGCGACCGGTACCTGCCGCTCCGGGTCATCCGCGAGGAGCTGGACCGGCGCGACGCCGGCCTCCCGCCGGTCCCCGGCGACGCGACGGCCGTCCCCGAGCCCGCGCCGGCCCCCGCGCCGGACCCGGCGGGGCTGCTCACCGACGTCAGCCTCGATCGGACCGAGCTGGCGCACGCGGCGGGGCTGGACCCCGTCGACGTCGACGCCCTCGTCGAGCACGGGCTGCTCCCGGACCGGGCGCCGTACGACGGCGACGCGCTGCAGCGGGCCAGGGTCCTCGCCGAGCTGCGACGCCGCGGGCTCGAGCCGCGGCACCTGCGGGCCCACCGCCTCGCGGCCGACCGCGAGGCGGCCCTGATCGACCAGCTCGTGGGTCCGCTGCTGCGGCAGCGCAACCCCGAGAGCCGACGTCAGGCCGCGTCCCGGGCCGAGGAGCTCGTCGAGCTGGGCGGGCGCCTGCGGGCCCTGCTGCTGGCCGAGCGGCTCGGGACCGTGCGGCGCACGTGAGGTCCGCCCTCGCCGCCGTGGTGGCGACGGTGCTGCTCGTCGTCCCGGTGACGGCCACCGCCACGGCCGCCCCCGAGCCCCTCGACGCGACCCGCCTCGGCGTCCCCTCGGGGGTCAGCGCCGTCCTGGTTGAGGCCGCGTCGGGACAGCGCCTCGCCGTGCGCGACGCCGACCGGCGGCGCCCGGTCGCCTCGACCGTGAAGCTCGTGACCGGACTGACGGTCGTCGGGGCCCTCCCCGTCGGTGCGGTCGTGGTCCCGGGGGCCGAGGTGCTCGCCGTCGGCGGTGCCAGCGCCGGCGTCGTCCCGGGGGAGCGCTGGACGGTCGAGGACCTGCTCGCGGCCCTGCTGCTGCGCTCGGGGAACGACGCCGCCGTCGCGCTGGCCACCGCCGTCGCGGGCGACGAGGACGCCTTCGTCGCCCGCATGGAGTCGACCCTGGCTGCCCTGGGCGTCGAGGCGGACCTCGCCTCGGCCTCGGGGCTGGACGAGGGTGACCGTCTCAGCGCCGCCGAGCTCGCGGTCGTCGCACGAGCGGTGCTGGCCGAGCCCCGCCTGGCCGTCCCGGCGGCGCGGCGCGAGGTCGTCACCGCGTCCGGGTCCGTCCTCGCGAACCGGAACCTGCTCCTCGACCGGGTCGAGGGCGCGACGGGCCTGAAGACGGGATACACGTCGGCCGCCGGCTGGTCCCTCGTGGGCACGGCGACCCGGTCCGGGCGGACCCTGATCGCCGTGGTCCTCGGCGCGGCGGACGAGGCCGAGCGCCTCCTGCTGGTCTCGCGCCTGCTCGAGCACGGTTTCGAGGCGACCCGCGTCGCGGCCACGTCCTCCGCGGCGACGGTCCGGACCGGACGGGGGGCGGTGACCGTCGCGGCCGACGCCGGACCCGTCACGGTGGACGTCGGCGCCGTCCCGAGGACGGCGTGGCCCGCCGTCCTCGACCCCGACGCGCCCCCCCTCCGCGTCGCGGTCCTCGTCGACGGTGCGGCGGTCGCCGACGCCGAGGTCACGGTGACGGACGCCCGGACCGGAGGCGCGGGGACGGCGGGCCTCGGCGCGGCCGCCGCGTCCGGGGTGTACGCCGCCCTCCGTGCGGCCGGGGCGGCGGGGCTGCTCGGATAGCCTGAGGGACCGCGCGGCGGGGCCGGAGGGCACGATGATCCCCCTCGAACTGCTCGGCGTCCGCTTCGAGCTCCCGGCGAACCAGCCGGTCGTCCTGCTCCGCGAGGTCGGCGGCGGTCGCGTCGTCCCCATCTGGATCGGCGTCGCCGAGGCCGCGGCCATCTCCTCGCACCTGGCGGGGGAGCGGACCGATCGCCCGATGACCCATGACCTCTTCGCCGCGACGCTGGCCGCCCTGGGGGTCGAGGTCCGGGCCGTCCATCTGGTCGACCTGCGGGGCGGGACCTTCTACGCCGAGCTGCACCTCGAGGGGGGCGGTGCGGCGACCGTGCTCTCGGCGCGGCCCTCGGACGCCCTCGCGCTGGCCATCCGCGCGGGGGACGACGTCCCGATCCTGGTCGACGAGGACCTCTTCGCCCGCGTCGCGATCGAGCTCGGCGCCGACGAGGACGGGGACGACGTGGACCCCGAGGAGGAGGTCCGTCGCTTCCGGGACTTCCTCGAGGACCTCGACCCCGAGGACTTCCAGCAGGGCTGAGGGGCCTCGACCTCCACCTGAGGTGCCGGCGGAGCACCCTCCGGTCCGCCCTGAGGGTCCCGGTTGACGCGGCACCGGCACCGGCCGTAGCCTGCCACCACGGGAGTTCCACGCCTGTGGTCCCGACCCCGGTCCGTTCCGCCGCCCACGGTGGCGCGGCCCGGTCCCGTTCCCTCCACCGCCGTCGGGGCGTTCCCGGTGGGGCGGGGGAGGGCGGGGCGCTCCACCGTCGGTGGGGGCGGGGCCGCACGGCCGGTCCAGCAGGAGGGCACGGGATGGCGACACGACGCGGGGCACGTCAGGGGCAGCTGGCGCTCGAACTGGAGGTGGCCGAGCCGGACGGGTTCCGCGGGCCGGCCGTCAGCCGGCTGGTGGGGATCTCGTACCGCCAGCTCGACTACTGGGCCCGGACCGGCCTGGCCGTCCCGTCCGTCCGGCGGGCCGAGGGCTCCGGCTCGCAGCGGGTCTACAGCTTCGAGGACGTCGTCCGGCTGCGGGTCATCAAGCGCCTGCTGGACACGGGTATCGGCCTCGAGCGCATCCGTGCCGCCCTCGACGAGCTGACGGCCCGGGGCCGGTCCCTCGCGGACGTCACGCTCGCCTCCGACGGCCGCACCGTGTACGCCATCGACGACGACCGGCAGCTGCTGGACCTCCTCCGCCGGGGCCAGGGCGTGTTCGCGATCGCCCTGGAGCCGCTGGTCGAGGAGCTCCGCGGCGAGGTCGCGCTGCTCCAGCCCGCGCCGGTCGAGGGCGACGCGCCGACCCGGGTGCGCCGGGCCGGCTGAGCCACCGGGCGCCCGGAGCGCCCCTCGGGCACCCTCGCGGCCCGCGTCCGGGGACCCGCATGCCACCGACCGTCGTCCCCGAGGCCGTCCGGCGCGCCGTCGCGGGCGGCCGCTGCTGGGGCCTCGAGCTCGAACCGACCTGGCGGGTCCTGGCCCTCACCGTGGAGCCGGCCGGGGGAGCCGACGTCGTCCAGGTCCTCTGCGCCCCCATCTCGGTGCTCCTGGCGGCCCTGACGCGGCACGACGGTGACGCACCGGCCCTCGTCACCTTCACCGAGGCGCAGCTCCCCGCCGTCGCACAGCGCCTGGGGGGCGCCAGGATCGGTCCGGAGCCGTTCGGGGCGCCGGAGCCCCGTCCGGGCGCCTGGGGACCGCGACTCAGCCTCGAGGGCCGGTCCAGCGCGTCCGACGGGACCGCGTCGACGCTCCTGCTGGACCTGTCGGAGGACGACGCGCGACTGCGCCTGTTCGCGCGGTTCGACGCCGCGGAGCTCCGCCGCGCGGACGGGACCCTCCTCGCGGGCGGGGTGTCGGCCACGGGGGAGCCGGACGGACCGGCGGGCCCGTGAGCGCGGTGCGCGCCGTCGGGGGCGCCACCCGACCCCCCCGTCGCTACTTGACAGAATGTATCTTATGGGGGTGACCCGGGGGCCTCGACCGGGCCCAGCGTGAGCCACCGGTCCGGGCTGGCAGACTCCGCGCATGTCCACCCCCACGGCACGCGACCGTCCCGCCGCCCGGCTCGCGACCGTCGCCGTCGCCGTCGGTGCGTTCGGGCTGGCCTTCGGGAGCGCCGCGGCCGCGGCCGGGATGCCCGCCTGGCTGGTCGTGATCTCGAGCGTCGTCGTCTTCGCCGGCGCCTCGCAGTTCGCGTTCGTCGCCGTGACCGCGGTCGCCGGTCCCGCCGCGGGGGCCGTCGCCGGACTGCTCCTCAACGTCCGGCTCATCGCGTTCGGCTTCGCGCTCGCGCCGCGCCTGGGACCGGCCCCGGTGGCCGGCCGCCTCCTCGACGGCTACCTGACGACCGACGAGTCCGCCGCCATCGCCCTCGACGGTCCCGAGGACGGCACCCGCCGACGCCTGCGGGCCGCCGGGATCACCGTCGGACTCGCCTGGGTGCTCACGACGGCCGTCGGGGCCCTCGGCGGCGAGGCGCTGGACGTCCGGGCCCTCGGTCTGGACGTCGCTTTCCCGGCCTCGTTCCTGGCGCTGATGGGCACGGCGCTGCGGACCCCGACCGGCCGGCGGGTCGGCCTGGTCGCGGGCGTCGTGGCCGTCGCCCTGACGCCGCTGCTCCCCGCCGGACTCCCGATCCTCGTCGCCGGGCTCGTGGCGGTCCCGGTCGGCCTGCGCCGGACGGGGACGGACGCATGACGGGTCCGGCCGTGGTCGCCGGGGTCCTGGGCCTCGGCCTCGGGACCCTCCTCATGAAGGCGGCCGGACCGGTGCTGGTCGCCGGTCGGCACCGGACGTCGGGACGGCTCGACGCCGTCGGGGTCGTCCTCCCGACGGCGCTCCTGAGCGCCCTCGTCGCCACGGACGTGCTGAGCGCGGGTCCGCCGGAGCCCGCGCGCCTGGCCGGCGTCGTGGTCGCCGGCGGGCTCGTCGCGCTCCGCGCCCCGTTCGCGCTCGTGGTCCTCGTCGGGTCCGCGACCACCGCCGTCGTCCGGCTCCTCGCCCCCTAGCGACCCGGGAGCGCCGGGCTCACTCCCCCGCGGGGGTCCGTGCGGCGCGTGAGGCGAGGCGGTCGGCGTACTCGTTCCAGCGATGACCGACGTGGGCCCGGATCCAGGCCACCTCGAGCTCGGGCCGGGCCCGGAGGTCCTCGACCAGGCGCCGGACGAGGTCGAGGTTCTCGACCGGCCCGCGCGCCCGCCGCCAGCCCCGCGCCTCCCACGCCGGCGCCCACTCGTTCACCGTGCGGACGGCGAGCTGGGAATCGCTGTACAGGACGGTCGGGACCCCGACGGGCACGAGACCGACGGCGGCGATCAGGGCCGTCAGCTCCATGCGGTTGTTGGTCGTGTCCGGATCGGCGCCGGAGGCCTCGTCGACGACCTCGCCGTCGACGACCCGGACCGCCGCCCAGCCGCCGGGGCCCGGGTTCGGCGTGGCCGAGCCGTCGGTGAACACCCCGTCGTCCGGCGTGGCCGGCGACCCCTCCCCCTGCCCCATCGTCCGTCCTCCGTCCGCGCCGTCGCGTTCGCGCACCCGTAGCGGCGGGAGGCTAGGAGGCCGGCGGGGCCCGGGGCCCCGGCGCATGCCCGTCCCGGCGCTCCGCGGCACCGTGCGCCCAGCGCGCGTGGCGCGCGGAGTGGACGAACCCGATTCCAAGTGGCCCGTAGGGGCGTGTGGACGCGGCTCCAGGGGTCCCGGCCCGTCCGACGCGCCGTGCGGCCCCGGGCGCGTCGACCCCGTACGGGCCCTCGTCGACCGACGCGACGGGGTCACGCCGGGTCCCGGCCGTCGCGGTCGCGATCGCGGCGCGGCCGGCCCCCCGACCCGTCGAGCCGCCCGTCACGGCGCTCATGCGCAGGATGGCCCGTACGGGGTCCTGGGACGCATTCTGCGCCACGTCGTGGGCGTCCGTCGCCGCGGATGCCGCCGCGACGGCGCGGTGCGGTCACGGACCGCCGTCGCGCGACGCTGCGCGCCGACGTGTCGCGACACGACGCCCGACCGCGTCGCGACGGCGCACGTCCGCGTCCCCTCCGCGGCGACGGCGCACGCCGCGCGTGATGAGCGACGTGCCGCGCACGTCGCCGCTCCAACCATCACGCCGGCCGTCCGACGGGCAGGTCCTCCTCCGCGTCCCGATGCGCGGACGCACCTAGGGTTCCCCACGTCGCCATCGAGCGGTGGTGACGTTCGAGTACCGGGAGGCACGTCACGATGGCAGCTGCCAAGAAGACCGCCAAGAAGGCGGCGAAGCGCCCGGCCAAGAAGGCCGTCAAGCGCACCGCGAAGAAGGCGGCGAAGCGTCCGGCCAAGAAGGCGGCGAAGCGCCCCGCGAAGAAGGCCGCGAAGAAGCGGACCACCAAGAAGGCCACCAAGAAGGCGGCGAAGCGTCCGGCCAAGAAGGCGGCGAAGCGCCCCGCGAAGAAGGCCGCGAAGAAGCGGACCACGAAGAAGGCCGCCAAGAAGCGCACCACGAAGAAGGCGGCGAAGCGTCCGGCCAAGAAGGCGGCGAAGCGCCCGGCCAAGAAGGCCGCGAAGCGGCGCACCACCAAGCGCTGAGCACCCGCACCTCCTGGAGGGGCCGCCCGCACGACGGGGCGGCCCCTCCGGCGTTCCGGGGGTCCGGGGGGGCTCCTCGGATCCACCGCCGCGCAGGAGGCGACCGCGGCGACGGTCCCGGTGCGGTGCCCGGGGATACCGTGGCCGTATGCGCCTCCTCTCCCTGCTCCCCGACGCCCCCTCCCCACGGGGCGACGCCGTCCTCGTCGTGGCCCTGGACGGCTGGACCGACGCCGGGATGGGCGGGTCGACCGCGGCGGAGCACCTCCGCGAGCACCTCGGGACCGTCCGGGTCGGGACCTTCGACGGGGACGCGCTGTACGACTACCGCGATCGCCGTCCGGCACTGGACATCGACCGCGGTCGGCTCGGCGAGGTGCGGTGGCCGGAACTGGCCGTGGACCTCATCTCGCCGGCGAGCGGCCCGCAGCTCGTCCTCGTCAGCGGGCCCGAGCCCGACCTGTCGTGGCGTGGTCTGGCGGCGGACCTGACCGAGCTGGCCGAGTCCTGGGGCCTGCGGCGGTACGTCGGCTTCGGCAGCGTCCCGGGCCCGATCCCGCACACCCGGCCGGTCCGTGTCGTCTGCACCTCCAACGACCCGGTCCTCCTCGCGCGCATGGGTGCGGCGCACGAGCGGATGACGGTCCCCGCGTCCTGCCAGGTCGCCCTCGAGGCCGACCTCGGGGCCGCCGGGCTCACGACGCTCGGCATGTGGGTCCGCATCCCCCACTACGTCGGCGGCGTCTACCCGGATGCGGCCAGGGCGCTCCTGGAGCGCCTCAGCGCGCATCTCGGCACGCACGTCGACCTCTCGGCGCTCGACCGTGACATGCAGGAGAACCGGCACCGGCTGGATGCGGCCGCCTCGTCGTCGGACGAGGTCCGGGCCCACGTCGCCGAGCTGGAACGCCTGTACGACGACCTCGACCCCGAGGCCGAGATCGGAGTGGCGGAGGTCGAGGCGCCGCTGCGCGACGACGAGGTCCCGACCGGCGACGAGCTCGCCGCCGAGATCGAGCAGTTCCTGCGCGGCGGGGCCTGACGCACCGGGCGTCGCACGACGGTCGTGTCAGGTCGCCAGGGCCCCGACCACGTGGTCGACGCAGGCGGTGTACGCCTCCACGTCGGACAGCGGGACGGCCGGGAAGAACGCCACGCGGAGCTGGTTCCGCCCGAGCTTCCGGTAGGGGTCGGTGTCCACGACGCCGTGCGCCCGCAGCACCCGGTTGACGTCGTCGGCCGACACCCCGTCGAGGTCGATCGTCCCGACGACGAGGGACCGGTCCTCGGCCGCCGACACGAAGGGCCGCGCCCAGGGCCGGTCCTCGGCCCAGCCGTACAGGTGGTGGGCCTTCGCCCGCTGCGCGCGGACGACCCCGTCGAGCGCGCCGTGCTCGGCGAGCATCGCCTCCACCTGGACGCGGGCCAGGACGATCGTCGCCACGGCGGGCGTGTTGTAGGTCTGGTCCTTGCGGCTGTTCTCGACGACCGTCGCGAGGTCGAGGAACGCGGGCACGTAGCGGTCGGTGGCGCGCAGCTCGGCGATCCGGGCGAGCGCCGCCGGGGAGGCCAGGGCCACCGTCAGCCCGCCGTCCGAGGCGAACCCCTTCTGGAGGCTGAAGTAGTAGAGGTCGACGTCCCGGACGTCGAGGGGCAGGGCGCCGGCGCCGGAGGTCGCATCCACCACGACGAGGGCGTCGTCGAGCCGCGCCGGGGTGAGCATCACCCCCGTCGAGGTCTCGTTGTGCGTCCATGCCTGGACGTCGCAGTCCGGGGCGGGCGAGGGGACGGGGGCGGTCCCCGGGACGGCCTCGACGACGTCGGGATCGTCGAGCCACGGGGCCCCGGCGACCACCCGCGCGAACTTCCCGCTGAACTCACCGAAGGTGTAGTGCCGGGAGCGACGCGCGATGATCCCGAAGGCGAGCGCGTCCCAGAACGCCGTCGCCCCGCCGACGGTGAGCAGCACCTCGTACCCGTCGGGGAGGCCGAACAGCGCCCGCATGCCCTCGCGGAGGCGGCGCACCTCGGACCGGACCGGCTCCTGGCGGTGCGACGTGCCGAGGACGGTGGTCCCGAGCCGCTGCAGCTCGGCCAGCGCCGCGGCCGGCACCCGGCTCGGCCCCGCGCCGAAGCGGCCGTCGGCCGGGAGGAGGTCGGAGGGGATCGAGACGTCGGACATCGCAGCTCCTCGCGTCGCGGCGGCTCCGCGCGGGCCCGAGACTACGCTGCGTGACGGTCGACCCCTCCCCCGCTCGGAGTCCCCGTGTCCGTGTCCGCGCGCATCTCCGCCCTCTCCCCGTCGCCCACGATGGCGGTCGACGCCAAGGCCAAGGCCCTCCGCGCCGCCGGCGAGCCCGTCATCGCCTTCGCCGCCGGGGAGCCCGACTTCGCGACCCCCGCCCACGTGGTCGAGGCGGCCCGCCGGGCGGCGGCCGACCCGACGATGCACCGGTACACGCCGGCGGCCGGACTGCCCGACCTCCGCGAGGCGGTCGCCGCTCGGGCCCGACGGGACGGGCTCGAGGTCGAGGCCTCCCAGGTCGTGGTCGCGAACGGCGGGAAGCACGCCCTCTACAACACGTTCATGGCGCTGCTCGACCCGGGTGACGAGGTCCTCGTCCCCGCGCCGTACTGGGTCAGCTACCCCGAGCAGATCCGGCTCGCCGGCGGCGTCCCCGTCCCCGTCCCGACCGCGCCCGAGGACGGCTACCGCGTGACCGTGGCGGACCTCGAGGCGGCCCGCACGCCCCGGACCCGCATGCTGGTCCACGTCTCGCCGTCGAACCCGACCGGGGCGGTGCTGTCGCCGGAGGCCGTGACCGAGATCGGGCGGTGGGCCCACGCGCACGACGTCTGGGTCGTCTCGGACGACATCTACCGCGAGCTCGTGTACGGCGCCGCGGCGTTCTCCTCGCTCCCGGCGCTCGTCCCCGAGCACGCCGACCGCACGGTCATCGTCGACGGCGTCGCCAAGGCGTACGCGATGACCGGGTGGCGGGTCGGGTGGTCGATCGCGCCGAAGGAGGTCGCCGCCGGCATCACCACCCTCCAGACCCAGCTCTGCTCCAACGTCGGCAACGTCGCCCAGGCGGCGGCCCTGGCCGCACTGACCGGCCCGCAGGACGAGGTCGCGACCATGCGTGCGGCGTTCGACCGCCGGCGCCGCACGATCGTCGACCGCCTGCGGGGCATCGAGGGGATCGAGCTCGTCGAGCCGCAGGGCGCGTTCTACGCCTTCCCGTCGGTCCGCGGCGTCCTCGCCCGCGAGATCGCCGGCCGACGCCTCGCGTCGTCGCTCGAGCTCGCCGATCTGCTGCTGGACGAGGCCCGCGTCGCCGTCGTCCCGGGTGAGGCGTTCGGGGCGGAGGCGGCGCTGCGCATGTCCTACGCGCTGGCCGACGACGATCTCGCCGAGGGGATGGACCGGATCGCGGCGACCCTCGCCCCCTGACGAACCGACCGGGCGGCGTCCGGGACCGCTTCCCGTTCGGCCCCGACGGGCTCAGGCCTTGACGTAGGGCTTCCCGTCGGCCGCCGGGACGCGGAGGCGGCCGACGAGGCCGGCGACCACGACGATGGTGATCACGTACGGCGTGGCGCGGAGCAGCGAGGACGGGATCGGGACCGGCAGCCGCTGCAGGGCGGTGGCGAGGGCGTCGGCGAACCCGAAGAGCAGTCCGGCGCCGAGGGCGCCGACCGGGCTGTACCGCCCGACGAGCATCGCCGCCAGGGCGATGAACCCGCGGCCCCCGGTCATCTCCTTCGAGAACTGGCTGGCCGCCTCGAGCGTGAACCACGACCCCCCGACGCCGGCGAGGACGCCGCCGAGCATCACCGCCCGGTACCGGGTGCGCAGCACGGGGATGCCGACGGTGTCGGCGGCGGCCGGGTGCTCCCCGACCGACCGCAGCCGCAGGCCCCACCGTGTCCGGAAGAGTCCGAACTGGACCCCCGCGACCGCGAGCAGCATCAGGTAGACGAGCACGGTCTGGTCGAACACGATCGGGCCCAGGAGCGGTACGTCGCTCAGGCCCGGGAGGGCGAACGCCTGGAACCGCACCGGTGCGTTCCAGCTCGGCGTCCCGGCCAGGAGCTGCGAGGTCAGGAAGGACGTCACGCCCGTCGCGAACACGATCAGCACCACACCGCTGACGATCTGGTCCGCCGCGAACCGGATGGTCAGTCCCGCCAGCATCAGCCCGACGAGGGCGCCGGCGGCGATCCCGCCGAGCAGCCCCCACCACGCCGAACCGAGGATGGACGCCGCCACCGCCGCCGTGAACGCGCCCGCGAGGAACTGACCCTCGATCGCGATGTTGATGACGCCGGACCGCTCGCAGAGCACGCCCGCGAGGGCACCGAACGCGATCGGGACCGCCGCGAACAGGGTTCCGCGCAGCAGCGAGACCACCGAGATCGAGGTCCCGGCCCCGGCCCACGTCAGCAGCGCCACGACGGCGAGGCCGCCCATGACGCCGACGACGGCCGCATCGCGCCGGCCGGCCCCCCGCACCGCCAGGAGGACCGCGAGGGCGAGGATGAGCGCGGCGAGGATCCGCACCGTGCCGGCGACCGGGACGACGAGGTCCGGCAGGGGGAAGCGCGCCCCGCGGGCGTCATTCAGGACGAAGGCGGTCCGGGCGGACGCGTCGGCGCGGAGCAGTGCGGCCACCAGCGCGGCGAGCAGCCCGCCGAACGCCGCGAAGCGACGCCGGCGCCGGACCGGGGCGGCCGCGCCGCTCACGAGCCCCACCCCTGCGAGATGCGCGCCCCCTCCCCCACGTCCGCGCGGACGCGGAACAGGGCCCGGACGACGCCGGGAGCGGCGATGAAGACGATGATCAGTGCCTGGATGACGACGACCAGGTCGAGCGCGGTCCCCGAACGGGCCTGCATCGCACGTCCGCCCGCCTTCAGCGCTCCGAGCAGCAGCCCGGAGAGGACCGTCCCGACGACGGTCCCGCGCCCGAGGAGGGCGACCGTGATGCCGTCGAACCCGAGCCCGGCGGAGAAGCCGGGGGTGATCCGTCCCTGCAGCCCGACGATCAGCGCTCCGCCGGCCAACCCCGCCAGCGCGCCGGCGACCGTCATCGCCGTGACGGTGGTCCGGGCCGGGTCCATCCCGGCCGCGGTCGCCGCGGCCGGGTTCGCCCCGACCGCGCTGAGCTCGAGGCCGGTCGTCGACCGGTCGAGGAACCACAGGACCCAGACGGCGACCAGGACGGCGAGGATGATGCCGGCGTCGACGCGGAGGCCCTCGAGGAGGCGCGGCAGCCGTGCCGAGTCGAGGACCTGACGCGAGATCGGATCGCTCCGCCCCTCGACCTGGACGAGGGGCAGCGTCAGGATCCAGATCAGGACGAAGGTCAGCGTGTTGTTCAGCATGATGGTCGAGATGACCTCGTGGGCCCCGGTCCGCGCCTTCAGGAACCCGGGCAGCCACCCGACCGCCGCGCCGCCCAGTCCGGCCGCCACGATGGCCAGCGGCAGGTGGACCGGCAGGGGCAGGCCCGTGACGGCGAAGCCGACGGCCCCACCGACCAGTCCGCCGGCGATGACCTGGCCCTCGCCGCCGATGTTGAACAGGCCGGCCCGGAGCGGGACGGCCACGGCGAGGCCGGTGAGGATCAGGACGGTGGCCGCGACCAGGGTCTCCGAGAGCGCCCCGAGGCTCCCGACCGAGCCCTGGAGCAGCGCCGAGTAGGCCCGGCCGACGGCACTCGCACCGGCGACCAGGGCCGGCCCGAGGCCGTCGTCGAGCGCCTCGCGGGTCTCCTCGGCGGAGAGGGCGAGCACGACCGCGCCGATGCCGAGGGCCGCCGCCACGGCGAGGCCCGTCAGGCGGGCGCTGGCGCCGAGCACGGCCGCGCGGAGCCGCTGGGCCGGCCCCTCGCGGACGGGGGCGGGCGACGGGGGCGCATCGGTGCTCATGCGGCCCTCCCGCCCAGGGCCTCCGCCGGATCCACGCCGGCCATCATCAGCCCCAGGGCCTCCTTCGCCACCGGGGCCGGGAACGGTCCGACGAGGCGGCCGCGGAACATCACCGCGATCCGGTCCGAGAGGGCCTGGATCTCGTCGAGCTCGGACGACACCAGCAGGACCGCGGTGCCCTCGTCGCGCTTCGCCACGATCTGCTGGTGCAGGTACTCGATCGAGCCCACGTCGACCCCACGGGTCGGCTGCGCGGCGACCAGGAGGTCGATCGGCCGGTCGAACTCGCGGGCCACGACGACCTTCTGCTGGTTCCCGCCCGAGAGGGAGCCGGCCGTCGTCGCGATCGACGGGGTCCGGATGTCGAAGTCCGCCACGACCCGGCGGGCGCTCTCGGCGACGGCGTCGAAGTCCCGCGTCCGGCCGTTCGAGAACCGCTCGTCGTCCCAGAGCGTCAGGGCCAGGTTGTCCGCGATCGAGAACGACGCGACCACGCCGTCGGTGTACCGGTCCTCCGGGATGTGACCGACGCCGGCGCGCAGGATGTCGCGCCGCGACCGGCCCACGATCGATTCGCCGCGCAGCAGCACCTCACCCGCGGTCACGGGGCGCAGCCCCGTGACCGCCTCGACCAGCGGGGTCTGACCGTTGCCCTCCACCCCCGCGATGCCGACGATCTCCCCCCGGTGCACCGTCAGATCGACGTCGGCGACGAGCGCCGTACCGGGTGGGTCCTCGACCCCGAGGGCCCGGACCTCGAGGACCGGCTCGCCCGGGGCCGCCGGCGCGCGGTCGACCACGAGGACGACCGGTCGACCGACCATCATGGTCGCCAGCTCCTGCGCGTCGGCCTCGGCCGCGGGGATCGTCCCGACCGTCCGCCCACGTCGGAGGACGGTGATGCGGTCGGCGATCGCGTGGTGCTCGCGGAGCTTGTGCGAGATGAAGATGACCGACCGGCCCGCCGCGCGGAACCCCCGGATCGATTCGAACAGCCCGTCCGCCTCCTGGGGCGTCAGGACCGCCGTGGGCTCGTCGAGGATGAGGAGCCGGGCGTCGCGGTACAGGGCCTTCAGGATCTCGACCCGCTGCTGGAGCCCGACGGGCAGATCCTCGACGCGGGCGTCGGGATCGACCGGGAGCCCGAACCGCTCCGCGGTCGCGAGCACGGCGTCACGGGCCCGGCCGCGGTCGAAGCGCCCCAGACGGTCGAGCGGCTCGGCACCGAGCAGGATGTTCTCCGCGACGGTGAACACCGGGACGAGCATGAAGTGCTGGTGGACCATCCCGATCCCGGCCGCGATGGCGTCCCCCGGGTCGGCGAAGACGTGGGGACGTCCGTCGAGCAGGATCTCGCCCTCGTCGGCCGACGTCAGGCCGTAGAGGATGTTCATCAGCGTCGACTTGCCGGCCCCGTTCTCGCCGAGGAGTCCGAGGACCTCGCTCGGCTCGACCGTGAGGTCGACGTGGTCGTTCGCGACCACCCCGGGGAACCGCTTGGTGATGCCGCGGAGCTCGAGCCGCACCGGAGACCCCCGTGGCGCCGTCCGGACCCCTGCCCGGACCGCGCGACGATAGCCGTCCCGACCCCGGGACCGCCCCGGGACGCCCCCACGTGCCCCAGACGCGGGAGGGGCGCCCCGTGGGGCGCCCCTCCCGGTCACCGCGGGTGCGTCACGGCGTGGTGCTGATGCTGCCGTCGATGATGCCCGCACGGATGTCGTCCAGCTCGGCCTTCACGTCGTCCGGGACCGCGTCCTCGAAGTCGTGGAACGGCGAGATGTCGACGCCGCCGTTCTCGACCGTCCCGAGGTACGTGCCGCCGGCGAAGGTGCCGTCGACGACGCCCTGGATGGCGGCGAACACCGCGTTGTCCATCTTCTTCTCGACCGACGTCAGGGTGATGCCGGCGAAGTTCGGGTTCGAGATGTAGCCGTCCGTGTCGACCCAGACCATGCTGCCCGAGCCGAAGTCCTGGATGGCCGTCCCGGCGCCGAGCCCCGCGGGACCGGCGACCGGCATCACGATGTCCGCGCCGTTCTGGAGCATCTCGGCGGTCGCGGCGTTCCCGAGGTCCTGCGCCTCGAACGAACCGATGAACACGCCGTCCGCACCGTCCCAGCCGAGGACCTCGACCGAGGTGCCCTTCTGGTCGTTGTGGTAGTTCACCCCGGCGAGGTAGCCCTGCATGAACGCGCTGACCGGCGGGATGTTGATGCCGCCCCACGTCCCGACGGTGCCCGTCTCGGTCACGGCCGCGCTGACGTAGCCGGCGAGGAAGCCCGCCTGCTCGGTCGCGAAGACCATCCCGAGGAGGTTGTCGTACTCGGCCTCGTAGGCGTAGTCGACGATCGCGAACTTCGTGTCCGGGTTCGCCTGGGCCGCCGCCTCGGTGGCGTCACCGAGCAGGAAGCCGACCGTGATGATGATGTCGCAGCCCTCGTCCAGGAAGGCCTGGATGTTCGGGTCGTAGTCGGCCTCGGACGTCGACTCGAGGTACTTCACCTCGACGCCCAGCTCCTCCTCGGCGCGGAGGAAGCCGTTCCAGGCCGTCTCGTTGAACGACTTGTCGTCGATGCCGCCGGTGTCGGTGATCTGGCAGGCCTTGACGGCCGCCTCGTCGGCACCGTCCCCACCGCAGGCGCTGAGGAGGAGCGCGGTGGCCGCGACCGCGGCCAGACCTCCCCTGGTGGAACGTCGCATGCTGCTGCCCTTCGTCCGTTGGTCCGGGCGACGCCGTCGCCGCCGCGGTCGTGCCCCGCCCCCTCGTCCCCGGAGCCGGGCAGGAGGGTGGCCGCCGAGGCGGCACGGGCGGATGCCGGAGGCTACTACGCCGGTGGTCGGCGCCGCTGGAGCGCCGCCGGACCGGCTCAGTACCGGTAGGCCTCGTCCTTGTACGGCCCACCGACCTCGACGCCGAGATAGGCCGCCTGGTCGGGGCTGAGCTCGGTCAGATCGACCCCGATGCGCGCGAGGTGGAGCCGGGCGACCTCCTCGTCCAGCTCCCGCGGGAGGACGTAGACCTCCTCCTTGTAGTCCTCGTGGCGCTGCCACAGCTCGATCTGGGCCAGGACCTGGTTGGTGAACGACGTCGACATCACGAACGAGCTGTGCCCGGTGGCGTTCCCGAGGTTCACGAGCCGCCCCTCGGACAGGAGGATGACGCTGCGACCGTTCGGGAGGTTCACCAGGTCGACCTGCGGCTTGACGTTCGTCCAGTCGTAGGCCCGCAGGGCCTCGACCTGGATCTCGGTGTCGAAGTGGCCGATGTTGCAGAGGACCGCGTGGTCCTTCATCCGCAGCACGTGCTCGGTCGTGACGACCGACATGTTGCCGGTGGCGGTCACGACGATGTCCGCCTCCTCGACCACGTCCTCGAGGCGCTTCACCCGGAAGCCCTCCATCGCGGCCTGGAGGGCGTTGATCGGGTCGACCTCGGTGACGTACACCGAGGCGCCGAGCGCGTCGAGCGCCTGGGCGCAGCCCTTGCCGACGTCGCCGTACCCCGCGACGACCGCGGTCTTGCCCGCGATCATCATGTCGGTCCCGCGCTTGATGCCGTCGATGAGGGACTCGCGGCAGCCGTAGAGGTTGTCGAACTTCGACTTCGTGACCGAGTCGTTGACGTTGATGGCCGGGATCCGGAGCAGCCCCTCCCGCTGCCACTGTCGCAGCTGCTTCACCCCGGTGGTCGTCTCCTCGGAGACGCCCACGATGTCCGGCAGCAGCTCCGGGTGCTCCTTGTGCACGACCGCCGTGAGGTCACCGCCGTCGTCGAGCAGCAGCGTCGGTCCCCGCCCGTCGGGCCAGGTCAGCGTCTGCTCGACGCACCACCAGTACTCCTCCTCGGACTCGCCCTTCCAGGCGAAGACCGGCACGCCCGTCTCGGCGATCGCGGCCGCGGCCTCGTCCTGGGTCGAGAAGATGTTGCAGGACGACCACCGCACGTCCGCGCCGAGGGCGACGAGCGTCTCGATCAGCACCGCCGTCTGGACGGTCATGTGGAGGCAGCCGGCGATGCGCGCACCGGCGAGGGGCTTCTCGTCGGCGTACCGCTCCCGGAGGGCCATCAGACCGGGCATCTCGTGCTCGGCCAGGCCGATCTCGCGCCGGCCCAGGCCGGCCAGGCCGAGGTCGCGGACCTCGAAGTCGCGGTCGGGGTAGCGGCGGTCGATGCTGGCGGGGGCGGGCATGGTCGGCTCCTGGTCCGGACGGAGGGTGCTCCGGCCGGACTCGGCCCTCGCAGGCCGCGAGTGTGCCCGACGGGGCCGACCGGTGCCGGGAGGCGGCCCGATCACGCGGCCGCGCCCCGCCCGGCGGGCACCCGCGTCGCCACGAGGCGGCGCACCGGCAGCTCCCCCGCGACGGGCCGGCAGGGCCGGTCGCGCAGGAGCGCGAGCGTCGCGAGGAACTCCTCCCGCGGGACGGTCACCGCGCCCAGGGACCGGAGGTGCGGCGTCGGGAGCTGGACGTCGAGCAGACCGCCGCCCGCCGCGGCCAGGCGGGAGCAGAGATCGACGAGGGCGACCTTGGAGGCGTCCGTCCGGCGGTGGAACATCGACTCCCCCGTCAGGACCGCCCCGACCTGGACGCCGTAGACGCCGCCGACCAGGTGGCCGTCCTCCCAGACCTCGAGGCTCCGCGCCCAGCCGAGGTCCCAGAGCCGGTGGTAGGCCCGGCGCATGGCCGGGGTGATCCAGGTGTCGTCACGCTCGGCGCAGGCCGCCATCACGCCGGGCAGGTCGCGGTCCATCGTCGTCGTCCAGCCGCAGGTGCGGAGGCGCGCCCGGAGGCTCCGACTGACGTGGATCCCCCGGGGGTCGATGACGGCCCGCGGGTCCGGGCTGAACCACAGCAGGGGCAGCCCCTCGTGGGGCCACGGGAACACCCCGTTGCGGTAGGCCGCCACGAGCGTCGGGGCCTCGAGGTCCGCCCCGGCCCCGACGACGCCGTCCTCGTCGGCCGTGCGGGGATCGAGCAGCCACCGCGGACCGGCGACCGGGGACGGGGAGGCGACCCGCTCGAGCACCCCGACCCCCCGTGCGTCCCGCGCCCGCGGGGACCCTACCGCTAGCGTCCTCGTGGCCGGACGGGCGGGGCCATGGCGTCGGACGCGACCGCAGGGACCTCCGGGGCCGACGGCCTCCACCGGGGCTCCCGGGCCGTGGCGGCCGCGATCCTCCTCTCCCGCCTCTCCGGGCTCGTGCGGGAGCGCGTCCTCGCGCAGTGGCTCGGGACGGGCCTGGCCGCGGAGGCCCTGCGCGCCGGGCTCCGGATCCCGAACCTGCTGCAGAACCTCCTCGGCGACGGGGTGCTCTCGGCCGCATTCGTCCCCTCGTACGCCCGCCTCCTCGCCGAGGGCCGGCGGGAGGAGGCAGGCCGCCTCGCCGCGGCGGTCGCCTCGGTCCTGCTCGGCCTGACGGGGGTCCTCGCCCTGCTCGGCGTCGTGCTGGCGGGACCGCTGACACGGCTGCTCGCGCCCGGTTTCCCGCCGGGGACCGAGAAGTACGCCCTGACCGTGACGCTGGTCCGGGTCCTGGCCCCCGGGGCGGGGCTCCTGGTCCTGGCCTCCTGGGCCCTCGGGGTCCTGACCGCGCACCGCCGCTTCTTCCGCGCCTACGTCGCCCCCGTCGTCTGGAACGCCGCGATCGTCGCTGCGGGCGTCGCGGCCGGGCTGCGCGGCCTCGGCGAGGTCGACGTCGCTCTCGCCGTCGCCGTCGGCGCTCTGGTCGGCGCCGGACTCCAGCTCGCGGTCCAGCTGCCCGCGGTGCGACGCGAGGCCGGGCGGGCCGCCGTCCGGCCGCGCCGACCGGGGAGCGTCCCGCAGGTCCGCGGCGTGCTGCACGCGGCCCGTGGGGCGATCGCGGCGCGTGGGGTCGTCCAGCTCTCGGCCTACCTCGATCTCGCCGTGGCCTCCCTCCTGGCCGCCGGCGCCGTGGCGGCCCTCGGGTACGCCCAGGTCCTGCACCTGCTGCCGGTCAGCCTGTTCGGCATGAGCGTCGCGGCGGCGGCCCTCCCGGACCTCGCGACGGCCGGCCGGTCGGCACCGGCGATGGCGGCCGACCGCGTCGCCGCATCCCTGCGGCGGACGACCGCCCTGGCCCTGCCCACGGCCGCCGCCTACGTCGTGGTCGGCGACCACCTCGTGGGCCTCGTGTTCGGCGGTGGGGCGTTCGGCGCCCCCGAGACCCGACAGGTCGCCGCCGTCCTCGCGGCCTACGCCCTCGGTCTCGTCGCGACGACGCGGGGCCGGGTGCTCCAGGCCGCGCTCCACGCGCTCGACGACACGCGGACGCCCGCTCGGCTGGCCACCGTCCGGGTCGTCGTCGGGACCCTCGCCGGGGTCGGTCTGATGCTCGCGCTGGACGCCTGGCGATGGGACGCCGGCGGTCCCGTCCGGATCGGGACGTCCGGCCTCGCGCCGCTGGCCGAGCGGGCGGCCGACGGCTCGCTGTACCGCCTCGGGGCCGTCGGCCTGGGCCTGGGGGCGACGGTCGGGGCCTGGACCGAGACGGGACTCCTCCGCGCCGCGGTCGGCCGGCGACTGCCGCTCCCACGAGGTGCGGCGCCGTGGCGCGACGCGCTGCTGACGGCCGCGACGGTGGTCGCCGTGGGCCTCGCGACCCGGACCTGGGTGCCCACCCTGCTCGGCGACGGGCGCACGACGGACGTCGTCGTCATCGGGTCGACGGGTGCGGCCGCGCTCGCGGCGCTGGTCCTGACGGGCGCCGTCGAGCTCCCCCGGCCCCTCAGGCGAGGTGCTCGACGAGCCCCTGCTGGAGACCCCCCAGCCGGTCCATGAGGCCGAGGGTCACCGCTCGGGGGTCGTCGACGGCGAGGGTCCCCCGGTCCAGGTCCTCGACCCCGACCTGTGCGCCGAGGGCCAGACGGACGTCGTTGAGTCCCTGGAGCAGCGCGAGGGCCTCCTCGGCGGCGAGGTCGGCGGCGACGCCGTCCCCCGGCCCGACCCGTCCCGCCCAGGACCGCAGCTCGACGGCCAGTCGCTCGAGGCGTTCGGCGCGCCCGCCCAGGAGGTCCCCGCGGAGGAGCCGGCGCAGCTCCGCGTCGGCCTCGGCGTCCCCGCGGGAGGCGGCCGGCGCGAGCCGAGCGATCACGGCGTCGTCGCCGCCGGCGCGGAGGCGGCCCGCGAGCCCCTCGCAGAGCCGCACGAGCAGGTCCAGCTCGACGCGCTCGAGCTCGACGCGGAGGCCGTCCCCACCGGACGCCGGGGGCATGACGCGGGCCATCAGGCGTCCCGCTCGAGCGACGCGAGGAGGCCGTAGCCGTGCAGCTGCGCGACGTGGTGCTCGGCCCGTTCCCGCGGCTCCCGGGCGACCAGGGCGCGGCCCTCGTGGTGCACCTGCAGCATCAGCCGCTCGGCCGTGGCGGCGTCGAAGCCGAAGACCCGGCGCAGCACGAGGACCACGTACGACATCAGGTTGACCGGGTCGTCCCAGACGATCACGACCCACGGGTGATCGGCGCGGTGACGCTCGTCGACGCCGAGATCCGGCTCGACGACGGGCGCAGCGGGCGCGGCGCCGGCCACCGGTCCGGGATCAGCGCCGGCGGCGGCGAGCCATGCGGCGCTGACGCTCGCGATCCTCGAGCGCGTCCCAGGACGGCGGCGGGGCCATCGTCCGACCGACGGGCGACCCGGCCGGCGCACTGCGCGTCACGGTCACCGCGGTGGCGGCCCGCTTGCCGGGCGGCGCGTCCTCGACGACCTCGAAGCTGACCTCGTCGCCGGGGTGGGGCTGATCGCCGGCGACGCCGTCACGGCCGACGTAGTACTCGTCCCCGTCCTCGGCGACGACGAAGCCGAAGCCGCGAGCGGCGTCGAAGGTCCTGATGCGTCCGGTGGGCATGCGGGGTCGGCCTTTCGGTGCGTGGGACCCGGAGGCAGCGTGCCACCGGGTCGTGGCGGCCCGTCGGGCCTCTTGGCGGGAGTCTAGCCCCGGGCCGCCAGCCACGACCGCAGCGCCTCGGCCGCGAGGTCGGCCTCACCGGCGCCCACGGCCTCCAGCGGCGTCCGGCCCTCGAGGCGGCGCTGGGCGCCGATCAGCCAGGCGCCGGCCTCGGTGTCGTCGACCCAGCCCTGCAGGAGGCGGAGCAGGTCCGCGGCCGCCGCGACCGCGTCCGCCCCGCCCGCCGCGACGAGGGCGTCGACGGCCGCCTCGCCCGCCACCGCGCGCAGGTCCGCCTCGTCGTCCAGGGGGTCGTCGCGGTACATCAGCCGCGCCCGAGCAGGCGCGAGGTCCGCTCGCACTCCTCGACGTAGGCGGCCGCCGCGGCGGTCCGCGTCGGCAGTCGGGTCAGCTCGTCCTCGAGGAGCGCCACCCGTCGGGCCAGGACGTCCTCGAGCGCCTCGTCGGAGGCGCGGAGCGGGCGGCGCGGTCCCGACGGGGCCGCCGCGCGCAGTGCCGCCTCCTCCGCCGCCGTGCGGCGCAGCCGCTGCAGCTCGGCCCGGAGGTACTCCTCGTGCCGGTTCAGGAGGTCCAGCTCCTCACGTGCCCGGAGCAGCGCGAAGTACGCGGCCTGGGCCTCGTCGCGTCCGCTCACGTCGGACCCCCGAGGTCCCGCAGGCGCTCCTCGAGGACGCGCAGCTCCCGGACCTCGCGGCGGAGCCGGGTGCGCAGCCGCCCGGCCTCGATCGCGGCCCGGCCGAGCACCTCCTCGCCGTCCCCGTCCCACGCCGGACACAGGTCGCGGTAGTCGCACCAGTCGCAGAGGCGGCTCGGGCGGACGTCGTCCACCCCGGCCCGGATGTCGGCCGCCGCCGCCGTCACGGCCGCCGGCACCGCGTCGAGGTCGATCTCGGCGACGTCCACACGGACCACGACACCGGGGAGGAGGAAGTCGAGGGCGACGGTCCTCGGCAGCTCGCCGTACAGGTGGCGCGTCGCGAGAGCGTAGATGCCGAGCTGCAGCGACGCCGCGACCTGGGCCCGGGTGCGCGTGCGTCGGCTCGTCTTGTAGTCCACGACGTGCAGGCCGCCGTCGACGTCCGCGTCGATGCGGTCGATCGATCCGACCACCACGACGTCGTCACCGATCGGCAGCTCGAACCACGCCTCGGTCGCGACCGCGTTCCGGAGACCCTCCCGGGTGAGGCGCTCGTGGTACGCCCCGAGGACCTGCCGGGCGTGCTCGTACTCGCGCCGCTGCACCGACGCGTCGACCTCCGCGTACCCCGACGGGTCCCAGCGGTCCCGGAGCTGCGTCAGGACGTCGTCGAGCGGCGGGAGCTCCGGTGTCTTGCGGTCGTGCAGCCACTCGAGCACCGCGTGCACGCTGCTGCCGAAGGACAGGGCCGGGGCGGGACGCTGCGGGAGCCGGTCGACGTACTGGTACCGGAACTGCCGGGGACAGCGCTGGAACGTGTCGACCCGCGTGAACGACAGCCGGAGCCGCCCCTCCGCGTCGCTCAGGGGATCCCGTCCGTCGTCCAGCGCACGGAGCTCGGCGTCCGCGCTCTCGTCGTCGGGGTTCACGGTGTCACGCCGTCGCGCCGGCCGCCCGATGGACCGCGACGGCGGCCAGCACCGCGTCATGCAGGCGCCCGTTCGTGGTCACGGCGCTGCCGCCGTCACTGCGGGCCCGGCCGTCGAGGTCGGTGACGCGCCCCCCGGCCGCCAGGACGAGCGCGCGACAGGCGCAGAGGTCCCAGTGGCTGAGCCGCCCCTCGACGGCGACGTCGGTGCTGCCGGCCGCGACGAGGCAGTGCCCCCAGAAGTCGCCGTAGCCGCGCTGCCGCGCCGTCACCGCGGAGAGCGCGGACACCAGACCGGGTGCGGCCACCTCCACAGCCGCGAGGTCCCCGAAGGTGACCTCCGCAGCGGCCAGATCGTCGACGGCGCTGACGGCGATGCTCCGTCCGTCCTGCCGCGCCCCCTCCCCCACGACGCCGTCCCACCGCGTCCCGAGGGCCGGGGCCGAGACGACCCCGACGGCGTCCCGGCCGTCGACGACGACCCCGACGAGCGTCGCGAAGACGGGGTTGCCCCGGACGAAGTTCGTCGTCGCGTCGATCGGGTCGAGCACCCAGACGGGCGCCTCGGGGTCCCCATCGGTCAGACCGCCCTCCTCGCCGAGGACGCGGTGCTCCGGGAACTCGGCCAGGATCCGGGCACGGAGCCGTGCCTCGACGGCCTCGTCGACCTCCGTCACGACCGTGCCGTCACCCTTGGTCCGGGTGTCGGGGGCGCCGCGGAAGGCCGCCATGGTCAGCGCGTCCGCCCCGTCGGCCAGTTCGAGGGCGAGGTCGCGGACCGCGCGGAGGCTCACTCGCCGAGGTCCAGTCCCTCGAAGCGCAGGATGATGTCGTTCGGCTGCACGGTGAGGACCACCCCCTCACGCTCGACCCAGAGCGCCTCGCTGAACCCCTGTCCGGCGTGGCCCATCAGGCAGATGCGGACGCGGCCCGCGCTGTCGACGCCGATCATCTGCCGCGCGTAGCTGAGCAGCTGCAGGAACCCGGCCCGCCCGCCCCGACGCCGGCTGTAGTCGGTGGCCCACTTGGCCTCGGACTTCCCGTAGTTCACGATGACCTGGCCGGGCCTGAGTCGGGAGATGCTGTCGAGCGACCGCACGCCCGCCGGGATCAGGTGCGCGTCCGACGACTCGCCCTTGCCGACACGGATGGCACTGGACGGCTCCGACAGCCAGCTGGGCAGGTCCGAGAGGTCGAAGTTCCCGGCCGCCTGCGCGGCCTTCTGGCGCTCGACGGGGATCCGCACCTCGGGCCCCGACGGCCACTTCCGGTCCGTCATCCCCGGCCCCTTCGAGGGCGGCGGCAGCGGTCGCGGTGCCGGGCGGGCTGCGGGGACGGCCTCGACCGGGGCCTTCTTGGCGGGAGCCTTCTTCGCCGGGGCCTTCTTGGCGGGAGCCTTCTTCGCCGGGGCCTTCTTGGCGGGCGCCTTCTTCGCCGGGGCCTTCTTGGCGGGCGCCTTCTTCGCCGGGGCCTTCTTGGCGGGCGCCTTCTTCGCCGGGGCCTTCTTGGCGGGAGCCTTCTTCGCCGGGGCCTTCTTGG
>JAFMLG010000066.1 GCA_017852335.1 Actinomycetota bacterium | reverse complement strand
GGTCCCGGCGGGTCCGGCGCGGACGCCGACCGCTAGGCTGCGCGCGCGTCCACGCCCGGGCCCACGCCCCCGCCGGACGCCGGACCCCGGACGGTCCACCCGCCCCGACCACGGCGGCACGGCCGTCCCCACGCGGCGCACCCGCGCCCGACCACGAGAGGATCACCCATGGCCGTCAGGCTCCGTCTCCGCCGTGAGGGCACGGTCAAGCGCCCCCACTACCGCATCGTCGCCGCCGACTCGCGCTCGCCGCGGGACGGCCGGTTCATCGAGGCGCTCGGCGACTACCACCCGATGGACGAGCCCTCGTCCATCCGCGTCGACGCCGACCGCGCCCTGCACTGGCTGCGCAACGGGGCGCTCCCGACCTCCGCGGTCGAGAAGCTGCTCCGCATCAGCGGCGTCTGGGAGCAGTTCAAGCCGGGCGACGCCCCGGCCCGCGTCCGCGGGGAGAAGCAGCGGCTCTCGAAGAAGGCCCGCGCCCGCGCCGAGGTCGCGGCCGAGGCGGCCGCCGCGCCGGCCGAGGAGCCGACCGCCGCCGCGCCGGCCGAGGAGCCCGCCGAGGAGCCGACCGCCGCCGAGCCCGCCGCCGAGGACACGGCCGCCGCCGCGCCGGCCGAGGAGCCGGCCGCGGACGAGGTCTCCGCGTGAGGGCCCGCGCCGCGCTCGAGCACGTCGTCGCGGCGCTCGTCGAGCACCCCGCGGACGTCGCCATCGAGGAGGTCGAGGACGACGACGGCGTCGTCCTCGAGCTGACCGTGCACCCCGACGACGTCGGGAAGGTCATCGGGAAGCGCGGTCGGACCGCGAAGGCCCTGCGGACGCTGGTCCGGGCCGCCGGCGCCCTCGACGACGAGGACGTCACGGTCGAGATCATCGACTGAGGTCGCGCGCGCCGTGGCCGCCTCCGCGCACGACGGCGACGCCGGATCCGACCGCGACCTCGTCGAGATCGGCCGCGTCGGCCGGGCGCACGCGCTCCGCGGTGAGGTCGTCGTCCATCTCTCGAGCGACGTGCCCGACCGGCTGGCCCCCGGCGTCCGCGTCCGCGTCGACGGTCGCGACACCGAGGTCGTCGGCGTGCGCGAGCACCAGGGCCGCCCGCTCGTCCGGTTCGCCCACGTCGGCGACCGCTCGGCGGCCGAGGCCCTCCGCGGCGCCGCCGTCGAGGCCGCACCGCTCGGGCCCGACGACCTCGACGTCTACCTCGCGGCCGAGCTCGTCGGGGCCGCGGTCGTCACCGCCGACGGGGCGGCGCTCGGGACCGTGACCGCGCTGGTCCCGATGCCGGCCGTCGCGGGGTACGACCTGCTCGAGGTGACGCGGTCCGACGGCGGGACGTGGCTGCTGCCGGCGGCGGACGAGCTGGTCACCGTCGAGGAGGACGCCGACGGCGGCGTCGCCCGCCTCGTCGCCCACGACCTGCCCGAGGGGCTCGTCGACGCGGGCGGTGCGGAGGGGGCGGGGTGAGGATCGACGTCCTGACGATCTTCCCCGGGTACTTCGCCGGTCCGCTGGACACGTCGCTCGTCGCGACGGCCCGCGCGCGCGGCGCCGTCGACGTGCGCCTCCACGACCTCCGTGACTGGACGACCGACCGGCACCGCAGCGTCGACGACGCGCCGTACGGCGGCGGGGCCGGGATGGTGATGCGCGGCGACGTCCTCGTCGCCGCGGCCGAGTCGGTCTGGAACGACCTGCCGCCGTCGGCGACCGTGGGGACCGCGGGCGCGCCGGCCGACGTCGGTGGCGCGCCGCCCCGGTACGTGGCGGGCGGGGCGCGGCCGCGGACCGTCGTGTTCACCCCCCGCGGCCGGCCGCTGACCCAGGCGCTGGTGCGCGAGCTCGCCGACGAGGACCGACTGGTCCTCGTCTGCGGTCGGTACGAGGGCATCGACGAGCGGGTCCACGAGCTGGTCGCGACCGACGAGGTCTCGCTCGGCGACTACGTGCTGATGGGCGGGGAGGTCGCGGCCGCGGCGATGGTCGAGGCGGTCGTCCGGCTGCTGCCGGGGGTGCTCGGGAACGCCGCGTCGGCCGCCGAGGAGTCCTTCGAGGGCGGCCTCCTGGAGCATCCGCTGTACACGCGGCCGCCGGAGCTCCGGGGGCGGACCGTGCCCCCGGTCCTGACCTCCGGCGACCACGCCGCCGTCGCGGCCTGGCGCCGGGCACGGGCCGAGGAGCGGACCCGGGCGGTCCGGCCGGACCTCCTGGACGGCACCGGGGGGGCGGGGCCGGAGGAGGTTTGACCGGTCTCGCGCGGAGGTCCTACCCTCCGCCCATCCCGCCCGGCGGCCCGCCGCCGGGACCCCAGGACCGCACGGCGCCCCGCAGCGCGCGCCTCCGGACCGCCGCCCCACCCCGGAGGGGGACGCCATGCAGCGCCTCGACGTCATCGACCGCCGCGGACTCCGCGACGACGTGCCGGACTTCCGTCCCGGCGACCGCCTCAAGGTCCACGTGAAGGTCGTCGAGGGCACCCGCAGCCGGATCCAGGTGTTCGAGGGTGACGTCATCGCCCGCAGCGGCGCCGGCGTCCGCGAGACGTTCACCGTCCGCAAGGACAGCTTCGGCGTCGGCGTCGAGCGGACCTTCCCGGTCCACACGCCGACCATCGAGACGATCGAGGTCGTCCGCCGTGGTCGCGTCCGCCGGGCCAAGCTGTACTACCAGCGCGAGCGGTCGGGGAAGCGGGCCCGCATCCGCGAGAAGCGCGAGGCCACGGCCTGAGCGACGCCGACGGCCCGGCCCGCCGTCGGCGGCGGGCGCGCCGGACCCGCGGCGGGCTCCGCGAGTTCGTCGTCCTCGTCGGGCTGGCGCTGACCGTCGCGTTCCTGCTGCGGACCTTCGTCGTCCAGGTGTTCTGGATCCCGTCGTCCTCGATGGTCCCGACGCTCGCGGTCGAGGACCGGATGGTCGTCGAGAAGCTGACCTACCGCGTCCGTGCGCCCGAGCGCGGCGAGGTCGTCGTGTTCCGACCCGAGCCGAGCGGTGAGCGGCCCGACCGCCCGTTCTGGTGGTGGGCCGTCCGCGCCGGCGTCCAGTTCGTCGGCATCGTGCCCCTCGACCAGAGCGACCTCGTGAAGCGCGTGGCCGGGCTGCCGGGGCAGACGATCGAGATCCGCGACGGGACGCTGCTCGTCGACGGGGTCGCGCAGGCCGAGCCGTACCTCGACGGCACCGCCGGGTCGGACTTCGGTCCCGTCACGGTGCCGGACGGGCATCTGTTCTTCCTCGGCGACAACCGCGCCAACTCGTCGGACTCGCGCAGCCGCCTGGGGTTCGTACCGATGGACCGCGTCGTCGGCCGGGCTCTGGCCGTCGTCTGGCCGCCGCGGAACGTCGCCGGTCTGCTCGGCGCGCGTCCTCAGCCGGCGGTCCCCGGCAGCTGACCCTGCGCCAGCGCGCGCAGCGGCGCCCAGGTGCGGCGGTGCAGGGCGCAGGGTCCGTGCGCGGCCAGGGCCGCGACGTGCGCCGGCGACGGGTACCCCTTGTTCCGGGCGAACGCGTAGGCGGGGTGGTCGGCGTCGGCCGCGACCATGCCGGCGTCGCGCGCGACCTTCGCGACCACCGAGGCCGCCGCGATCCCGAGCGCCGCGGCGTCGCCCCGGACCATCGTCACCGTCTCGAGGTCGTCGCGGCGCAGCAGGTCGTGGGGGCCGTCGACGAGGACGAGCGGATCGTCCGGTGCGCCCGGACCGGCCAGCACGGCGGTGACCGCGCGACCGACCGCCAGGCGCAGCGCGGCCGCGAGCCCGACGGCGTCGACCTCCGCCGCCTCCGCCCACCCGAGCGCGACCCGCGCCCGGGCCCGGATCGCGACGTCCGCGGCGACCCGCGCCGCGGGGGTGAGGGTCTTCGAGTCGCGGACCCCGGTCGGCGGCGCCGCCGGATCGAGGACGACCGCGCCGACGGTGACCGGGCCGGCCCAGGCCCCGCGACCCACCTCGTCGACGCCGACCACGGCACGGCCGGCGTCCCAGGCCGCGCGCTCGACGGCGCTGACCGGAGCGTCGGCCGGGGCCGTGCGGGAACGCGCCACGCCACCCCCCGGGTCGTCCCGGTGACGCTACGCCCCCCGTCGCTACCCTCGCGCCGCACCGCGTCCGGCGGCCCGCCGCCGCCCCGTCGCCCGTCCGCGCGGTCCGTCGTGGAGGTCGGATGAACCCCGAGGAGCTCGACCAGTACGAGTCGGACCTCGAGCTGGCGCTGTACCGCGAGTACCGGGACGTCGTCCGGACGTTCCGGTACGTCGTCGAGACCGAGCGGCGGTTCTACCTCTGCAACCGCGTCGACGTCGTCCCCCACGAGGGGAAGGACCTGTACTTCGAGGTCCGGATGACGGACGCCTGGGTCTGGGACATGTACCGCCCGGCGCGGTTCCTGAAGGACGTCCGCGTGCTGACGTTCCGGGACGTCAACGTCGAGGAGCTCGTCCACGACGACGCCGACCTCGACGAGTTCCTGAAGAAGGAGGGCTGAGCGGGGTGGGCTTCGACGCGACCCGCCGCTACCGCGACAGCCGCCGCAACGACATCCTGCTGCTGATCGCCGCCGTCGTCGTCATCGGCGCCGCCGTGGCCTGGGCCGCCGGCCTGTTCTGAGCCGGATCGGGGTCGTCCACAGGCCCCGGATCGCCCCACCGGCGCGGTGACCGACCTCCGTACGGTCGGGCGATGCCCCTCCGCACCGCGTCCCGACGCACCGCCACCCGGACCCCCGGGCCCGTCCCCGCGCACGGGCCACGGTCCGACCTCGCCCGGGAGACCGCGGCCGCGTCGGCCTTCGGCTGCCGGTGGCGGGCGTCCCTCCCCGACGCGTCGGACCGGGGCGGCGACGGGCGGCGCGACCTCGGCCGCGTCGGCGAGGACGCCGCGCTGGCGCACCTCGTCGCCGTCCACGGCCTGGACCTGGTCGTGCGCAACCGCCGCGTCGTCGTCGACGGTCTGCGCGGCGAGCTCGACCTCGTGCTCCGCGACCCTCGCTCCGGCGTCCTCGTCGTCTGCGAGGTGAAGGTCCGGCGCGCGGCCGGCCGGCTCGGCGGCGCCGTCGCCGCGCTCGGTCCGCGCCAGAGCGCGCGCATCCGGCGTCTGACGGCGGCGCTGCTCGCGACGACCGACCTCCGGGCGACCGCGGTCCGCCTCGACCTCGTCGCCGTCGACGTGCCGCGGGGCGCCGGTGCGGCCGCGCTGACCCACCTCCACGCCGCGTGGTGACGCGCCGGACGGCGCCGCGGTGGTGCCGCCCGCCCGTCGTCCACAGCCACCGGATCCACCGGCCGGGGTCCGGGATCGCGTCCGTACGGTCCGGCGCATGACCTCCCGCCTCACCGTCCTGCGGACCCTGACGCTCGTCGGCGTCGACGCCCGGCCGGTCCGCGTCGAGTGCGCCGTCGCGCCGGGGCTGCCCGGCCTGCGGCTGGTCGGGCTGCCCGACGTCGCGGTCCGCGAGGCCGGCGAGCGGGTCCGGACGGCCGTCCAGCGGGCCGGGTTCCGGTGGCCGCAGACCCGCGTGGTCGTGAACCTCGCCCCGGCGGACCTCCCGAAGGCCGGGTCCGGGTTCGACCTCCCCATCGCCCTCGCCGTCCTGATCGCGTCCGGTCAGCTCCTGCCGGCCGGCGAGGCCCCCTGGGTCCACGGCGAGGTCGGTCTCGACGGCCGGCTCCGCGACGCGGCCGCCCACCTCGCCGTCGCCGTCGGCGCGCGCCGCCTC
>JAFMLG010000018.1 GCA_017852335.1 Actinomycetota bacterium | reverse complement strand
TGACGCCGGCGGGGACGCGCCCCGACGTCGACGTCGGCGCGGCGGCCGCGGGCGCGGACGGGGCCGGAGCGGTGCCGCCGCGGACGGGGCCGGGACCACCGAGGGCACCGGTGACGGGGCGGACGACGCCGACGACGCGGCGGCCGCCCCGGCGAAGCGGACGCGGAAGCGCACCGCGAAGAAGGCCACCGACGACGACTCCGGGTCGGAGGGGACCGGCGAGAAGCGGTCGACGTCCCGCAGGGCCGCCACGAAGAAGGCCCCGACGAAGAAGTCCGCGTCGAAGCGGGCCGCGAGCAAGAAGGCGGCGACGAAGAAGACCTCCGGCGAGGGGGGCGCCGCGAAGAAGCGGTCCGGGAGGAAGCGGTCGTCGGGCGGCGACGCCGGGACCGAGGCGGCGATCGCCCGCGGCGGGACCCGCATGGCCGCGAAGCGCGGTCGCGGCGGTGGCGGGGGTGGTGGCCGCGGGCGTCGCGAGCGGCCCCACGGGGTCACGGAGGAGGAGCGCCGCGCGATCCTGGCCGGTCCGCCCCGGACGATGCTGGTGACCGCGCGACCCGAGCGGACGCAGATCGCCGTGATGGAGGACCGCACCCTCGTCGAGCACTACGTCACCCGCGACGAGGACACGACCTTCGTCGGCAACATCTACATGGGTCGCGTCGAGAACGTCCTCCCCGGCATGGAGGCGGCGTTCGTCGACATCGGGAAGGGCCGCAACGGCGTGCTGTACGCGGGCGAGGTCCTGTACGACGAGCAGGACCTCGAGGAGGAGTCCGACCAGCGCATCGAGAAGGCGCTGAAGCCCGGCCAGAAGGTCCTCGTGCAGGTCACGAAGGACCCGATGGGCACCAAGGGTCCGCGGCTCACGATGCATCTCTCCCTCGCGGGCCGGTACGTGGTGCTGGCGCCGAACTCGCAGCTGTTCGGCATCTCCCGGAAGCTCACCGACCAGGAGCGCGAGCGGCTCCGGGCGATCGTGAAGTCCGTCCGGCCCGAGGGTCACGGCATCATCGTCCGGACCGCGGCCGAGGGCGCCACCGAGGAGCAGATCACCGCGGACGTCGCCCGACTGGTCGAGCGGTGGGAGCGGGTCGACGCCGCGGCCGCGACGGCGAAGCCCCTCGCGGCCGTGTACGAGGAGCCGAAGCTCGTCGTGAAGGTCATCCGCGACATCTTCGGGACGGACTTCGTCCGGTGCATCGTCGACGACGAGGCGCTGTACTCCCAGGTCCGCGACTACCTCGAGGAGATCGCCCCCGACCTCGCGGACCGCCTCGAGCTGTACGGGGCGCCGACCGAGGACGAGCGGGCCCGCGCGGCCGGGGCGCCCTCGCCCGAGGACGCCGAGGCCGCCGGCGGGTCCGCGCCGGCCCCGGCCGAGCGGCGGCGCGACCTGCCCCCGCTGTTCGACGCGTTCGACGTGATGACGCAGCTGCGCAAGGGGCTGCAGCGGAAGGTCTGGCTGCCCTCCGGCGGGTACCTGATCGTCGAGGCCACGGAGGCGATGAAGGTCATCGACGTCAACACCGGCCGGTACACGGGCGACTCGGACGAGAGCCTCGAGGAGGTCGTGCTGAAGACGAACCTCGAGGCCGCGGACGAGATCGTCCGGCAGCTGCGGCTGCGGGACATGGGCGGGATGATCATCATCGACTTCATCGACATGCTGCTGAAGTCGAACCAGGACCAGGTCGTCCGGCGCCTGAAGCGCGAGCTCCTCCGGGACCGCACGAAGACCCGCGTCAGCGAGGTCTCGCGGCTCGGGCTCGTGCAGATGACGCGGAAGAACGTCAGCCAGGGGCTGATCGAGTCGTTCAGCACGCGGTGCGAGCAGTGCGAGGGCCACGGCTACATCACGACGCTGGACTGACGTCCGGCGCGGAGGGGGAGCGGGATGGACACGACGACGGCGGCGGCGCTCGACGCGGACGTGGCGACGCTGCGCGCGGGCGCGGTGGGCTGGGTCGCGACCGGCGTCGAGGAGCGCATCGAGCTGCTCGACGAGCTGGCCCGCTCCGTCCTGGCCGCCGGCCCCGGCTGGGCGCTGGCCGCGGCCGAGGCGAAGGGCATCCGGCGCGACAGCCCCGCGATGGGGGAGGACTGGGGCTCGGGGGTCGTCGCGACGCTCCGGAACGTCCAGCTGCTGGCCCGCACCCTCCGCGACGTCCGGGACACCGGCCGGCCCGCGCCGCCGTCGATCCGGGTCGGGGACGACGGACGGACCGTCGTCGACGTGTTCCCCACGGCGCTCGAGGACCGCGCCGTGTTCCCCGGCTTCCGCGCGGAGGTCCGCCTGGCCGAGGGCGTCGACCCGGTCGCCGCCCGCGAGCGGATGGGCCGGGCGTACCACGCCGACCGGGAGCGTCGACCGGCGGTCGCGCTGGTGCTCGGTGCGGGGAACGTCTCGTCGATCGGTCCGATGGACGCGCTCCATCAGCTGTTCGTCGAGGACCGGACCGTCGTCCTGAAGCTGAACCCGGTGAACGAGCACCTCGCGCCCCACCTCGAGGCGGCCCTGCGCCCGCTCGTCCGCGGGGGGTGGCTGCGCATCGTCCGGGGCGGGGCCGAGGTCGGCCGGCATCTCGCGACGCACCCCGACGTCGACGCCGTGCATCTCACCGGATCCGACCGGACCTACGAGGAGATCGTGTTCGGGACCGACGCCGAGGCGGCCGGGCGGCGGCTCCGGAACGAGCCGGTCCTTACGAAGCCCGTGACCGCCGAGCTCGGGAACGTCACCCCGGTCATCGTCGTGCCCGGGCCCTGGACGCCGCGCGAGCTCGCGTACCACGGCGACAACCTCGCCTCGATGCTGGTCCAGAACGCCGGCTTCAACTGCATCGCGGCCCGCGTCGTCGTCCAGCACGCGGCGTGGTCGCAGCGGGACGACCTGCTCGAGGCCGTCCGCGACTCGCTGCGGCGCGCCGAGCCCCGCGACGCGTACTACCCCGGTGCGCGCGACCGGTGGCGGACCTTCGTCGACGCGCACCCCGAGGCCGAGCGGTTCGGCCCGGAGGGGGAGGACCGCGTCCCGTTCACGCTGATCCCGGGGCTGGACCCGGCCCGCCGGGACGACGTCGCGTTCACCACGGAGGCGTTCTGCGGCGTGTTCGGAGAGGTCGCGCTCGACGCGCCCCGCTCGGTCCCGGACTTCCTCGACGCGGCCGTCGCGTTCTGCAACGAGCGGCTCTGGGGGACGCTCTCGGCCAGCATCCTCGTCCACCCCCGGACCCTCGCGGACCCCGAGGCGGCGGCGGCGGTGGAGCGGGCGATCGCGGCCCTGGGGTACGGGTCCGTGGTGGTGAACCACTGGTCGGCGGTGCCGTACGCCATGGTCTCCCCGCCCTGGGGGGCGGCGCCCGGTTCAACGCCCTCGGACGTCCAGTCGGGCGTCGGGACGGTCCACAACACCTACCTGCTCGAGGACGTCGAGAAGGTGGTGGTCCGGGGGCCGTTCACGACCCCGTTCACGCCGCCGTGGTTCCACACCCACCGCACCCTCGACCGCCTGATGCCCCGGGTGGCCCGGTACCTCGTCGAGCGGGACCCCCGTCAGCTGCCCGCGATCGCCGCCCTGGCCGCCCGGGGCTGACGCCGGGCCCGGTGGCGGCTAGGCTCCCCCCACCTCGGCGGCCCCGGGCCGCCCCCCGCGCCCTCCCGACGCGTCCGCGTCCCCGCGCGCGCCCGAAGGAGTCCACGTGTACGCCGTCATCGCCACCGGGGGCAAGCAGCTCCGCGTCGAGCCGGGCCAGGAGGTCCGCGTCGAGGCGCTTGACGGCGCCGTCGGCGACGCCGTGGAGCTCCGGCCCGTCCTCGTCGTCGACGACGCCGGCGCCGTCACGACCGGCGGCGACCTCGCCGGTCGGTCCGTCGCCGCGACGATCACCGCGCACGACCGCGACCCGCGGATCCGCGTCTTCACCTACAAGAACAAGACCCGGCAGCGGAAGCGCCGCGGTCACCGGCAGCACCGGACCGTCGTCCGGATCGAGCGCATCTGACCCGTCGGCGGGCCCGGCCCGCCGACGCGCACGGAGGACCCCCATGGCGACCAAGAAGGGCGGCGGCTCGTCCAACAACGGCCGCGACTCGAACGCGAAGCGTCTCGGCGTGAAGCGGTACGCGGGCGAGACGATCACCGCGGGCAGCATCATCGTGCGTCAGCGCGGCACGCGGATCCACCCGGGCGAGAACGTCGGTCGGGGCGGGGACGACACCCTGTTCGCCCTCGTCGACGGCACGGTGCGGTTCCGTCGGACCCGGCAGCGGACCTTCGCGAACGTCGACCCGGTCGACGCCGCCTGACGGCGTCGACGACACGGACGCCGGGGCGGCCCTGCAGGGCCGCCCCTCGTACGTCCGGGAGCGTCGCGCACCGGGGTGCGCGCAGGGGGTGAGCAGGTGACCGCGCCGACCTTCGTCGACGAGTGCACCGTCCACGCCCGTGGCGGCGACGGCGGGGACGGCGCCATGGCGTTCCGCCGCGAGGCCCACGTCCCGCTCGGCGGCCCGGACGGCGGTGACGGCGGTGACGGCGGCTCGGTCGTGCTCGTCGCCGACACCAACGTCACCTCCCTCGTCGACCTCCACCGCCGGCCGCACCTCCGGGCCGAGCGCGGCGTCGCCGGTGGGGGGAAGGGCCGCGACGGGGCGCAGGGCGAGGACCTCGTCATCCGCGTCCCCGTCGGCACGGTCGTCCGGGACCCCGACGGGGCGCCGCTGGCCGACCTCGACGCGGCCGGCCGCCGCGCGACGATCGCGCCGGGCGGTCGCGGCGGTCGGGGGAACCGGGCCTTCGCGACGCGCCGCCTGAAGGCTCCGCGGTTCGCTGAGCGGGGCGAGCGGGCCGAGGAGGTCACGCTCCGCCTCGAGCTGCGGCTGATCGCGGACGTCGGACTGGTCGGGTTCCCCTCGGCCGGGAAGTCGTCGCTGGTCCGGCGCCTCTCGGCCGCGACGCCCCGCGTCGAGGCCTGGCCGTTCACGACCCTGACCCCGCACCTCGGCGTGATGCGCGCCGGCGACCGCGCGGACGGCTCGCCGATCGACGTCGTCCTCGCCGACGTCCCCGGTCTGATCGCCGGGGCCGCGGAGGGCCGCGGCCTCGGGACGCGGTTCCTCCGCCACGTCGCCCGGTGCCGGGTGCTGCTGCACGTCCTCGACGCGGCCGCGCCCGAGCCGGACCGCGACCCGGTCCGGGACCTCGACGTCGTCCTCGGCGAGCTGGCCGCGCACGACCCGGCGCTCCTCGGTCGCCACCAGCTGGTGGTCCTCACCAAGGTCGACCTGCCGGACGGCGCCGAGATGGCGGCGATGGTCCGGCCGCGGCTCGAGCAGCGGGGCCTCGAGGTCCTCGCCGTCTCCGCCGTGGACGGCACCGGGCTGGACGCGCTGCGGCTGCGGCTCGGCGCGCTGGTCGACGGGCTCGACCGTCCGGCCGGCGCGGCGCCGTCCGGCGAGCCGGACGGCGAACCCGTCGTCCTGCGGCCGGCGGCGCTGGAGGGGCCGGTCCGGATCGAGCCCGAGGGCGACGCCTACCGGGTCGTGAGCCGTCGGGTCGAGCGGTGGGTCGCGATGCTGCCCCTGGACGTCCCCGAGGCGGTCCGCCACCTCCAGGGCCGGATGCGCCGCGCCGGCGTCGAGCGGGCACTGGTCGCGGCCGGCGCCCGGGCCGGGGACACGGTCCTCATCGGCCCCGACGAGTTCGCGTTCGATCCCGACCTCGCGGATCTGCCGCCCGAGGAGCGGGAGGCCGTCCTGGCCGGCGAGGAGGACGCCGCCGCCGCCGGTGTGCCAGCATGGGCGCCGGGCGACGGCCCGGACGGCGACGGCGGTCCGGACGACGGGGAGGACCCGGCGTGAGTGGGGACGGGACGGCGCGGTTCCCACGACCGGCGCTGGTCGTGGTCAAGATCGGCTCCTCGTCGCTGCGCGGCGCGGACGGCCGGTTCGACCGGGGCCGCGTCCGCACGCTCTGCGACCAGGTCGCTCGGCTCCGGGCCGACGGCGTCCCGGTGGTCGTCGTGACGTCCGGTGCGGTCGCGGCGGGGTTCGGCGAGTTCGGACTGGCGCGTCGACCCGGCGACACGGCGACGCTGCAGGCGACCGCCGCCGTCGGGCAGGGGGCGCTGGTCCACGCCTACCGCGAGGCCCTGGCGGCGCACGGCCTCGTCGGCGCGCAACTTCTGCTCAGCCAGGACGACTTCGTCGTCCGCCGGCGGTACCTGAACGCCCGCACGGCGCTCCTGCGCCTCCTCGAGCTCGGTGCCGTCCCGGTCATCAACGAGAACGACGCCATCGCGACCGAGGAGCTGGTCTACGGCGACAACGACCACCTCGCGGCGCTCGTCGCGTCGATGCTGGCCGCCGACCTGCTCGTGATGCTCTCCGACGTCGAGGGGCTGCTGGACCGGCCGCCCTCCGAGCCGGGCGCCCGCCTGATCCCGCGGGTCGACGACCCGTCGGCGCTGGACCTGACGCGCATCGGCGGGGCGGGGTCGAGCGTCGGTTCGGGCGGGATGCGGACCAAGCTCGGCTCGGCCGAGGTCGCGACCCGGACCGGCGCCCACGTCGTCGTCGCCGACGCCCACCGGCCGGACGTGCTGGTCGACGCCGCCGCCGGCCGCGAGGTCGGGACGTGGTTCGTCGCCAGGCCGGGACGGATGGAGGCGCGGCGGCTCTGGATCGCGTTCGTGCTCCGGACGCGGGGCCGCGTCACCGTCGACGCCGGCGCGGTCGGCGTGCTGCGTCGAGGGTCGGCCTCGCTCCTCGGTGTCGGGGTGACCGGGTGCGACGGCGCGTTCGCGGCCGGCGACGCCGTCGAGATCGTCGGGCCGGACGGCGCGGTCGTCGCCCGCGGCCTCACCGCGTACGACGCGGCCGACGTCGCCCGGCTGGCCGGCCGATCCACCGAGGCGGCCGTGGCCGAGCTGGGGCCCGGGTACGGCCGCGAGGTCGTGCACCGCGACGACCTGGCCGTCCTCGACTGAGCCGCGGCCGGGCGCCGGCGGCGGCCTCAGCGCGACGGGTCGAGCAGCAGCTTCCCGACGGTCCGCCGCGCCCGCAGGTCCTCGTGGGCCCGGCGGACGTCGCTGAGCGCGTAGGTCCCGCCGACGACCGCCCGCATGCGACCGGCGGCGAGGTGACCGAGCAGCTCGGCGACCTGCGGCGCGAGCAGCCGGGCCGGGTCCCGGAACGTGTGGGCCAGCCAGAAGCCCCCGACCGACCAGGACCGACCGAGGAGCACGCCGGGGTCGATCTGCGGCGGTGGCTGCTGCGAGGCCGCGCCGTACACCACGAGCCGACCGAACGGCGCCAGCGTGCGCAGCAGGGCCGCCGTCGTCGGCCCACCCGTCATCTCGAGCACGACGTCGGCGCGACCACCGCAGGCCTCGCGGACCGCCGCCGTCAGGTCGTCGCTCGCCGGGTCCACCGTCGCGTCGGCACCGAGCTCGGACGCGAGCGCGCGCTTCTCCGGCGTCGAGGCCAGCGCGACCACGCGGCCGGCGCCCATCAGCCGGGCCAGCTGCACCGCCAGCGTCCCGACCCCGCCGGCGGCCGCGGTCACGACGACCGTCTCGCCCGGGGCGAGGTGGCCGGAGGTGCGCAGGACGTGCCAGGCGGTCGTGCCCTGGAGCACCGTCGCCAGGGCGGCCCCGTCCTCGACGGCGTCGGGGACGTCGAAGCCGGTCGCCAGCGGGACCGCGGCCCGCTCGGCGTACCCGCCGCCGGGCAGCAGGGCGACGACGCGCCGCCCGTCGGGCAGGGTGCCGACGGCCTCGACGCCCGGGACGAGCGGCAGCTCGGTCGGGGCGAGGTACGCGTCCTCGGCCTGGAGCGAGTCGGCGAAGTTGATGCCGGCGTGGGCGACCGTGAGCAGGGCCTGACCGGGACCGACGACCGGCTCGGGCGCGTCCACGACCTCGAGCACCTCGGGCCCGCCGAACCGCTCGACCCGGACCGCCCGCATCCCGACCCCTTCGCCGCCGGGGACCGTAGCGTCGCCCGGGGGGCCGGCGGCCGCGTCGCGTAGCCTCGTCCCACCCCCGCAGCGATCGGCGCGCGCGTGTCCGCACCGTCAGACCCGGCCGTCCCGGCCGCGTTCACCGGCGTCGAGGACGCGCGGGCCCGCCTCGCCGGGACCGGCTATCTCGCGGACGACGCGGTGGCGACGGTGACGTTCCTGGCCGACCGGCTGGGGAAGCCGGTGCTGGTCGAGGGACCGGCCGGCGTCGGGAAGACCGAGCTCGCGAAGGCCGTGGCCGCGGCCCGCGGTGCCGATCTGGTCCGCCTCCAGTGCTACGAGGGGCTGGACGAGGCCCGCGCGCTGTACGAGTGGGACTACAAGAAGCAGCTCCTCCGCATCCAGCACGCGACCGCGGGCGACGCGCCCCACGACGACGCGGCGTGGCGCGACGTCCGGGACGACCTCTTCGGCGAGGAGTACCTGCTCGAACGGCCGCTGCTGCGGGCGCTCCGGGCCGAGCGGGACACCGTCCTGCTCGTCGACGAGGTCGACAAGGTCGACCTCGAGTTCGAGGCGCTGCTCCTCGAGGTCCTCTCCGACTTCCAGGTCACGATCCCGGAGCTCGGCACGGTGACCGGCGCGCGCCGGCCGTTCGTGGTCCTGACCTCGAACTCGACCCGCGAGCTCTCCGAGGCCCTGAAGCGGCGCTGCCTGTTCCTCCATCTCGACTACCCGGACCCCGAGCGCGAACGCGCCATCGTCGCCGCCCGCGTCCCCGAGGCCCCCGAGGCGCTGACGGCCGAGGTCGTCCGGGTCGTGCGATCCCTGCGCGCGATGGAGCTGCGCAAGCCGCCCTCGGTGTCCGAGACGCTCGACTGGGTCCGGACCCTGCTCGAGCTCGGCGTCGGGACCCTCGACGAGGACGTGCTCCGCGCGACCCTGACCGTGCTGCTGAAGCACCGCCGTGACGTCGAGCAGGCCATGGCCCACCTCCGCGTCGGCGGCGCCGGGTGAGCGCGGAGGACGACGCCCGCTCGGACCGCCGGACCCTGATCGTCGGGGCCGCGACGATGGTCGGCCTGATCGGGCTCGGCGTCGCGTTCGGGCTGGGGCCGGCCGCGACCGCCTGCCGGGCCCTCGATCCGACGCCCCTGACGCCCGACGCCACGGCCCGCGACGTCGTCCCGCTGGCGGCGCTCGGCGCGGACGACCCGGCGACGTCCGTCGCACCCCGCCTGGCGCCGCACCCCGACGGGGTGCTCCTGACCGGGCCGGCGCTGGCGCTGCTCGGCGTCGACGGCGCGATCCTCGCGGGGGCGACGCTCGCTCCGCCGGCCGCGGTCGTCGGGGACGGCGCCGCGCCGTTCGCGGTCGTCGTCGGGAACGCCACCACCGGTCAGGTCGACGCGGTGCGGCCGCTGGTCGTCGGGCCGGCCGGCGTCGAGCCGGGCGCCTGCGTCGACACCTCGGCCGTCGGGTCCCCGCTGGCCTTCCTCCTCGCCGCAGGGGACGGCGAGGTGCTGGCGCTCCGGACCGACGAGGACGGCTCGGAGGCCGTCCTCGAGCTGCGCGACCCGTTCCGCGGCCGCGTCTGGGCCCCGCCGGTCCGCCTCGGCACCGCTCCCGCGGGCCTGCTCGGGGCCCGGACGTCGGGCGGACTGGGACCGGACCTGGTCGTCGTGGCCCGGCGCATCGCCGGACCCGACGACGTCGACCCGGCCGTCCTCGGCCTCGACCGCCGGGACGGCACGGTGCGGTGGACGTTGACCCCGGCGGACGTCCGGGCCGTGCTGCCCCCCGACGTCGCGGCCCTCGCGGCGGTCCGCCTGGAGGTCGCCGCGGTCGACGCCGAGGGGGTCGTCCTGCTGGCCGCGCCGGACACGGGTCCCGACGCCGCCCTGTCCGCCCCGGTCCACGGGCCGCTGGCCGGGCCGGACGCGGCGCCGGTCCCCGGCCCGGTCGCGACGCTCCGCCTCGGACCGGACGGCGGCGTCCGCACCGTGACGGCGGGTGCGCCCCCCGTCGCGGCCCGCGACCGTCTCGAGGGGTCCGGTGGCGTCTGGACGCTGGATGCGGCCGCGGTCCGCCGGCCCGGAGCGTCCGGATGAGCGCGCCCGACGTCGGGACCGGCGTCCTCGACCGGCTGCTGGGGCTCTCGGCGGCGCTGCGCCGGGCCGGCGTCGACGTGACGCAGGCCGAGACCCTCGACGCGCTGGCCGCGGTCGGGGCCGTCGGCCTCGGCGATCGGGAGGGGCTCCGCGAGGCGGTGGCCGCGACGACGCTGACCTCCGGCGTCGAGCGGCCGACCTTCGACGCCCTCTTCGACCTGTTCCTCCCGGCCCGACCGGCCGCGGACCTGCGCCGTGACGACGACGCGCCGGCGCGGGGCGCCGGCGCGGGGGAGGCCGCGGGCGAGGACGGGGCCGACGACGACGGTGACGACGACGCCGCCTTCCTCGACGAGCTCGTCGAGCGGCTGCTCGACGGGGACGAGGAGGACGTGCGGCGGCTGGCCCGCGAGGCCGTGGACCGCTACGGCCGGCTGCCCGGCGCGGCCGCCGGCCGGCCCGGGTCCGGCGGCGGTTGGTTCCGCTACCGGGTGCTCCGCGCCGTCGATCCGGCGGCGCTCCTCGCCGAGGCGCTGCGCCGACGGGCCGAGCGCGGCGGGCTCTCGCCGCTGGCCGAGCGGCTGGCGCGGGACGAGCTGGAGGCCCGCCTCGCGGCGCTCCGCGCCGAGATCGACGCCGAGGTCCGTCGCCGCGCCGCGGCCGACCGGGATCCCGACGCGATCGCCCGGGCGAGCGTGCCGCCGGCGCTCCAGGAGCTGGACCTGCTCCATCTCGGGCCCGACGAACAGGCGGCCCTGCGGGCGGAGATCCGGCCGCTGGCCCGCCGGCTCGCCGCCCGGGCGGCCGTCCGCCGCCGCCGCGGCCGCGACGGGCGGCTCGACGTCCGCCGGACGGTCCGGGCCTCGATGTCGACCGGCGGGGTGCCGTTCGACCCGGCGTTCCGGACCCGCCGTCCGCACCGACCCGAGCTGTTCCTCCTCTGCGACGTCTCGGGGTCGGTCGCGGCGTTCGCCCGGTTCACGCTGCTGCTGGTCCACGCGATGCAGGAGCAGTTCGCCGGCGTCCGGTCGTTCGCGTTCGTCGACGCCCTCGACGAGGTCACCGAGCTGTTCCGGGCCGAGGATCCCGAGCGGGCGGTGACGCGGCTGCTGACCGAGGCCCGGGTGGTCTGGTCCGACGGGCACTCGGACTACGGCCGGGCCCTGACGACGTTCCTCGAGCGGCACGGCCGGGACGTCACGAACCGTGCCACGGTCGTCGTCCTGGGTGACGCCCGGACCAACCACCGCCCGCCCGAGGCCCGCGCCCTCGAGCGCGTGCAGCGCCGCGCCCGCCGCGTGTGGTGGCTGAACCCCGAGCCCCGCGCCGCCTGGGACACCGGGGACTCGATGGCGTCGGCGTACGCGCGGTACACGGACGGCATGGTCGAGGTCCGGACGCTGAAGCAGCTGGCCGCGTTCGTCGAGCGCGTCGCATGAGCGGCCCGCAGCGTCCGCGGCGCATCGGCCTGCTCGGCGGCAGCTTCGACCCGCCGCACGTCGGGCATCTCGTCGTCGCCGAGTGCGCGCTGGTGGAGCTCGGCCTCGACGAGCTCCGCCTCGTCGTCGCCGGGACGCCCTGGATGAAGCCGGCCGTCTCGCCGGCGGCCGACCGCGTGGCCCTGGTCCGCGCCGCGGTGGAGGAGACGCCGGGTCTGGTCGTCGACGACCGGGAGGCCCGTCGTGACGGTCCGACCTACACGGCCGACACGCTGGCCGAGGTCCGGGCCGAGGAGCCCGACGCCGAGCTGTTCTTCGTCCTCGGCGAGGACGCCGCCTGGGACCTCCCCGCCTGGGAGCGGGTCGCGGAGGCGTTCGCGCTCGCGACGTTCGTCGTCGTGACGCGGCCCGACAGTCCCGCCCCGGACGAGTCGCGGCTGCCGGGGCCGATCGTGCTGCTCCGGATCCCGCAGCTCCGCGTCTCCTCGACCGAGCTCCGGGCCCGGTTCGCCGACGGCCGGGCGACGCGGTGGCTGGTGCCGCCGGCGGTCGACGCCGAGGTGCGGCGACGTGGGCTGTACGGGACCGGGTCGGCCGCGGCGGACGCGTAGGCTCCGGTCCCACGGTCCGTCCCGGGCCGCGGTGCGAGGAGCGCGGGTGCCGGCGTCGGACGAGGCGGTCGCCGTGGCGGTCGATGCGGCGGTCGCGGCGGCCGACCGGCTCGCCACCGACCCGGTCCTCCTCGAGGTCGCCGACGTCCTCGTCGTCGCGGACCTCTTCCTGGTCGTGACCGCCGGGAACGAGCGGCAGCTCGGTGCGGTCGTCGACGCGATCGACGAGCGGCTCTCCGCGGCCGGCCGCGAGCCGCTGCGCCGAGAGGGCGTGCCGTCCTCCGGCTGGATGCTGCTGGACTACGGCGACGTCGTCTGCCACGCGATGCTCCCCGAGGCCCGGGAGCGGTACGCGCTGGAGCGCATCTGGGGCGACGTCCCGCGGCGCGACCCCACGACGGGGGACCGCCTGCCGGACGGTGCCGGGGCGGGCGCCGGGGCGTGAGCGTCCGGCGCCTCGTCCTCGTCCGCCACGGCGAGACGGTCTGGAACGTCGCGCGGCGCATCCAGGGGCAGTCCTGCTCGGGGCTGACGGACCGCGGTCGGGCCCAGGCCGGACGCGTCGGGGCGGTGCTGGCCGAGCGGTGGCCCGACGCCGTCGTGGTCGCCTCGGACCTGCCGCGGTGCCGCGACACGGCCGCGCCGCTCGGCGCCGGCCTGGGCGTCGAGGTCCACCACGACCCGGTCCTGCGCGAGCGGGCGTTCGGCCGGTGGGAGGGGTGGTCCAGCGACGAGCTGGTCGGCCGCGACGGCGACCGCTACCGGCGATGGCGGGCGGGGGACGGCGCGGTGCTGGCCGAGGTCGGGGGCGAGACCGACGCGGTGCTGCGGGACCGGGCCGGTGGCGCGTTCCGAGCCCTGCTCGCGCTCGACGCCGACGTCGCGCATCCGGCCGTCGGCGACGCGACGACGGTGGTCGCCGTCACCCACGGCGGGACGATCTTCCACGGACTCGTCGGTCTGCTCGGACTGGATCCGCGGCGGCTCGGCGCGCTCGAGAACTGCTCGGTCACCGAGCTGCTGGTGGGGGCGCCGGGCCCGGCGCCGGACGACGGGTCGCCACGGCTGGTCCGGTTCAACGAGACCGCGCACCTCGACTGACCACGGACCGGGGATCCGGGCCGGAACGCCGCGGGCCCCGCGTCGCCGCGGGGCCCGGGTGGTGCGGTGGGGTGGACCGGATGGGATTTGAACCCACGACCCCCTCCATGCCATGGAGGTGCGCTGCCGGACTGCGCTACCGGCCCGTGTCGTCCCGGGTCACCCCGGAGCGGCTCCCCAGCCTACCCGGCGGCCCCCGGCCCCCGGTGCGGCCGCCGGGTCGGCACCACCCCCGCGACTAGCCTCCGCGCCGTGGACACCGAGCGCTACGACCCCGCGTCGTTCGAGCCGGGGCTCGCCGATCGGTGGGCCTCGTCGGGCGCGTACACGCTGACGCCCCCGGCGGCGGATCCGGCCCACCTCGAGGCCGGCGCGGCGGCGGACGGGGGCGGGGGTCGCGCCTACTACGCCCTCACGATGTTCCCGTACCCCTCCGGCGACCTCCACATGGGCCACGCCGAGATCTTCACCATCCACGACGCCCTCGTCCGTCACCTCCGGATGACCGGACACCGGGTCCTGAACCCGATCGGGTGGGACGCGTTCGGGCTGCCGGCGGAGAACGCCGCCCGGAAGCGCGGCGAGGATCCGCGGGCCTGGACGTACGCCAACATCGAGGAGCAGCGCCGCACCATCGCCCGTCTGGGGTACTCGTTCGACTGGTCGACGGTGCTGCGGACCTGCGACGCCGAGTACTACCGCTGGACCCAGTGGATCTTCCTCGAGCTCCTCGACGCGGACCTCGCGTACCGGCGCGAGGCGCTCGTCAACTGGGATCCGGTCGACCGGACCGTGCTCGCGAACGAGCAGGTCATCGACGGCCGGGGTGAGCGCTCGGGGGCGCTGGTCGAGCGCATCCCCCGCACCCAGTGGTTCCTCCGCATCACGCGGTACGCGGACGAGCTGCTCGACGGGCTCGACGCCATCGAGTGGCCCGAGCGGGTCAAGAACGCCCAGCGGGCCTGGATCGGCCGCTCCGAGGGGGCGGAGGTCCGGTTCACGACGGCCGACGACGGCGCCGAGGTCGTCGTCTACACGACCCGACCCGACACGCTGTACGGCGCGACCTACTTCGTGTTCGCCCCGGAGCACCCGCTGGTCCTGGCGCGCATGGGTGACGATCCCGAGTACGCGGCGTTCCGCACCGAGGTCTCCCGTCGCAGCGAGATCGAGCGGCTCTCCGGCCTCGACGGCGCGGGTGACGACGACGAGGCCGGTGCGGGCCGGGCGAAGCGCGGCGTCCGGCTGCCGTTCGACATGGTGAACCCGGTCGACGGTCGGACCATCCCGGCCTTCGCCGCCGACTACGTCCTGATGGAGTACGGCACCGGCGCGATCATGGCGGTCCCGGCCCACGACCAGCGCGACCTCGACTTCGCCCGGCAGTACGGGGCCGACGTCCGCGTCGTGGTCCGGCCCGACGACGGCACGGTCCTGGACCCTGCGACGATGACCGAGGCCTGGGCCGGTGACGGCACGACCGTGAACTCGGGGGAGTACGACGGGCTGCCCTGGCAGGAGACGAAGCGCCGGGTCATCGCCGACCTCGAGACGCGCGGCCTCGGGTCCGGGCGGGTCAACTACCGGCTCCGGGACTGGCTGATCTCGCGCCAGCGGTCCTGGGGCGCCCCGATCCCGGTCGTGCACTGCCCGGACTGCGGCGAGGTCGGCGTCCCCCGCGACCAGCTGCCCGTCCGGCTGCCCGACGACCTGGACTTCACCGTGCAGGGCTCGCCGCTCGAGGCGCACCCGACGTTCAAGCACGACGTCGTCTGCCCCCGGTGCGGCAGCGCCGACGCGGTCCGCGACACCGACACGATGGACACGTTCGTCGACTCGTCCTGGTACTTCCTGCGGTACCTCGACCCGACCTCCGAGGACCACGCCTGGCCGGTCGCGGCGGCGGGGCGGTGGCTGCCGGTCGACCAGTACACCGGCGGCATCGAGCACGCCATCCTGCACCTGCTGTACAGCCGCTTCTTCGTGAAGGCCCTGCGCGACCTCGGCCACGTCGCGGCCGACGAGCCGTTCGCCCGCCTCCTGAACCAGGGCCAGGTCATCATGGGCGGGGCCGCGATGTCGAAGAGCCTCGGGAACCTCGTCGCCCCGAAGGAGGTGTACGAGCGCTTCGGCGTCGACACCCTCCGCGCCACGATGCTGTTCGCCTCGGCGCCCGAGGACGACATCGACTGGGCCGACGTCTCGCCGACCGGGATGCACAAGTGGCTCTCCCGCGTCTGGCGGCTGGGCGTCGAGCACGTCGCCCGGGGCGGGTCGGCCGCGGGTGACGCGGCCGGTGACGACGCGGACGGGCGCGCGCTGGCGCTGCGCCGCGCGGCCGCCGTGGCGGTCGAGGCCGCCGGGCGGGAGTACGCGGCCCGGAAGTACAACACGGCCATCGCCCGCATGATGGAGCTGACGAACGCGGTCAACGAGGCGCTCCGCACCCCACCGACGCCGGCCGTCGAGGCGGCGGTCGCCGAGGCGCTGCGCGACCTGCTGCTGCTGCTCGCGCCGATCGCGCCGTTCATCACCGAGGAGCTGTGGGGCCGGCTCGGCCATGACGGCTCGGTCCACGACCAGCGCTGGCCCGAGGCCGACCCCGCCCTGCTCGTCCTCGACGAGGTCGAGGTCCCCGTCCAGGTCGACGGGAAGCTGCGCGGCCGGGTCACCGTCCCGGTCGGCACCTCCCGGGAGGACCTCGAGGCCGCGGCCCGGGCCGAGCCCGCCGTCGCCGCGCACCTCACGGGCGAGGTCGTGAAGGTCGTCGTCGTCCCCGACCGGATGGTCAACCTGGTGGTCAAGGGCTGAGAGGAGCCCCCGTGCGCGTCCGACCCCTGCTCGTCGCGGCCACCACGGCGCTCCTGCTCGCCGCCTGCGGCGGCGCGGACGACGTGGCCCGCAGCCTCGAGCCGCTCCCCGGCCTCGACCCGTACCTCGACCGGCTGCTGGCCCAGTGCGAGGACGGCGACGCCGAGTCCTGCGCCCGCCTGGTCCTCGAGGACGGGGACGCGGTCTACGCCGAGCGGGCCCTCGCGGCCCTGCGCGGCGGGTCCGACGTCGGCGGGGACGAGGGGTCGCGCCTCGCCGCCTGCGAGGCCGGCGACGTCGAGGTCTGCGCCGAGCTGTACCTCGAGGCGCCCGTCGGATCGGAGCTCGAGCAGCGGGCCCTGGACGGGATGCTCGGTGGGATCGCGCCCGGGGGCGCGGGTGGCGGCGACGGATCCGGGATCGACCCGGACGGCGAGGCGTTCTTCGGTGACGTCGTGCTCGAGGGGGGCTTCGCCCCGGACCCGTACCTCCTCGACCTCACGGCCGGCGGTGCGGCGGACGCCGCCGACCTCGCCATCGGGTGCGCCGGCGGCATCGGGACCCGGCCGGACGTCCGCCTCGAGTTCACGGCCGGCGCGCTCCCGCTGAACATCTACGCGTACGCCGACGGCGAGGACCTGACGCTGGTCGTCCGGGACCCGTCCGGGCGGTACCGGTGCGACGACGACACCGAGGGGCTGTGGCCGGCCGTGACCATCGACCGCCCCGCCTCCGGCACCTACGAGATCTGGGTGGGGGTCTTCGGGGGCCCCGGCGGCTACGGCCGGGCCGTCCTCGCGATCTCCGAGCTGGACCCGGCCTTCCCGTAGTCCGCGGGGACGTCCGGCGGGCATCGCTCGCCGCGCGGTCGTCCACAGGCCCGCGATCGCCCCTCGCGCACGGCCGTCCCCGGCCGCAGGCTGCGGGACATGACCGCACCCGAGCGTCTCGACCCCACGGCGTGGGACGTCGCTGCGGGGTGGCCGGCGGTCGACGCCCCGGCGCCCGACGGGCTGCGCGGTCGCCTGCTGCGGCCCTGGTTCGCACCCCGACCCGGTGAGCTGCGCGGCGCGGTCGTGCTGCTCACCGGGGCGCTGGCGCTGACCGCCGCCCTCTGGTTCGACGCGTCCCGCCGGCCCGACCCGTCTCCGCCACCCGCCCCCGTCGTCGAGGTGACGGCCGGTCCCGCGTCCGCGACCGCGACCGGACCCGACCGCGGTGCACCCCCGGCCGTTGACCCGTTCGCACCCGGCGGTCCGCTCGGGCCGGCGGCCGGGCCGACGGTCCACGTGACGGGGGCGGTCGCGGCCCCGGGGCTGCGGACGCTGCCGCCCGGCGCCCGGGTCGGTGACGCAGTCGCGGCCGCCGGCGGGGCGCTGCCCGACGCCACGCTCGAGCGGGTGAACCTCGCACGGCCGGTCGCCGACGGCGAGCAGGTCCACGTGCCGCGCGTCGGCGAGGACGCCCCACCGCCCTCGGCCACCGGCGCCACCTCGCAGGGCGTCCTGCCGGACGGACGGATCGACCTGAACCGCGCCAGCCCGGAGGAGCTCGCGACGCTGCCGGGCATCGGCCCGGCCCGGGCCGCCGCCATCGTCGCCGCCCGGGAGGAGCGGCCGTTCGCCGCGCCGGGCGACCTCCGCCGCGTCCCCGGCATCGGGGAGGCGACGTTCCAGCGGCTCGCCCCGTTGATCGCGGTCCGCTGATGTCCGCCTCGACCCGCGGCGGGGGTCCGGGGGAGGCCCCGCACGGCCGGTCGGCCCGCCACGGCGTGCGGACGGCGCTGGTGCTCGGCCCGATCGTGCCGATCACGTTCACGGCGCTCCTGGCCGGTCAGGCCGCCCGCCCCGTCGCGGGGTCCGCCGGGCTGGCGGTCGCGGTCGTCGCGGCCGCCGCCGCCCTGCTCCTGGTCGCCGTCGTCCACACCGCCCGCCGTGGCGCCACGTTCCTCGCCGCGCTGCTGCTGGTGCCCGCGACCTTCGCCGTGACGCTGGCCGGCGTCGTCGTCCGCGTCGCGACCCATGACGAGGGCCTGCTGCCGGCGCTCGCGGCCCGTGGCGGGGCGGCCATGATGGAGGCCACCGTGGCGACCGAGCCGCGCCGCACGACCCGCGGGTTCCGCACGGTCCTGCGGGTGACGGCCGTCGACGGGGTCCCGACCCGGGAACGGGCGGCGGCCGTCCTCGAGACCTCCCCGGTGCTCGGCACGCACCTGCGCCTGCGCGCCACGGCCCGTCCGCTCCCCGAGGACGGGTTCGGCCGGTGGCTCGCGCAGAAGCACGCCGCCGTCGTCCTCGACGTCCGGCGCGCCGACGTCACGGCCCCGCCCGGGCTCCTCGGCGCGTCCAGCGAGTGGGTCCGCGCCCGCATCCGCACCGCCGCGACCCGCCACGCCGCCGCGGACGCCGGTGGGCTCCTGGTCGGGTTCGTGACCGGCGACACCCGCCTGTTGCCGGAGGAGGACGTCGGGGCCATGCGGGCGACGGGACTCAGTCATCTCACCGCCGTCTCGGGCTCGAACGTCGCCGTGCTGCTCGGGGGCATCGCGGCGCTGCTGCTGGCGGCGCGGGTCGGCGCGCGGACGCGGTGGGCGGTGCTGGCGGCGACCGTGCCGTGGTTCGCGTTCCTGACCCGCCTCGAGCCCAGCGTCCTGCGGGCCGGGGTGATGGCGCTGCTCGTGATCGGGGCGTCGGTCCGCGGGGTGGCCCGGGACGCCCGTCATCTGCTGGCGGGGGCCGTCCTGCTCCTGCTGGCGCTCGACCCGCTGCTGTCGTGGTCGCTGGGACTGCTGCTCTCGGCGGGCGCGACGCTCGGGTGCTGGTGCTGGCGCCGGCGCTGGCGGGACGGCTGGAGGGCCGGCTGCCCCGGTCGGTCGCCCAGCTGCTCGGGGTGACGCTCGGCGCGCAGTTCGCGGTCGCACCGATCCTGATCGCGGGGTTCGGGACGGTCGAGCTGATCACCGTGCCGGCGAACATGCTGGCGGTCCCGCTGGCGGCGGTCGGCTCGGCACTGGCCTTCGTCGGCAGCGCCGTCGCGCTGGTCTCGGTCGATGCCGCGAGCACCGCGTTCCTCGTCGCGAGCCCCGCCGCCCACGGGGTGCTGTGGGTCGCGCGGCTGGGGGAGACGCTGCCGGTCGCGGTCGCGCTGCCCGAGGGGACCGGGTGGACGATCGTCGGGGTCGCGGTCAGCGCCGTCCTGATGGTCCTGATCGGGCGGCTCGGGCGTCCGGCGGAGGATCCCGGGCGATGAGGGGGTTCGGCCGGCCGGATCGACCCCACGGGGTCATACTGGTGGGTATGACTCATCGCGTCGGTCCCAAGGGCCAGGTGGTGACCCCGAGGGCGCTCCGGGACGCCCTCGGCCTGCGGCCCGGCGACGGCGTGGTCTTCGACCGCGACGGCGACGCCGTCCGCGCGGAGGCCGCGACGGAGGAGCGGACCCTCGCGGCGGCGCGGCTCAAGGTCGAGCACGGCTGCCCCGACGCCGACGCGTTCGCCGCCGCCACGGCCATGGCGCACGACGGCGTCCTCCTGACGGGGGATCCCGGCCTCCTCGTCGCCGATGCGCCGTGGCGGTGGGAGGACCTCCGGACGTGACCCGTGCCGTCCCGGTCCCATGCACTGGCTGCGGTGCGCCGCTGCCGCCCTCCGACGCACCCGGGCACCGGTACGTGAACGCCTCCCCGGCCTGCTGGGAGCGGTACGGGCTGGTCCTCGCCGCGGAGTACTCGGATCCCGTCCTGTTCGGCACCTGCCACGAGCTGTCGGTCGACGCCTACATCGCGCAGCATCCCGGCGGGGCGCACCCGACCCGCTCGGTCGTGGTGCATCTCGCCGGGCTGCACCTCGCGCTCGACCGGGAGGTCGCCCCGGCGCGGATCCCGGCAGAGCGCGCGCGGCTGGTGCAGCGGGTCTGGGACGGCCCGGATCCGCACCCGCCGGTGGCATGGGGGCCGCTGACGGTCCTCGACCTCGTCGCGGCGGCGGGGACCGACCGGCACGACGCGGTCGTGCGCGCCTACGCGACCGAGGTCTGGCACGCCTGGGCGCACGAGCACGCACGCGTGGCCGCGTTCGTCGGCAGGCTCTGAGCCCGCGTCGGGACGGCGTCCTCCACAGGTGCTCGAAGCGGCCGGCACGATCCGCGTCGGCGCGGGCAGGCTCCCGAGATGCGCATCGTCACCTTCGCCTTCGTGCTGCTGTTCGCCGGGTGCACCCCCGGCGTGGTGGCATCCGACGGATTCCCGACCGCGGACGCGCCGTTCACGCTGACCGCGCTCGACGTCGGCCAGGGTGACGCGATCCTCCTCGAGACCCCGAAGGCCCGCGTCCTCGTCGACGGGGGCGCCGACGCGACGGCGTCGCGGCATCTGGCCGCGCGTCGCATCCGGCGCCTGGACCTCGTGATCGCGACCCACGGGGACCTCGACCACGTCGGCGGACTCCCCGACGTGCTGGGCGATGTCGAGGTGGGGGAGCTGTGGCTCCATCCGTCCCCGGTCGGGAAGGCGGCCGTGGACCGCCTCGTCGGAGCCGCACGCACGGCGGGGGTCCCGATCCGCGGCCCGCTGGCCGGCGCGGTGCTCCGGGTGGGGGACCTGACCCTCGAGGTCCTCGCGCCGTGGCCGGCGCTGCTCGAGGGGGCGGGGGAGGACGCCTCGAACGACGCCTCGATCGTGGTGCGCGCCAGCGCCGGGGGCGCGGCCGTGCTGCTCGGCGGCGACAGCGGAGCGGCCGTCCACGCCCGGCTCCTGTCGGCCGCCGCGGAGCGCCTCCGGGCCGAGGTCCTGGTCCTGCCCCACCACGGCTCCTCGACGTCCGACCTGCGGCTCATCGCGGCCGTGGCGCCGACCGTCGCGGTCGTCAGCGCCGGCTGGGACAACCCCTACGGCCACCCCCACCGCGAGGTCGTGGCCGAGCTGGCCCGGCTCGGCATCCCGCTGCGCCGCACGGACGAGGAGGGCACCGTCACCGTTAGGCTGCCGACGCGCCTCCCGGCAGCTGCCGGCGTGGGCGGCTGACGGAGGGGTCATGGGCGCGGTCGTCCTGGTCGTCGGCCCCGACCCGCTGCTCTGCGACCGCGAGGTCGAGCGGCGGCTCGACGACGTCCGCGCCGACGGCACACCGACGACCGTCGTGCGCCTGGAGGCCGCCGAGCTCGACGGGCTTCCGGACCTCCGGACGGCATCCCTCCTCGGGGACCGGACCTGCGTCGTGATCCGTGGTGCCGAGGACCTCGCCGGCGAGGCCCGTCGTGACGTCCGCGAGGCCCTCGAGGCCTACGCCGCCGCACCGGACCCGGTGAACGCCCTCCTCGTCGTCGCCCGCTCGACCGGTCGCATCCCGACGCTGGCGAAGGCGCTGGCCGCGGCGGGGGAGAAGGTCGACGTGAAGCCGCCGGCCGACCACGACGACCGCGGCTGGGACCGGCTGGTCGCCGACGAGTTCCGGCGGCTCGGCCGGAGGGCCGACCCCTCGGCGATCGCGGCCGTGCGCGCCCACGCCGGGACCGACGCCGGGGTCATCGCCTCGCAGGTCGCGACCGTCCACCACACCGCCGAGCCGAAGCGGACGGTCACCGCCGAGGACGTCGAGGCGGTGCTGGCCGGGCAGGGCCGGGTCTCGGCGTTCGCCATCGCCGACGCGATCACGGCCCGCGACCCGCAGGCGGCCCTGATGGCGCTGCGCGGGGCGATGGGGGCCGGGGAGGCCCCGCTGCGCATCGTCGGGGCGCTGACGTTCCGGCTCCGTCAGCTGCTGCTGGCCCGCGGTGGTGCCGACGCACGGGACATCGGCGGCCCGCCGGGGCGCGTCGCGCACCTGAAGCGCGAGGCGCAGGCGTTCAACGCCGGCGAGCTGGCCTGGTGCCACGACCGGCTGGCCCGACTGGACCTCGACCTGAAGGGCAGCGATCTGCCGGACGACGTCCTGATGGACGTCGCGGTGATGGAGCTGGCGACGTCACGCCGACCCGGCGCCCCGTTCGACCCGACCGCACCGCGCTAGACGGCCGGCGCGGTCCTCGGAGGGACCGCTCAGCGCGTCCGCAGGCGCGCGAGCTCCCCGGCCATCCCCGACTTGCGGTTCGCGGCCTGGTTGCGGTGGATGACACCCTTGGCGGCCGCGACGTCCAGCTGGCGCGACGCGTCACGGAACGCCGTCTCGGCCGCCGACACGTCGCCCTCGGCGACGGCCGAGCGGAAGCGCCGGATGAAGGTCCGGGTCCGGGAGCGGACGGCGACGTTGCGGACGCGGGCCGCCTCGTTCTGGCGGTTGCGCTTGATCTGGGAGGCGATGTTGGCCATCGGTGCGGTGCGGCTCCGTGCGCGGACGACCGGGACGGCCGTCGGGAAGGGGACGCGCCGCCCGTGGGCGGCGCCGGGTGGAGGCTAGCGGGGCCCGGCCGTGCTCGCCAGCGCCCGGTCCGGACGGTCCCGCGGGCCCCGAACGGCCCCGGACATGCGACGAGCCCCGCCTGAGCGGGGCTCGTGCCGACCGGCAGCCTTGCGAACCACGGGTGGAGCGGAGGGACGCCGGTCCGGGGAAGGGTCAGGCGTTGCGGACGTCCGACGCCTGCAGGCCCTTCTGGCCCTGGACCACCTCGAAGGCGACCTTCTGGCCCTCGTCGAGGGACTTGTAGCCCTCCATCTGGATGGCGGAGAAGTGGACGAACACGTCGTCCCCGCCGTCGTCGGGCTGGATGAAGCCGAAGCCCTTGTCGGCGTTGAACCACTTTACGGTGCCAGTCGGCATTGATCTGTTCCTACGTGACCGCAGTCCGGGCGGATGGTCACCGGGAGTTCGGTGACGCGACACCCCGTCCGGGCGCGGACCCGTGACGCTATCCGACGCCCTCCCCGGCCGCCACCGCCGCGCCCCGCCCTGTGGACGGCCGTACCCTCCCCCTCCCGTCGCGCACGTGCGCGCACGGCGATCCGAGGGCCACCGCCGCCGTGACCTACGCCCAGGGGCGCATCCGGAACTTCTGCATCGTGGCCCACGTGGACCACGGGAAGTCCACGCTGGCCGACCGCATGCTCCAGGTCACGGGCCTCGTCGACCCGCGCAAGATGCGGGACCAGTACCTCGACCGCATGGACATCGAGCGCGAGCGCGGCATCACCATCAAGGCCCAGACCGTCCGCATGCCGTACCGGCCGCTCGGGGACGAGGGCGAGGAGTACCTCCTCAACCTCATCGACACCCCGGGCCACGTCGACTTCTCGTACGAGGTCTCCCGTGCGATCGCGTCCTGCGAGGGCGCGGTGCTGCTGATCGACGCCGCCCAGGGGCTCGAGGCCCAGACGCTGGCGAACCTCTACCTCGCGCTCGACGCCGACCTCGAGATCATCCCCGTCCTGAACAAGATCGATCTGCCGGCGGCCCGGCCCGACGAGGTCGCGGCCGAGATCGGCGCGGTCCTCGGCGTCGAGCCGTCCGAGATCATCCGCATCAGCGCGAAGGACGGCACCAACGTCGACCGCGTCCTCGACGCGATCGTCGACCGCGTCCCGCCGCCGCAGGGCGACCCCGACGGCGCGACCCGAGCTCGGGTCTTCGACTCGATGTACGACCCCTACCGCGGGGCGCTCGTGTACTTCCGCGTCGTCGACGGGCGGCTCCGGGCAGGGGACCGCGTCCGGATGCTCGCCACCGGGTTCGAGGGGGACGTCGACACGCTCGCCGTGCAGGCCCCGGAGGAGGTCGCCATCGACGAGCTCGGCGTCGGCGAGGTCGGGCTGCTCTCGGCCGCGATCAAGTCGGTCGAGGACGCGAAGGTCGGTGACACGATCACCGTCTCGGGCCGCGGCGCCGCGTCCGTGCCGCCGCTCGGCGGGTACCGCGAGCCGCTCCCGATGGTGTTCAGCGGCCTGTTCCCGCTGGACAGCGACGACTTCCCGATGCTCCGCGACGCCCTCGACAAGCTGCGGCTCAACGACGCATCCTTCGTGTTCGAGCCCGAGTCCTCGGCCGCGCTGGGGTTCGGGTTCCGGTGCGGGTTCCTCGGCCTGCTCCACCTCGAGATCGTCACCGAACGCATCGACCGCGAGTTCGGCATCCCGCTGGTCACGACCGCACCGTCGGTGCGGTACCGGGTCACGCTCGAGGGGCCGCCCGGTCCCGACGGCGCGCCGCAGGTCGTCGAGGTCGCGAACCCGCAGGAGCTGCCCGAGGCCAACCGCGTCCGCTCCATCGCCGAGCCGACCGTCGAGGCCCGCATCCTGACGCCGACGACGTCGCTGGGCCCGATCATGCAGCTCTGCGAGGGGCGCCGCGGTGTCATGCTCGCGATGGACTACCTCACGCCCGAGCGCGTCGAGCTGCGGTACCGCATGCCGCTGGCCGCGACGATCACCGACTTCTTCGACCAGCTGAAGTCGCTGTCCCGCGGGTACGCCTCGATGGACTACGACCTCTCCGACTACGTCGAGGCCGAGCTGGTCCGCGTCGACCTGCTGCTGAACGGCGAGCCGGTCGACGCGTTCAGCGCCATCGTGCACCGCGACGACGCCTACGGCTTCGGTCGCGCGATGGTCGAGCGGCTCAAGGAGCTGATCCCGCGGCAGCTGTTCGACATCCCGGTCCAGGCCGCGATCGGCGCGAAGGTCATCGCCCGCGAGACGATCAAGGCGAAGCGCAAGGACGTCCTCGCGAAGTGCTACGGCGGGGACATCACCCGGAAGCGCAAGCTCCTCGAGAAGCAGAAGGAGGGGAAGCGCCGGATGAAGGCCGTCGGTTCGGTCGAGATCCCGCCCGAGGCGTTCGTCTCGGCCCTCCGGGTCGCGCGGGATGGCTGAGCGATGACCGACGTCGAGCCGCCCCCGCCGCCCCGTGACCCCGGTCCGTCGGACGACGCGTCCCGGCGTCCGGACCCGACGGTGCCGCCGCCGTCCGTCGCGCCCGCGCGGCCCGACCCCGGCGATCCGGACGGTGCCGACGTGCCCACCGGCGTCGACGAGGTCCGGCGCGGCATCCCCGAGGACAGCGACTCGGACCTCTGGGTGTTCTCGCTGGACTCCCCGGTCCGCGCGCAGGAGGCGATGCTGGCCTGCGCCCGTCTGGCCGCGCGGAAGCACCTCGACCTCGAGGATGCCGCGATCGTCACCGTCCGGAACGGACGCGTCCGGATCCAGCAGACGCGGGACGTGAACCCGTCGCAGGGGGCGCTCGGCGGGGCGTGGCTCGGGACGCTGGCCGGCCTGTTCTTCGGCGTGCCGCTGGTCGGAGCGGCCCTCGGTGCCGCCGCCGGCGGGGTGTACGCCCGGATCCGCGACCTCGGCATCGACGACGACGAGATGCGGGCCTTCGGTGCGGGACTGGAGGGCGAGCGGGCGGCGCTGTTCCTGCTCGTCCGCGACTGCCACCGGATGCGGGCGCTCCACGAGGTCTCGCGGTTCCCGGCCCGCCTCGAGCGGACCAGCGCGGACCCCGACCTGGCCGCGCAGGTCCGGGCGCGGCTGGCCCGCGACCCCTGGGACGGGTGACGCCCGGATGAGGGTCGGATGAGCGACGAGCGGCGCTGGCTCGACCGGCCGCTCGAGTCCGGGGCCGCCGCGGGGTTCGGCGTCTACCTCCACGTCCCGTTCTGCCATCACCGCTGCGGCTACTGCGACTTCGCGACCGAGGCGGTCGGGGGGCTCGGCGACGACGACCGCGACGCCCTCATGCGGCGGTACGTCGCGGCGCTGCGCACCGACCTCGCGGCGCAGGCCGCGACGCGGGCGTGGCCGCGCGTCACCTCGGTGTTCGTCGGTGGGGGGACGCCGACGCTGCTGCCCCCGGACCTGCTCGCCGAGGTCGTCGGCGCGGTCGGCGTCGAGCTCGACCTCACTCCGGACGTCGAGGTCACCGTCGAGTGCAACCCCGAGACGGCCGAGCCGGCGACCTTCGCGGCGCTCGCCGCCGCCGGGGCGGACCGGGTCTCGCTCGGGGCGCAGTCCTTCGACGCCGGCGTCCTCGCCACCCTCGAGCGACGTCACCGTCCCGAGCGGACCGCCGCCGCGGTCGCGGCCGCCCGGGACGCCGGTGTCGGCCGCGTCAGCCTCGACCTGATCTACGGCACGCCGGGGGAGGATCGGGCGGCCTGGCTCGGCAGCCTCGCCGCCGTCGTCGGGCTCGGCGTGGACCACGTCTCGGCGTACGCGCTCGGGGTGCACGCGAACACGCCCCTCGGTCGGGCGGTGGCGGCCGGGACGGTCCCGGCGCCCGACGACGACGTCCAGCGGGAGCGGTACGACGAGGCGCGCGAGGTCCTGAGCGCGGCCGGGTTCGTGCAGTACGAGGTCGCGAACTTCGCCCGTGGCGACGCCGAGCGGTCCCGCCACAACGTCCTGTACTGGCGGCACGGCGACTACCTCGGCGTCGGCGTGGGGGCCCACGCCCACCGCGACGGCCGGCGGTGGTGGACGACGCGGTCGACCGACCGCTACCTCGCCGCCCATGCGCCGGGTGCGTCGGCGCCGCGGGACCGGGACGGACGGATCCCCGACCTGACCGGCGAGGAGGTCCTGGGCGACGACGCGAGGGCGCTGGAGCGGCTGCTGCTCGGGCTGCGCCTGCGGGAGGGACTGCACCCCGTCGACGTGCCCCCGCTGGACGCGGCCGCGGTCGAGGGCGCGGTCGCCGCGGGGCTGGTCACCGCGGCCTGCGGGCGGCTGCAGGCGACGGAGGCCGGGTGGTTCCTGCTCGACGACGCGGTCGGTCGCCTGCGGGGGACCGGCGCCGTCGTCGCGGGCGGAGCGGACTGAGCCGGCTGCGCCGGCCGGACCGTCGGAGGGGGACGGTCAGGCGGCCACGCCGCAGTGGGCCAGCGCCCGGCGGACCAGGACCGCGTGGCCGGGGGAGAGCTCGGCCGCGATCGTCGGCGACGCGACCTCCTCGGGGGTGAGCCAGGCGAAGTCCAGCGCGTCCTGGGACGGCGCGGCCTCCCCGTCGATCGGCACGACGTAGCAGAGCGCGACGGCGTGCTGGCGCGGGTCGTGCTGGGCCGCGCGGGTCGGGTCCGGGAAGTACTCGGCGACGGTGAACGGCGCGGCCGTCGGGGGCAGCTGCGGATCGGCGTCGCCGCCCAGGTCCTTGGTGAGGTGACGCCACAGCGCCTCGCGGACGCTCTCGCCGAGCAGGACGCGGCCCGACACGACCTCGCGCGACAGGGTCCCGTCCGACTGGGGCCGCAGGAGGAACCCGACGCGGGTGACCCGGCCGAGGTGGTCGACGCGGACCGGGACGGCCTCGACGTAGACCATCGGGACGCGGCCGCGGACGTCCTCGAGCCGCTCCGGCTCGAGCCAGCCGGGTGCCTCCAGCGTCGTCGCCATGGTCCGCTCCCTCCGTCGCCGTCGCGCGGCCGTCCGCGCCGGGTCCGATCGACCCCCGGACGCGCGAACGCCCCGGGCGCCCTTGCGGGCCCACCGGGGCGTCGCGGACGGGTGCGCGCCTCTGGAGAGCGCACCCGCCGCCCGGGTCGTCCACCCCGGAGGGCGGTCTCGCCGGGTGGGGCGTCCGTACCGACGCGTCCGAGCGCGTCCGTCCGTCACCCCTGGCGGCGCCGTCCTCCTCGGGGGAGGGCGGTCCTGCTCGCGTCCGTCGCGCCACCCGGAGGTGGGCGCCTCGACGTCCGTCCCGGTCGGCCTCGCGGCCGTCCGTCCGCCTGCACGGTCCCGCTGCGACGGTCCGTGCGATCCGAGCGGCGGCGACAGCCGCCCTCCGATCCGGTGGCCCGTCTCGCGACGGTCGGTCCGCCTCGCGGCGGTCCCGGCCACCCGGTGTCGTCCTCCGTCGCCCCGAGGGGCTCCTTCGGACGGGTCCTCGACGCCGATGCCTCGGCCCCGGGGTCCCGCGATCCTCGCGGATCCTCCACCGCTTCCGGCTCGGGGGCCTGTCGTCCCCTCCACCGTCCGTCCGGCGACTCGCAGTCCGTCACCGACCGGATGGAGGACCGTACGGAGCTCCCGGAGCGCTGTCCAGCGCCGGATCGGAACCCACAGGACGTCCCCCGGAGTTCCACAGGTCTTCCACCGGCGCCGCACGCGGTGCGCGCGGGGGGACGTCCGAACCGCACCCGGTCGCGGCCGGGTGCGGAGCGTCAGGAGACCCGGTAGAGGGTGGCGGGGCGGCCACGGAGGGGTCGGCCGCCGTCCCCGAGGTGCTGCAGGACCTCGCCGGTGGGTTCGACGACCCCGGCGTCCTGGAGGCGGGCGATGCGGGCCCGGGCGGTCCCCTCGGTCACGCCCAGCTCGTGGGCGAAGTCGCGGACCGTGAAATCCCGGCGTCCGATGGAGTTGCGCAGTTCGGTACGGCTCAGCATGGCTGCTCCTCGCTGGCCCCGCGCGTCGCACCGCTGAGGTGTCCGACCGAGTGTAGACGACACGGACCCGTGGGCCGGTCCGGGCGCGCGGCGGTTTCCGAGGGGTCCCGCGGCGCGGCGTCCGGCCTAGCGTCCGGCGGCGGGCCCGCGACGGCGCGCGGGACGTCGGGAGGGCGCGCATGGACGGCGGGGCGACGGCCGGCGAACCGTGGGACCGCTACGCCCGGGCCGTCGTCGAGATCGTCGTGGCCGACGGCGTGCTCGAGCTGACGCCGCGGCCGGGCGACGTCGCCCCGCCGGCCGCACCGGCGGCCGAGGCACCGGTCGGCGGCCTGCTCGCCGGGCCCGTCAGCATCGTGACGGCCGGGGACCCGTACCCCGAGGTCCTCGACGCCGCCGCGAACGCGCGCCGCATGGCGGCGCTCGTCGCCCGCCTCGACGCCGCCGGCGTGACGCACCTGCCGGCGCTGGGTCGTTCCCCCGATCGCCGCGAGTCGGAGGTGTCCCGCGCCCTCGTGGGGCTCGACCGCGCCGCGGTCCTCGCCGTCGCCGCGGCCGACGGACAGCTGGCCGTGTTCGAGATCGACGGCGCGACCATCGCCTGCGTCGCGGTCGCCGACGGTGCGGTCCGCACCCGCCGCGCGTACGACGCGGTGCTGCGTCCGTGACGGCGCCGCCCTGGCTCGGGCCGGCCGCGGTCGCCGCGGTGTCCCCGCGCGCGGCGGCGGACGCGCTGTGGGACGCGTTCGCGGCCGGGCTGCCCGTCGTGCCCCAGCGGCTCCACCTCGACGTGCCCGCTGCGGTCGCCGACGCGACCGACGCCGCGGCGCCCGGCGGCGAGCTGCTGGTGATGCCGGCGGCGTCGGACGGCTGGGCGGTCACGAAGGTCGTCGGGCTGGCGGCGGCGAACCCCGCGCTGGGGCTGCCCCGCGTGACCGCGGTCGTCGTCGTGCTCGGGCCGCCGGGGCTGACCCCCGTCGCGCTCGTCGACGGGGACGCGCTGACGGCCCTGCGGACCGCGGCCGTCTCGACGGTCGCGACGCGGGCGCTGGCGCGGCCCGGCGCCCGCGAGGTCGTCGTCCTCGGGGCCGGCGTGCAGGCCGAGGCGCACGCCCGGGCCCTCGCGGACGAGCTGGTCGACGCCCGCGTCCACGTCGTCGCCCGGCGGCCCGAGGCGGCCCGAGCGCTCGCGGCGCGACTGGTCACGGACGGCGTCGTCGCGGCCGCGGCGACCCCGGACGTGCTGGCACGGGCCGACGTCGTCTGCGCCTGCACCACCGGGGCGGAGGTGGTGCTGCGCGGGGCCGACCTCCCGGCCGGCGTGCACGTCAACGCGGTCGGCGCGCACCGGCCCGACCTGCGCGAGCTCGACGGCGCGGCCGTGGCCGCCTCGGCCGTCGTCGTCGAGCTGCGGGCGGCGGCGCTCGCGGAGAAGGGCGACCTCCTCGGTGCCGAGCGCGACGGCCTCTGGCACCGCGAGCACGTCCGGGCCGACCTCCACGAGGTCTGCGCCGGCGCGGTCGTGGGGCGGCGCGACGACGCGGAGCGGACGCTGTTCGCGTCCGTCGGTCACGCGGCCGAGGACCTCGTCGTCGCCCGCGCGATCGTGGCGGCGTCGCGCGGCGCGGCGGGTGCGGTCGGGTCCGTCACGCCGGACGGCGCGCCGGACGGCCGGCGGGCCGACGGCTCAGGCCGCACGCCGGGCTGAACGCACCGCACCGGTCAGCGCGCGGGACAGTCCCCACGCGAGCGCGGCGTCCGACCCGAGGTCGTCCGGCTCGGGGCTGACACGGGCGTCGAGCACGACGTCGTCGCCGTCCCGGCCCAGCCGCAGCCGGGCCGAGACCAGGCGGCCGTCGGCCGCGGCCGCGGTGACGCGGCGCCACGCCCCCGGGGTCGGGACGGGGTCGGCGGGGTGGTCCGAGAACGCGATCAGCGCGAGGAACCAGGGCCGGACCGGGACCGACGCGCTGGCCCCGACCAGCTCGCCCGCACCGCCGACGGTCATCAGCTCCCAGCCGGTGACGAGGGGCAGGTCCGTCCCGGCCGGGACCGGACCGCGCTCGACGCCGGTCATCTCGACGGCGGCGCGGGACAGCTCGGCGACGGCGTCGATGCCGGCCGGGCGGACGCGGCCCGGCTCGACGGCGAGCTGGGCCTGGGTCAGCACCGCCTCGAGCAGCCGCGGCGCGGTCAGCCGGGCCACCGCCGCCCGGGCGCGCGCGGCGTCCCGCTCGGCCGCCGCGGCCAGCAGGTCCTCGGGTCGCTCCAGCACCGCCATGGGCGCATCGTGCCGGACGGGGGGCCGCGGACCGCGGAGGCGCGACCGTCCGGCGGGACGGGGCGCCGGATCAGGTCTCCGGGTGCCATTCCGCGGCGGGCCAGCCCAGCGCCGCGAGGAGCCGCGCCGCCGCCCCGGCGGCCGTCGCCGTCCGGGCCGGGACCGTCGCCGCCGACGGCGGCGGCGCGGCGCGGAGCTCGACGGCGGCGTCGACCCGTCGCCGCGTCCACGTCCCGGCCAGCCCGGCGTCGTCCAGGGCCAGCCGACCGACGGCCCTCCGGGCGGCGCGGCCGCGGGCGGAGAGGCGGACCTCGACCGTCCCCGGCCCGTCCGGGCCCGGGCCCCTGGTCACGAGCTCGAGCACGCCGATCGAGCCATCGGGGAGGGCGGCGGCGAGCCGGTTGCGCCGGGCGCCGGGGG
>JAFMLG010000017.1:19453-31062 GCA_017852335.1 Actinomycetota bacterium | reverse complement strand
ATCCCACTCCGCCGGAGCGCACCGAGCGGGTCGGACGACCAGCTCGGTCGGCTCCGCGCCGCCCTCGCGGACGGCCCAACCGCGGACGGCGCGGACGACCCGACCGCCGGGACCGCCGGGACCGCCGCCTGGACCAGCCCCGCGGTCCCGACCGGCCACCGGCGCGGCGACGGCAGCGTCATCGTCCACGCCTGCCACGGTCCGGTCCGCCAGCTCGAGGTGGCGCGCGACGCGATCCTCCACGCGCTCGAGGACGACCCCTCGCTGCTCCCGCGCGACGTGCTGGTCCTCTGCGACGACATCGCGACCGTCGCCCCCCTGGTCGAGCCGATCCTCGGCGCCCCCGTGGCGCACGTCGACGGTCGCACGACGTCACTGGCCGTCCGGCTCGTGGACCGGTCGGTCCCGGCCGACGACCTCGTCCGGGTCAGCCTCGACCGGGCGCTCGCGGCCGCGGCCGACCGCCTGACCCGCGAGGACGTCGAGGCGCTCCTCGGCATGCCGCCGGTCCGGGCCGCGCTCGGGCTCGATCTCGACGACCTCGCGGTGGTCGTCGCGTCGTTCGAGGAGCTCGGGGTCCGGTGGGGGACCGACGCCGCTCACCGGGCCCGGTTCGCGCCGGGCGGGACCGGCGACGACCCAGAGGACGGCGCCGACGACGTCCCGGGCGACGGGACGTGGCGCGACGCCCGGGACCGGCTCGCGGCCGGGCTCCTGCTCCACCCGGACCGGCACCGCGTGGTCGGGACGCCGGCCGGTCCGCTCGCCCCGGCCCGGCTCGCGGCCGACTCGTTCCTCCCGGTGGCGGGGCGGGTGACCGAGGCCGTCGACGCGCTCATGGGCCTCGCCGGCGCGGCGGCGACGTCGGTCCCCGTGGCCGGGTGGGGTCGGCTGACCGCGCGGCTGGTGGGGTCGCTGCTCCGCCCGGACGGTAGGACGGCGGACGCCACCGCCTGGCGGTCCGAGGCCGACCGCATCCTCGACGCGGTCGACGCGATCGCCGCCGCCGCCGCCGACGGCGGTGCGGCCGAGGTCCCGCTGACGCTGCGGGAGTGGACCCGCGCCCTCGGGCTCCAGCTCGGGTCCGGCGGCGGCGGGGTCGTCCCGGCCGCCGGCTGCGTCCAGGTCGGGTCGGTCTCGGCGCTGCGCGGCGTCCCGGCCCGCGTCGTGGTCCTCGTCGGGCTCGGCGACCGTCCGGCCGTCGTCTCCGACGACGACGACGCGCTGGTCCCCGGCCGGCGCCGCGGCGAGCGCGACCCGGCGGCCGAGGCCCGCTCGGCGCTGCTCGAGACGGTCGTGGCCGCGCGCGACCGCCTCATCATCACCTGCGACGGCCGCAGCATCACGACGGGGGAGGAGCTGCCCCTCCCGACCGTCGTCGAGGAGCTCTGCGACGCCCTCCCCGACGTGCCCGACGGCCCGCTGCCGCTCGTGGTCGCCCACCCGCGGCACCTCGCCGACCCCCGGACGCTCGGGGTCGCCCGGGGCGAGGAGGGCCCCGTGCCCACCCCGTCCGGCGCCGGGCCCTGGACGTTCCTCCCGTCGGCCCTCGCGGTCGTCCGGGCGTCGCCCGACGAAATGCCGCCGGTGCTCGGGACGACGGAGCTGGTCGTGCGGCGCGACGCCGACGGCGCCGAGATCGTCGATCCCCACGGCGACGGCCCCCGCCCCTCCGAGTGGCTGGACCTCGATCTCGAGGACGTCATCGGGGCGCTCCGCGACCCCGCGACAGCGCACCTGCGGACGCGTCTCGCCCTCGCGGTCCCGGCCCCGCCCGAGGACCCCGAGCGGCACCTCCCGCTCGTCGTCGGCGGCCTCGAGGAGTACCTGCTCGGCACCGAGCTGCTCGAGGCGGCCGAGGCCGGGACGGACGGGACCTGGCGGCGCGACCGTCCCACCCGGGGCGGCCTGCCGCCCGGCCTGCTCGCCGAGGAGACCCTCGCGCGCGTCGCGGCGGAGGTCGCCGCGCTCCGCGACCTGGCGCCTGCCCCCGCCGACGTCGAGGTCCGCGGCGTCGAGCTGCGGCTCCGGACCGGCGGCCCGTGGTCCCCGGCGGGGACGGTCGGGGCCGGCGATGCCGACCGGGTCCGGCTGACGGCGTCCCTCCCGCGGTGGGACGGCTGCGTCGTCGACGTCGCGTTCGTCGGCGACCAGCCGCGGGAGCAGGTCGCGACGTGGCTCCGGCTGCTCGTCGCCGCCCGTGCGGACCCCGACGCCCCGTGGGTCGAGGAGGGCGTCGTCGTGCGCCGCGCGGGCCGCAGCCGCGAGGGCAAGCCCGTGCGCGGTCCCGTCCGGCACGAGCTGCGCATCCGGGGCGCCGACGCGACCGAGCGGGCCGAGGTCGCGGGGGAGGCCCTCGAGGTCCTCGTCGGCCTGGCGGCGCTGGTCCGGGACGTGCCGCTCCCGTTCTCGCCGCGGGCGACGTGGTGGGTCGGCATGCCCGGTGCCCCCGCCATCGCGGTGCGCAACGCGCTGAAGCGCGACGGGTACGCGGCGGCGTCGCGGCTGCTCCTGGGTCTCCCGACACCGGAGGAGTTCGCGTCGATGCACGTGCGGACCTCCGGGGGCCTCCGCACGGCCGTCGAGCTCGGCGACCTCCTCCGGGCGACGTTCCAGCGCTCGGTCGAGGTCCGGACGGTCGTCGGGGGTGCGGCGTGATCGGGACCTTCGACCTCGCCGATCCGCTGCCGAGCGGCGTGCTCGCCCTCGATGCGAGCGCCGGCACCGGGAAGACGTTCACCCTGACCGCGCTGGCGACCCGGTGGCTCGTCGAGGGCGGCAACGACCCGGCCGGGCTCCTCGTCGTCACCTTCACGCGGGCGGCCGCCGAGCAGCTCCGGTCCCGGATCCGCACCGATCTCCGCGACGCCGCGACCGCGCTGGATGCCGCCGTCGACGGGCGGCCACCGCCGCGGACCCACGACTGGATCCGGGCGCTGACCGACGTCGACCCCGGCACGCTCGCCGAGCGGCGACGGGCGGCGGCCGCGGCCCTCGTCGGGTTCGAGCGCGCGACCGTCTCGACGCTCCACGCGTTCTGCCGCTCGGCGCTCGTCGGGCTCGGCATGCTCGGGGACGTCGGCGGCCGCGGGCCCGCGACCGCCTCCGACCGCGACCGCGACGACATCGTCCGCGACCTTCTCGGGACGCGGCTCGCCGCCGACCCGGCGGCGTTCGCCGTCGCCGGCGACGCCGACAGCCTCGACCCCGAGGCGCTCGAGGAGCGGCTCGTCGACGCGGTGAAGCGGGCCCTGAACGACCCGGGTGCGACGCTGGTCCCGGGCGCGCCGACCGGCGGCTTCGGACGGCGGGTCGAGCCGGAGGCGGCCGGGGCGTGGTCGGGGCTGGTCGCGACGGTCGTGGCCGAGCTGCGCCGCCGCCTCGACGCCCGGGCCGAACTCGACTTCGGGCAGCTCGTCGCGCGGCTGGACGAGGTCGTCGGGGACCCGGACCGGGGTCCGGTCGCCGTGCGGGCGCTCCGCGACCGGTACCGGTTCGTCCTGGTCGACGAGATGCAGGACACCGACGCCGTCCAGTGGCGGGTGCTGCACCGCTCGTTCCGCGCGGATCCGGAGCGGCTCGGCCCCCCGGCCGCGATGGTCATGGTCGGGGACCCGAAGCAGTCGATCTACCGCTTCCGCGGCGCGGACGTCCACGCCTACCTCCGGGCGAAGGAGGACGCCGACGACGTCCGCGCGATCCGCGTCAACCACCGCTCGTCCCCGGCGCTGATCGGCGCGCTCGACCTGCTGCTCCGCGGCGCCACCTTCGGCTCGGACCTGATCGCGTACGACCCGGTGACCGCGCCCGCGACGGCCGGACCGGTCCTCGCGGGCGAGGGCGGTGACCTCGAGCTGCGCTGGGTGCCGCGGCACCCGTCCCTCATGACCGACGGGAAGTTCCGGGCCGGCCGCAGCGACGCCCTGGTGCTCGAGGACCTCGCCGCCCACGCGGTCGAGCTGCTCCGGACGGCCCGCACCGCCGACGCGCCCGACCGTCCCGGGCGTCCGCTCGTCCCCGGGGACCTCGCCGTGCTCGTCGGTTCGGGCGACGAGGCCGAGGCCGTCATCGCCGCGCTCCGAGCGGTCGAGCTGCCCGCGGTCCGGCCCCGGGCCGGGGATGTGCTGACCTCCGAGGCCGTCGAGCAGTGGCGGCTGCTCCTCGCCGCGCTCGAGGCGCCGCACCGCCGGGACCGGGTGCGGGCGCTGATGCTGTCCTGGTTCGTCGCCGCCCCGCTGGAGGCGCTCGGGGACGCGGAGGTGGTCGAGACGCTCCAGCTGAGGGTCGACGCGTGGCGGCGCGACCTCGGGCGCCGGGGCGTGGTGCCGTTCCTGGTGCGGCTGCTGGCCGAGCCGGACGTGACCACGGCGCTGGCACGCGTCGGCGAGCGCGGGCGGACCGACCTCGAGCACGTCGGCGAGCTGCTGCACGGTGCGGTCGGCGGCGGTCCGGCGCCGGCCGGCGCGGTCCTCGAGGCGCTCGACACGCTGGTGCGGACCTCAGGGACGGCCGACCGGCTCGGGGACGACCCCGCGGTGCGACGGATCGAGACCGACGGCAGCGCCGTCCAGGTCATGACCTTCCACGCGGCGAAGGGGCTCGAGTTCCCGGTGGTGCTGCTCCCCATCACGACGAAGCGCGGCCAGGAGCGACGGCTCCGGCCCTACGCGTACCGGGGGCCGGACGGCCCCGTGATCGACGTCGCGTCGTGGACGGACTGGCGCTGGGCCGACGCAGAGGAGGACGAGCCGGGCGCCGACCGCGCCGACCGCATCCGGCTGGCCTTCGAGGCGGACGACGGCGATCGGGCGCGGGTGCTGTACGTCGCGCTGACCCGCGCCCGCGGCCGTCTCGTCGTGTGGTGGGCGTCGCGGCCGGACGCCGAGGACTCGCTGCTCGCGCGGCTGCTGTTCGCGCCGAGGGACGCGGCCGGCGCCCTCCTCCCGCTGGGCCCCGAGGACGGGCCCTCGGGGGTCGGTGAGGTCAAGGACGACGAGACGGTCGCGGCGCTGGACGGCTGGGCCGCGCGGTCGGACGGCGCAATCCGGATCGTGCGCGTGCCCGAGGCGATCGAGCCCGTGCGCTGGACACCGCCGCGCGTGGAGGGCGGTGCCGAGCCGACCGTCGCCCGTCTCAGCCGCGCGGTCCGGGAGGCGGAGGTCCGCCGCTGGTCGTTCTCGAGCATGCGCGGCGCCCTGCGCCCGCCCGACGACGACGAGGAGCTCCAACCGGCACCGCAGCTCCGGGACGACGACCGTCCGCCCGAAGTCACGCCGGGCAACGACGAGGAGTACGCGACGACACCCCCGCCGCCGGACCGACCGAGCGGTGCGCCGCCCCTCGGGAGGCTCGTCGACCTCGTCGGGGGGACCGCCGTCGGGACCGTCGTGCACGAGGTCCTCGAGGTGGTGGAGTTCACCGCGCCGGACCTCGACGCCGAGGTCCGGCGGCACCTCGAGGCCGTCCCGCCCCGACGCCTCGCGCTCCTCGAACCCGACCTCGACCGCGGCGACCTCCTCAACCGCGTCGCCCGCGGCCTCGTCGCGGCGCTCGAGACGCCGCTCGACCAGGTGGCGCGCGGGCTGTGCCTGCGGGACCTCGGTCCCGACCGGCGGCTCGCCGAGCCACCGTTCGACCTACCGCTCGGCGACACCCGGACGCCACTGCCGCTCGGCGCCGTGGCCGGGGCCGTCGCGGCGCGCCTGCCCGCCAGCGGCGTCCGGGACGGGTTCGCGGCCCTGGCCGAACCCGGCGCGGCCCCCGAGGTCGCCGGCTGGCTGACCGGGGTGGCCGACCTCGTCGTCCGGCTCCCCGACGGCCGGTACGCGGTGCTCGACCACAAGACCAACCGGCTGACCGGCGGCCGGCCGGGGCAGGTCGACCCGCCCCAGCGGTACGACCAGCCGATGCTGCTGCACACGGCCCGGCACGACCTCTACATGCTGCAGGGGCTCCTCTACCTCGTCGCCCTCCACCGCTGGCTCGACCGCCGCGACCCGGGGTACGACCCCGAGGCACACCTCGGCGGGTTCGGGCTGCTGTTCCTGCGGGGGATGGCCGGGCCCGGCACACCCCGCGACGCCGAGGGGCGGCGGGACGGGGTGTGGTGGTGGGCGCCGCCGGCGGAGGCCGTCGTCGCGGCGGCCCGGGTCCTCGAGCTGGGGGTCGGGTCATGACCGCTTCGACGCGGGGCCCGCGCGCCGCCGCCGAGCGCGCCGCGGCGGTCGTGCGCGACCGCTGGCACGAGGACGACCTGGTCGTGCTGGACCTGGTCCGGCTGCTCGTCCGCGCCGGGTCCCTCGGGCACGCCGGAATCGACCTCGCGCTCGAGGACGACGCGCTCGCGGTGCTGCTCGACCTCGACGAGGGGGAGCGGCCGCCGTCCGACCGCGACGGGCGGCTCGCGGCGCTCCGGGCCTCGAGCGCGGTCGCGGTCGGTCCGGTCCCCGACCTGCCGCGACCCGGCGCCCCGGTCCGGCCGCTGGTGCTGACGGGGGACCTGCTCCAGACCGAGCGGGCCCACCGGTTCGAGCAGCGGATCGTCGCGGCCCTCCGCCGCCGCGGTGCCCGGGCCGCGACGCGCTGGACGCGCGACGTCACGACCCCCGCGCTGGCCCTCCTCGACCGGCTCGACGCCGTGCTCGACGGGGACCGGCCGCCTGCGGCCCCGGACGGCAGTCACTGGGTCTCGGCCGAGCAGCGCGCCGCCATCCGGCGGCTGCTCTCCGCCGGCACCGACCGTCGCCTCGCGATCCTCAGCGGGGGGCCGGGGACGGGGAAGACCACCACCGTCGCGACGGTGCTCGGCCTGCTCGCCGCCGTCGAACCGCTCCGGATCACGCTGGCGGCGCCGACCGGACGCGCTCGCTCCCGCCTCGTCGAGTCGATCCGCGATCAGGGCGCGACCCTGGCGCGCACCCTCGGCCTGGTGGTCGACGCGGACCGGGCCGAACGGGTCCGCGCGGACGTCCTGGCCGTCCGGGCGCACACCGTGCACGGACTCCTCGGCATCGGACGCGACGGCGTCGCCCGGCGCCCGCCGGGGGGGCTGCCCTACGACGTGGTCGTCGTCGATGAGTCCTCGATGCTCGACCTGCCGCTCGCGGCCGACCTGCTGGACGCCGTCGCCGACGACGCGCTGGTCGTGCTCGTCGGCGATCCAGACCAGCTCGAGAGCGTCGGGACCGGATCGGTGCTGCACTCGCTGATCTCCGGACTCGGCGGATCGGGGAGCCCGGTCATCGGCGAGCTCCGGACCAACCAGCGGGCGCGGAGCGCCCCGACCCCCGAGGGTCGGCTCGAGGCCGAGCGGCGCGACGGGATCGTCGCCGCGATGCGTGACCGCCGCGTCGACCGCATGCTCGAGCTGCTCCGGTCGCCCGCCGCCGCGACGCCGGCCGCGATCGAGTGGTGCGAGGTCGAGGACGGCGAGGATCCGGCCGGTCAGCGCGACGTCATCGTCGCGCCGCTCCTCGCGGACCTCCGCCGAGCGCGCGACCTGGTCACCGGCGCCGACGGTCCGACCCCCGAGGCGCTCCGTGACGCGCTCGACGCGGTGGGACGCGTGCGGCTCCTCTGCGGGCACCGATCGGGACGCTGGGGCGTCGCGACCTGGGACCGCATCGTCCGCGCGGCCGTGGACGCCGCGGGCGACGCCGCCGACGTGTCGCACGAGCGGCGGGAGGGGGAGCCGGTCATCATGACGGTGAACGACCCGATGACCCGGCTCTCGAACGGCGACGTCGGCGTGGTCGCGTCGCGCACCCCCACCGTCGTCGCGTTCCTCCGGCCGCCGGCCCCCGAGGGCGACGGTGGGGATGCGGACGGCGGGGGCGCCGGTGGGCTGCTGCTGCAGCCCGCGATCGCGCTGCCGGGGATCCGGAGCGCGCACGCCATTACCGTCCACCGCGCGCAGGGCTCCGAGTACGACCGGGTCGTCGTGGTGATGCCGCCCTCAACCTCGCGGCTCGCGACCCGGGAGCTGCTGTACACGGCCGTGACGCGCGCCCGCCGTCAGGTGCTGCTCGTCGCCAGCGAGGCCGCGCTGATGACGGCCGTCCGACACTCGTCGCGGCGGATGGGCGACCTCGAACGCGCCGTGGCCGACCTCGTGCGTGGCGGGGCGTCCGACGCGATCGCCACCGCGCCGCCCGCCCCCGACGCTGGTTGACTCGGACCATGGCCGAGAACCTGCTGGGCACCGCGCTCGCCCCCTGCTCGATGGACCCGCTGACCGGGTTCCATCGCGACGGGTCGTGCAACGTCGGCGGCGCCGACACGGGCGTGCACGGCGTCTGCGCCGAGGTGACCGCCGAGTTCCTGGCCTTCTCCCGGCGGGTCGGGAACGACCTCTCGACGCCCCGACCCGAGTACGGGTTCCCGGGCCTGCGGCCGGGGGACCGGTGGTGCCTCTGCGCGTCGCGGTGGCAGGAGGCGTACGAGGCCGGTGTCGCACCGCCGGTCGTGCTGGCCGCGACGCATCCGGCGGCGCTGGACTGGTGCGACCGCGACGCGCTGTTCGCCCACGCGGTGGACGGGCCGGCGTGAGCGGCGCCGACGCCGCCCCCGTCGACGCCGACGCGTCGGCGGCGCCGGTCGCGCTCAGTCCCACCCAGCTGCTCGAGGTCGTGAAGGGGCGGCTCGCGGCCGCGTTCGACGGTCCGGTCGTCGTCGAGGGCGTCGTCGTCGAGCACCGCGTCGCGAACGGCGGCTTCATGACCGTGACGCTCGGCGACGTCGAGCCCGTCGGCCGGTTCCCGACGCGGCTCGCGATCAACATGGGTCCGCGCGAGGCCCGCGGCGTGCTGCCGGCCGCGCTCGAGCCGCAGACCCGGGTCCAGGCCGAGGGGAGCATCGACCTCTGGATCAACCGGGCGCAGGTCCAGGTGCGGGCCACCTCGCTGGTGCGGGTCGGTGCGGCGACGACCCGCGAGGCGTACGAGGCGGCGCAGCGCGCCATCGTCGAGGAGCGGCTCGGGTCGGTCGTGCCCCCGCTGCCGCTGTTCCTGCGCCGGCTGCTGCTGCTCGCCCCGGTCGGGACGACGCTCGGGGACCTGACGCGGGACCTCGGCGGGTGGCAGCCGCCGACGATCGTCCACCGCAGCCTGCCGGGCGACTCGCCGGACCTCGGGGCGCTCGTCGCGCGGGGCGTCGCCGCCACGCACGACGACGGCGAGGGGCCGTTCGACCTGGTCGCGGTCATGCGCGGCGGTGCGATCGAGCCGATCAGCGGCTGGGACGATGTCGGGCTGCTCCGGGCCGTCGACCGGCTGCAGCGCGACGGCACGCCCGTCCTCGTCGCCGTCGGCCACGCCGACCACACGCCGCTCGTCTACCGTGTCGCGGGGTACGGGGTCCGGCACACCGCCGAGGCCGGGCGGTGGCTCGCGGACCACAACCTCCGCGCCGCCGAGCGCATCCGCGGACTCGACGTCGTCGGCCCGGTGCTCGCGGCCCGCGTCGCGGCCGAGCGGGACCGCGTCGCCCGCGTCCGCGGCGCGCTCGGGGACGCGGTCGCGGCCCGGCTGGCCGACCTGCGGCGCCGCGTCGCGACCGCGGCGGCGACGCTCGCGTCGTTCACCCGCGGCATGGCGCTGGTGACGGCGCCCGACGGCGGACCGGCCGTCCTCGCGCCCGGCGCGACGATCGTCGTCGAGACGGCCGACGCCACCGTGACCGCCACGATCGACACCGTCCACCGGCACACGGCCGGGGACGACGGGCCGCCGGACCGATCGGCGGGAGGGGACGGCGATGGCTGAGGACGAGCGGGACTTCGACGCCGAGCTCGCGGCGGTCGAACGGTTCATCACGGACGTGCAGCGCGGCGGCGTGCCGACGGGGGAGGCGATGCGCGCGTTCCGAGACGTCCACCGGCCGGCGATCGAGCGCCTGCGGGCGCGCCTGGCCGAGTTCGAGGACCTGCTCCGCGCGGCCGGGGTCGAGGTCCCGGACCACGATCGGGACGGGGATCAGGACGACGGCGAGGGGTCCGGCGCGGCGTAGGCGACGATGTTGTCGAGGTAGGCGCGCTCGGTCCGATCGAACTCCCCGCCGCAGGTGATCAGCGCCAGGCGCGGCGCCCCCGCCCACGTGAAGACCTCGTCGTAGGGCAGCGTCGCCTTCGCGTACTGGTGCACGGCGGTGATCCGCCACGTCTGGACGCCACCGTCCTCGAGCACCACCTCGACCGGATCGCCGACCGCGAGCTCCCGCAGGTCGAACAGCGCGCCGCGGCCCTGCGTCCGCGAGTCGACGTGGCCGGCGAGGACCGCGGTGCCGTCCCGTCCCGGTGCGACGCCGAGCCCGTCCGGGTCGTACCACCCGAGGTCGTCGACGTCGTCGGGGATCTCCATCACGTCCCCGGGCAGGATCCCGACCGGGACGACCGGTGCGTCGACGCCGATCGTCGGCACCCGGACCCGCAGGGGCGCCAGCCGCGGCGGGGCCGGCGTCGGCTCGGGTTCGGCCTCGGCTCCGGCGTCGGGCGGGGCGGTGGCGATGCTCGGGGGCGCGATCGCCGGGGCCGGTGGCAGCGCGGTCGCCTCGTCGGTGCCGTCGCCCAGCCGCACCACGACCGCGCCGAGGGCGAGCAGCACCGCCACCGTCCGGAGCAGCCGGACCTGACGGCGACGGCGCGGCGTCAGGTCGTCGAGCCGGAGGCGGCGGGGGAGCGGGGGGCGGCGCACCGGATCAGCCGCCGACGGACGGCGCCGCCCCCTCCGCGGCGGGGACCGGTTCGGCGTGGACGACGATGTTGTCCGTGTAGGAGCGGACCGTCCAGTCGAACTCGCCGCCGCACGTGATCAGCGCCAGGCGCGGCGGACCGTCCCAGACGAACACCTCGTCGATCGGCAGCTCGTCCTTCGGGTACTGGATGATCTCGGTCACCTCCCACGTCGAGGACGTCCCGTCGGCGTGCTCGACGACGACCTCGTCGCCGACGGCGAGGTCCCGCAGGTAGTAGAACGCGCCGGCGCCCTGCGTGCGCGAGTCGACGTGGCCCGCGAGGACGGCGGTGCCGACCTGGCCGGGTGCGACCCCGACGCCCTCACCCGGCTCGTACCACCCGATGGTGCTGACGTCGACGGGGATCTCCATCGCCCCGTCCGGCTCGAGCCCGACGGGCACCGTCGCCGCGTCGACCCCGATGGCGGGGATGCGCAGCAGCGAGGGTGGTCGTCGCGGCTCGGGCGCGGCGACCTCGGGGACCGGCGGGAGGTCGGGGACCGGGACGATCCCGGCGAGCGGCTCGTCGGTCGGGACGCCGCCGGTCGCCGCGTCCCCCTCGGTCGGTGCCGGGGACGGGCTGACGGGCTCCGTCGTGGCCGGGTCGGCGGCGACCCCGAGGGTCGTCGGGTCGGGGGCCTCGGGCGGCACGATCGGTGCGAGACCCTCGTCCGGGCCCGGCACCGTGACCGCGGCGTCCTCGGCGGGTCCCGCCGCGCGGAACGCGACGGTCCCGGCCGCCGCGACGACGAGGACCGCGAGGCCGCCCACGGCCGCCCGGGTCGGGATCCGGCCGGCGGCGTCCGCCGCCGCTCGGAGGCCCGACGCGCCGAGGTCGCGGAGGACGGCCGTGCCGCGCAAGAGCGCGACCGCGGTGCGGG